>VXMQ01000141.1:0-3750 GCA_009841015.1 Candidatus Palauibacter denitrificans | reverse complement strand
CGGAAGGTCAGGGTGTCCCCGTCCGGATCGGCGAAGGCCGCGGTAACGTCCACCTCCGCCTCCGTACCCAGCTTCAGCTCCAGATCGGCAAGCTCGCCGGCGGGCGCCGGGCCGCTGTTGGGGACCGTGACCTCGAAGTCCAGCGACGCCTCGAGCCCGGCCGGGTCCGCCGCCGTGACCGTGATCGTCGCCGTGCCACGCGCCAGCGCCGCCACGCTCAGTCGGCTCCCCGCCGCCGTCGCCGACGCCACCGCCGGGCTCGATGACGCCACGCGCCAGGTGAGCGCATTCCCGTCCGGATCCCGGAAGTGCGCGCCGAGTTCGATCTCCAGGGTATCTCCGAGCGCTACGTCCCGGTCAGGGATCGTCTGCGTCGCGACGGGCGCGCGGTTGGGGGTGGACGGCTCCGGACCGGGCCCGGTGCCTGAATCCGAGCAGGCGGCGAACCATGCGCCGGCCGATACGAGAATGGCGACGGCGACTGTCCGCCGGGGAGACGATGGAGAACCTCTCCGCGCCAACGATGAGACCCGCATCCCCTATCGCTACACGACTTCCCGCCCTGCGGCAAGCACGGTCTCCCACAAAGAAAGGGCCCCGCGAGCGATCGCGGGGCCCTTTCCCTTCCTGCCGACCGATGGCTTGCCGCCTGAGCGGCGAAGTTCAGTCGTCGTTATTTGTCGTCGTCGACAATGGTGATCGTGATCCCGTCGTCCGGGAAGTGATTGCCGCTGTCGCCAGCACCGGAGATGGTCACGGTGATACTGTCGTCATTGGCATCGCCGGTCTCCTGCAACGCCGTGACCGTGACCGTAATCGAAGCGGACGTCTCGCCTGCCGGAATCTCGAGAGTCTGCGTATTGCTTGCGGCTGCGTCGCCAAGTTTGACCGTAAACTCGGCGTCCGCCGTGTTCGCTGTCGTGCCCTCGAAGCTCACCGTGAGAGACTCGGCGGTGAGCGTGTCGCCCCGCGTCGCGGTGATGGTGACTTCCGCATTGGTGCCCTCCGTGATCGACACGGGATCGTCGCCGAGGTCGAACTCGACATCCGGATCGTTCACCGTGACGCTCGCGGTCTTGACCGTTACGCCATCATAACCGCCACCGGAGGCGGTCAGCGTGAACGTTCCCGACTCCCACGCGAGGTTCTTATCGGCCTCGGAAGTGACCGTGATCGCCTGAGCGGTACTGTAGTCGGTCGTCGTGAACGTCAGCGACGTGGCTGTTGCAGCCGCCGCAGGCGCTGCCTTCAGGCCCGCCGCGCCCCCAGTGATCGCCACCGTGACGTCACCCGTCGGCTGCTGGCTCAGTGCGACGCTGAACGTGCCGGTGCCGGCCTCGGGGATCGTGTCCTCCGTGGCGTCGCCCAGAGTCCCGGTGAGCGCGATTACTGCCTGGGCCGTCCAGGTAGCGGTGAACGTGCCGAGGGAGAAGTCCTTGCTGTTGCCGGCGCCGGCTGTCGCATCCGTAGCCTGGAGCAACACGCAGAACGATTCCGCCGTCGTCACCGCAGCGCCTCCCGCGGGTCGCTTCAGGGTCAGGGTGCGATCGATGTCGATGCTCTTCGCGCCCTTGCCCATCACTTCGACGTCCTCCCACCGGGTTTCGGCGACCACAGGATCCGCGGCCTCGCAGAAGAACGGAGACAGACTTGCACTGTTCGGATCGGAGTTGTCGCGGATCGACAGCGTGTAGCTCTTGATACCGGCCGTCGCGTCCTTCAGCACGCCGGACACGTTGACGCCGAGCGTCGCCGTGCCTTCCATCGCACCGCTGGGACCGCTGCCCGAGAAGGTCGGATCGGTCGTATCGAGGACGAGCGTCTCCATGTGTGTGGCTTTGTTCCGCGGAGTCGCGCCGTCCCGGACCGTCACCGTGACGGTGTATTCGCCGTCCTTGGGCAGCCCGCTGACCGTCGCCGTCGCATTGTCATCCGCCGAGAGGTCGAATGCGACAGTGCCGACGGAGGGCGGTTCGGCGGCCGCCGTCGCGCCCGGAATCGTCACGCTCGCGTTCGTGGCCGTCACGGCCGTGCCGTTGTCGCCCGATGCGAGCTTCGGATTCTGGATCTCGAACTCGATCACGGGATCAGCGGCCGCGTTGAACGCCTTGGAGCCATCGAACTCGACGTCCTCGATCACCGGCTTGGTCTTGTCGACGCCGAAGGGCAGGGACTGCAGCCAGCTGGAGGGCGTCTTACCGCCCATCCAGGCGTTGCCGAGCTTGTCGGTCAGCGAGGCGAGTTCCGCCACGTAGCAGTCCGCCCCGTTGTCGTCGGCGCCGGCCGGTGTGAAGGCCGTGCGCGTGGCATCTTCCTCGGCCAGGTCGGCGATGCCCATGACGTCCGTGTACATGGCCTCGAACCCGACCTTGCTGCGGTCGACCCGGTGCGCCGCGACCGACGCTCCGCCTTCGCCCGGACCGTACGGCGAGTTCATCGCGCAGTCGCCGACGGAGACGCTGGAAGCAGCGACACCGGCGCCCATGTCGGTCGCGTCCACGAAGAAGCTGCCCGACGAATACGTCACTTTGTCGATCGCCTCGGCGCTGGACGCCTTGGAGCCGACCGTCAACTCTTCCGGCGCAACGGGCGCCTTGAAGTCGAAGTAGTACGGGCCGTACGGGTTCATGTTCGCGAACTTGCTGCTCACGTCCAGACCGCCGTCGTCCTCGATCGTCTCGGCCGCGAAGACCCAGTGCTCGCGTCCGCCGGGACCCTCATCCTCGACAGCGGCGTTCCACGCAGAGTTCACGTCCCACGAGAACGGACCCTCCATCTCCACGGCAGCGCCGTTGAAGCTGGCGGCCGGTGCGGTCGTCGGCGCCTTGAAGGCCAGCGATGTCGCCGCCTGGTGCGGCTCGGCCTTCGCTGCGCCCGTGCTCAGCGCCCGGAGCGAGACCTTGCCGACCATCGTGCCGTCGTAGGCCACCGGGCAGACGTGGAACGCGTTCATGTTGTCGTCGGCCGTCGGGCCGCCGTACATCTGCATGCCGCCCTTGATGACCGAGTTGCCGCCGCTGTGCGCGACCTCCATGCGGCCGGAGTTCTTCAGCGTGACCTGCTGCGTCCCCAGCGACTCGCGCGTCCCGCCGTCCGTCGTGATCTGCGCGCCGAGGGCGTATTCGCCGTTGGCGTAGGCCGGCATCAACTGCTCGCCCATGCACTCGCCCATGACCGCGGCGGTGTTCAGATAGCAGTCGACCTCGACCGCGCCGCCGGACTCCGCGAGACCCGCAATGGCCTGGTTCGCGTCGCTCGACGTGCCGCGGCACGAGATGACGTTGTCGCCCAGCGTGAGGGCGATACCCGTCACCGTCTCATCGTTGTACTGCACGTCGAGCAGCACGGTCACCGCGCCGCTGACTTCGCTCGGGTTGACCGACTGGTTCCGGTCGTTCGGATTCCGCAGACCGAAGATCGCGACCGTGGCCCTTCTCACGCCATCCTGGCCCACCGTGACGCTGAAGCCCTGGTTGGCCTGGAGGCCATCCGGGTCGGCTGCTGTGATAGTGACAACCGCACTTCCTCTGGCGACACCGGTCACCGTCGCGGTCGAACCCTCGACGCTCACCGTGGCGGCGGCGGGGTTCGACGAGGAACCGCTGTACGTCAGCGCGTCGCCGTCGGCGTCGCTGAAGTAGCCCGCGACGGGCACGGTGGCCGTGCCACCCACGTCGACGTTGTGCGCCGGGATCGTGCCGACTGCCACGGGCGCCCGGTTCGCCACCGGAGGCGGTCTGTTTTACACAT
>VXMQ01000078.1 GCA_009841015.1 Candidatus Palauibacter denitrificans | reverse complement strand
GGCCGAGGAGGACGAGAACACGGCGCTGTTCCGGATCGAGATCATCGAAGTGCCGATGGATGCGCCGGAGAACGCCGAAGTCGTGAACATGCCGCGCATCTTCGCCGACCCCGAGACCGGGGATATCGCGGGGCTGTGGGCGGGAGGCGACCACGGCGAAGGTACACAGGCGTCCCGTCTCACGAACCAGTGCCACGACATCACCGTGCGCTCGGATCTGGGGCTCGCCGCCGGAGCCTGCGCGGGGAACGGCATCCTGCTGGACATCTCCGACCCCGAGAATCCGACCCGCATCGACCAGGTCGTCGATCCGAACTTCGCCTACTGGCATTCGGCGACCTTCAACAACGACGGTACGGCGATCGTCTTCACGGACGAGTGGGGCGGCGGCGGTGCGCCGCGCTGCCGCGGCTCCGATCCGGAGACGTGGGGCGCCAACGCGATCTTCACGATCCGCGACCGCAAGATGGAGCTGGCGGGCTACTACAAGCTGCCGGTGCCGCAGACGGAGCAGGAGAACTGCGTCGCCCACAACGGTTCCATGATCCCCGTGCCCGGCCGCGACATCATGGTGCAGGGCTGGTACCAGGGCGGCCTCTCGATCTTCGACTTCACGGACCCGGAGAATCCGTTCGAGATCGCCTACTTCGACCGCGGCCCCCTCGATGCGGTGGAGATGCTGAGCGGCGGCTACTGGTCGGCGTACTGGCACAACGGTGCGATCTACGGCGCGGAGATCGCGCGCGGCGTGGACGTGTTCCAGCTCGCCGCCAGCGAGCACCTGTCGCAGGCGGAGATCGACGCCGCGATGTCGGTGATGGTCGGCGACTCGAACGTGCAGAACCAGGAGCGGTTCGACTGGCCCGCGAGCTTCGCGGTCGCGCGGTCGTACCTGATCCAGATGCAGCGCGGCAGCGGCATCCGGGCCGAGCGCGGGGAGCGGGTGGCGTCGCTGCTCGACATGGCGGAGAGCCAGTCCGGCGCCGAGCGGAACGCCACGCTCGATGAACTGAACGCGGTGGCCGCCGAACTCGACGAGGACGCGCGTCTCGCCGCCAACGCGGCGGCGCCGGGAGATGCGCGGCGCCTGGCGCTGCTGGCCGATGCGATCCGCGGCCTGACGGCCTCGCTGCGCTGAGCCTGGCCTGGTACGGGTAGCTCCGGGGGTCTTTCGGGCGGCCCCCGGAGCGAATTCCTGCCGGCGCGGAACCCGGAGCGCACGGGACCGTATGACGGTGTGACCACGTCGAGTTGAGCAGGTCCCGCGAAGCGAGCCCGTGACGAACCACGACACCCTGACCGATCCACCCCCCGCCGGCGAACTGACCCGGGGCATCGTCCCCGGAGGCACCTTTCTCGCCGATTTCCTCTACCCCGAGCCAGCGGAGCGCCGGGTCGGCGCGATCATCGGCTGGTGGGAGAAGCGCCGCCTCCCCTACAACCTCATCGTCGGCGGCACGGGCCTCGTGACGATGGCGTTCGGCGCGGCGCTCACGGCCGTGGTCGCGACGCTTCAACCGGTCGACCTGGTCCGCGGGGCGATCTGGTGGGCCGTGTGGGCGAACGTGTGCTATTCGCTGGGTCCCGTCGTCGAGGTCGCGCTCCAGAAGCTGTTCGGCGAACGGCTCCTTCCGGCCGGCCCGCTCCTCTTCCGGGCGGGCGTGACCATCGCCGTCGGCGTCACGCTGCTACCCATCATCCCCCTCACGATCGGCTTCATCCTGAACTTCCTCGGACTGCTCGGACCGCCGGGATGAAGCCCGACGCCCTGACGGATTCGACGTCTCCCCGCGACGGACTCCGGGTGGGCAGTGTCCCCGGAGGCACCTTCCTCGCGGACTTCCTGTACCCGGCTCCGGCGGAGCGCCGCGTCGGGGCGATCATCGGCTGGTGGGAGAAGCGCCGGCTTCCCTACAACCTCATCATCGGTGGAAGCGGTCTCCTGTCCGCAACCGTCGTCGCCTCCTTCATGACGTTCAATGGCGCACCCGGGCTGCTCGAATGGCTCCAGATCGGCTTGTTCTGGCTGATCGCGGCCAATGCGTGCTACACGCTCGGACCGGCCGCCGAGATCGCGCTCCAGAAGTTCCTCGGCCGCAGGCTCCTGCCCGCCGGCCCACTACTCTTCCGGGCCGGCCTGACGATCGCCCTCGGCGTCGCCCTGGCGCCCGTCATCTTCGTCACGATCGCGTACCTGGCGACGGCTCTTGGCGTCGGCCCCTGACGCGTCGCGACCTCCGTGTCGCGTTCCCGCGGGAACGTCTCGAAGCGGGTGACACTCGAGCGGCGGGGGGTTGCCACGACCGGCTAGATCGTTTCGAGGTCTCCGGCTCGTACCCAGCCCACCTTGCCGTCTTCCAGCACGATCTCGAGCCAGTCGCTCGATCTCCGGTCGATCCGGACGACGGCCCCCTCGTGAATCGTGAACAACTGCAGCGAAGGGTCGTCGGAAGGCGCGCTCTGGACGGCGGCCTCCGTCTGGAGGATCACCCCGCGTTCCGCGCGCCCGATGCCGAATTCACGGATCAGGAGGTTCGTGCCGACAACAACGGTGAGCGCGGCGGCGGCGATGGCGGCGTGGCGGGTCCAGCGCGGCGGCCCGGTGGAGAGCAGCCGGTAGAGCAGGATGGACGCCAGCCCCAGGTAGCCCAGCGCCAGGATCGCGATGAGCCACCCGCGCGGCACGAGTTGCACCGCCCACGCGACGACGCGGGGCACCCAGAATCCGGGAAGCGGCGTGATCTGGTCGGCGGTCATGGAGCGCGCGAGTTCCAGGTTCGTGCGCACGCTCTCATCCCGGGGCAGTGCGACGCTGGCGCGCTCGTAGAAGAGGATCGCCCGGCCCAGTTCGCCGAGCCTGAAGTAGGCGTTGCCGATGTTGTAGTGGAGTTCGCCGCTCTCGAACCCGTCCTCGTACAGCCCGAGCCAGGCCTCGATCGCTCCCTCATGGTCTCCGGCCTGGTAGAGGCTGTTCCCCGCCTGGAACCGGTCGGCGGGTGTTGCAGCGGGCGCGGCTTCCTGCGGGCTGGCGACTCCCGTCGCCGAAGGCGGACCGGTCTCCGAGGCCGGAGCGAGCGTCGGCACCAGAGCGAGCGCCACGGCCGGCAGCGCGGCAATCGCCAGCCCGTGCCGGCGCCCGAGGGCTCGACGGGACGTCATCGGAGTTCTCCCAAGAGGGCGGACAGCACGGACTCGGCGCGGGCCAGAAAGGCCTTGCGTTCCTCGATCTCGGCGCCGACCGGGGCGAACCGCTGCCGGTCGCAGGCTTTGAGTACGGCGAAGTACTCTTCGACGGCGGGCTCGCGGGCGCCGCGGCGGAGCAGAGCGGCGCGCAGGTCGTCGCGGATCATCCCGGCGGCGGAGGTGTCGAGCTTGTCGGCCACGAACCCTTCGAGCGCCTGGGCCGTCTCGGCGTAGAAGGCCCGCGCATCGTCGCCTCCCGCGAGCC
>VXMQ01000111.1 GCA_009841015.1 Candidatus Palauibacter denitrificans | reverse complement strand
CATTAAATCTCGTATGCGTCGGCTGCGAGCATGACAAGAGGTTGTTGCGAGGAGAGCGGCAGCGAATCGTGGTAAAGGGGATACCGGTGTCAATGGGGGAACGCCGCCTCCACATCGGCGTATTTCTCGGTGGGTTGATTTGTCCGCTCCAGTCACTAGCGGAGCAACGTGGAGGTCCGTTCGACGATTGCCGATGGGATGCCGACCGGACAGTAGTTATCGGTGCCCTTGACGATCAGCAATACGGGCTGACGGCAATTGGCCAAGTTGCGTCCCTGTCGGATCTCGTCTACGTAACGCAGCCAGAGGAGCGCCTGATCCGAGTATATCACGACGATGGGCGATTCGCTGGTGCGATCGGCGGAAGCGGCGACGGACCGGGAGAATTTCGAGCGATAACGGCAATCGGTGTTCTCGCTGATTCGATCTGGGTGGTGGATCCGGGACTCATGCGAGTGTCATACTTCAACAGCGATCTGCGCTTTACATCATCCGTAACGATTCGCTCTCACCCTTCCATAGCGTCAGGGACGATCATTCCATTGGGACCACTGTCGGACGGCGCGATCATCGGTTATTCGGCTATTTACGCGGATGAACTTGAAGACCGTGATACCATCCTAACACCACTCCTGCGGTTCGATCAGCTGGGACATTTTGTGGATACGTTGGTGGTGTATGAAGACCAGCATAATCAGCGTGTGATCAAGAACGGCCTTGCTCCCGGTGTCGCAATGTACATCCGTCCAACTATACCGGAACAGAGTCTCAAAAAAGTTATCGCGGGCGGACCAGGTTTAGTGATCGTGCATCGACCTTTTTCGTCGGATCCCGCCTCGGCGCAATACGAAGTCGTCCGAATCGGATCGCTCGGCGACACCTTGTTCGCGCGACAGTTCGATTATGTGCCGACAACTGTCACAGATACGCATATCACGGCTTGGATAGAGGATGAAAATTATGACGACCAGCCGTACGTCGTGGACCGCCGAGCCTTCGCAAGAGAACTGCGACGTATCTACCAGATCGCGCCGCACTTCGCACCCGTCACGCAGGTCCTTGGGGACACCAATGGCCGGACATGGATTCGAAGGGAGCCACGCGATGCGACGGTCGAATGGCATGCACTTGACGACGCCGGACAGGTCGTCGACCGGATTTGTCCGCCGCCGGCGCTTCGACTCCTTTCTATCGACACGCAGGGTGGCTGGTTTGCGGAAACGGATCAGTTCGATATTCCGTACCTTGTACGATATGACTTTTGACCGCTTAGGCAACGATGACACCTACGACATTTGCATCGAATCGCGTAAGACACCGGAACAGCGCCCAAGTCCGTAAACGGGCTATTGCAATACGATTGTGCGTTGTGCCGAGTCTTAGTGTCGTCACTGGTCTTGTGCTTTCATCGGAGGTCGCGCTGTTGTTGCTTTCGTGCGGTGTGGCCGTGCTAGCGGGATGGCTAGCGACGTACTCGCCGTGAGGGTCCAACTCGATCCAAACGATCGCGTCCCCGTGGGGTGACGAACGGAATTCACGGTTGTCGCTGTTTCTGCGGGGTCCAGGTGCGTTTACCGTTGAGTGCGGTCGCAGCTAGCGGATTGACGGGATGTTTGCTGGGGTTCGCCGGATCGTTCATACCAACGGGATTCTGGAAGGGCATTCTTTTGGTCACGTTGTTCATATGCTTGGTGGCGCCCGCCTGGCGAGAAGCTAAGCCGCCGTCGGGGTGCTGGATGATTCCCAGACGCTGGATGGCGGCGGGGCAGGGTCGCTATTCGTGCGCTGTCGGTGCAGTGTTGGGCGTTGGATTTGCGACTCGAGTCACGACGGGTGCCCTCTATGCGGTGGCCCTGCTCGCGGCCGGCAGCGGGAGCTTACTGCAGGCGGCATTCATTTTTTGCTGCGTCGGCATTGGTCGAGCTGTTCCGATCATTGCCGTGGGCAGCTGCATGGGGCGACACCGTGGACACCCGAGGGAATGTTTGAACTGGTTAAGTTGGTCGCGTCCAATTCCCGCGCTGCTGACGAGAGGAGGGATTGGAGTGGTACTCGGAATGATTATGGGGATGACGTTCAGTGTCGCATAAACGGAACAACAGTTCGAAAGGGGATTCCTGATGTTTGCATCGCTGACCCGATGGATGACCAGCGTTCTGGAAACCTTGGAGGCACCGCGAGACGGAGCCAAGCCTGATCTCGGGCGACGGGCGTTCACGCGTATGATACTCCTAGTGGCGTTCAGCGGAACTGTGCGGCCGTTATCGGCGCGCACGAGGGCCAATCGGTTCTGCAGCTGTGATGGCTTGGGACAGTGCACGGATCCCTGCAGTAAAAACCCCGGTCACTGCGATCAATACAGAGGTCTGGGTCCTACACCCCCGGAATCGAACTGCTGGTGTGTACCGGCCGGGGACAGTTTCGAGCTCGTCTGTGATTGTACATGTCCAGGGTATAACTGTACGTGTGCGACGATGCATTCGGCGACCTGCACGGGCGGCGGAGGCGGCAAATTTAGGCCCGGTGAGGTCCCGGAACTGTTTTAGTAACCCATGCCGGCGAATGAAGAGGGCAATGTGAAGACGAACTTCCCTCAGAGCTTTCATGTGAATTACGGGAAAGGTGGATGAATGAAATCCGGTGCGGATCCATGATTGAGGCGGGAGCGGCAGCGGCGATCGTGAGTGCGTGTTGCGGCGGAATGTTGGTGTTCGCGGCATTCACGAAGTGCAGGCGTTGGAAATCGTTTCGATCGATGGTTGCGTTTGTGTTGGAGGGCAGAAGGGATAGTGTTATCAACGCGGCGGCGGCACTATTCGTCAGTTGTGAGATCATCCTCGGTATTCTGCTTGTGTTGGGTGTGAGGTTAATGGAAACTCTTGTCGCCTTTGTTCTCCTAATGATCGGTCTAACCTTCGTGTTGACTCTTTTGGCGCGGCGCGGGTACGCCGGAGGCTGCGGTTGTTTCGGTGAGTCGTCGGGCCGGCGGACGATCGGTTGGCTACCGTTTGTGCGGAACGGGCTGCTGGTCGTAGCGGCGTCGACGTGCATCGTCATGGTAAGGGGTGGGAGTATTGAGTCAACGGCGTGGTGGACCTGGCCACCCGCGTACTGGGCCGTGATCGGTGTTCTGCTGCTCGTTGGCGGTGTGATATATCGACTAACGGAAGCGATTGTGGACACTCTTGCAGCTACCGTTCCTCGATGAAATCCGACGTAACTAGGCTGGGCTGGACGGAGAACGGACAATGACATGGCTCTTTTGGGTGTCGTATGGTGCGCTGTGGCTGCTGGCTATAGTAGTTGCGTTTGCGTTGTTGATTATGTTGCGGGAGCACGCAGATGTAATGGTCGCGACGACGGAAGGGCGGTCGCGACTGCACGGGCCGGCGGAGGGGATCGTCGCGCCGACCCTTCCAAGCCGACACCTTGCCGGTGGCGATGTCGATGTGGGCAGACCGATGATTGTTGTGTTCCTAAGCGTAACATGCCAGCCGTGCTGGGAGCGACGTACTCTCATTTCGAGTTTCGCGACCGATGAGGGAGCGCGAATCAACACGGTGGCGTGCTGTTCGGGCTCGGCGGATGCTGTGGGGGAATTTGCATCGGGACTGGGCGATGCCGTGACGGTGCTACTTGACGAAGATGGGATGACTGCGGTCAGATGGCGTGTATTCATGACGCCCTTCGCGGTAGGTCTGGATTATGAGGGGCGAGTCATCGGTAAGTTGGGCAATCCAGGTTATGACAACCTTCTTCTGCTGGCGCGCCGATTGGTGGCGGATCGGTCAAACGGAGAAGATAGCGCATGATACGACGGTCTTCGCCGGCAAGTCGGCTGCGGCTGAAGTCACATTACACGGGGGGCGACGGCGGCGTGATTGACGCACGGGGTTTGGATGTTCAGGTGCCGGTTTTGACCGGGCACGTGGAGTTCACAATCGGCGAATTCGATGACGAATGGCCGTACCTCTTCGAAAACATCGAAGCCATCGTCACGGATGACCACGGTCGAATCTTCGTAGGTGATTCCGGCGCGCAGGCGGTGCACACGTACGGACCGGACGGTCGATTTCTATTTTCAGTCGGTCGGCGGGGTAGCGGACCTGGTGAGTATAACGCCTCACAGATTTGCCAACTCACGTTCGACCCGGAAGGTCTATTATGGGTGAATGCTCGGGATGCGTATAAGATATTTGATGTGAGCGGCGATCGAGCGCGGTTCGTGAGGGAAGTGCGGCCACCGCAATATAGTACGATATGTGTGCCACCTATCTTCGAAGGTCCGACGGGGCTCACATTGATAATTCCGGCTATGCCGCGTGGTGTGCAGCACGTACAGTTGTCGGAGAGCGGGCGGGTTGTGAGTCGGAGGACCGTTACCGTTAGAAGAACGTGGAAGGAGCTGGGATGGCTCGTGGTCCCCGTGGAGCATCGATCACGGGGGCGCGTGGAGCAGATTCTTGAACCACCCTTCGGAGCACGGAGCATTGCAGCTTATGCGTCTGATGGACGATTTGCTCACGTCGTGACGAGTGCGTATCACGTACAGTTGTTCGACAGCGGCGGGGTCTTGCGGGGTGAGATTCGAACCAATGCTAGGGGGCCGATAGCGACAGACAAGGAAGTGGAACGCGAACACGCGCGAATGAGCCGCTTGGGAAACAACTTGAGACGTCTCAATGCTCAGTTGCCGGACTACGACGTGCCTCGACGGAAGCCGCCGGTGGGTACGATTTGGTACGATCGGGACGACAGATTGTGGGTGCTGAATCGTCCGGCGGAAAACGACGAGTCGCTAAAGGCCGACGTCTATGATGCGAATGGAGAGGTTCTCTTCACGGCACAGTGGCCACGGGGGATCGACCTATCCGTAGGTGGCATAAAGGCGGATGTCGCGCTGGGCGTGCAACGGCTCGCCTTTGACGTGCAGCGTGTGGCAAAACTGCGGTTTAGGAGGTGAGTGCAATAGGTGTCGAAGACCGCAGCAGGCGGTTTGACGAGCACAGTATGTAACGGTGACGGCAGGCACCTGACATTCGGCGTCGGGGGGGGGGACCCGGAGCTGCGCCTTACGTGTCATCGGAACCGGCAACCGCCACTATGTACTCAGCTCGCGTTGTAGACAGGTGCGAACCTCACCCGACCGACGTCCATTCCGACGTACAGTTTGTTCTTTTTCTCATCGGTCGGGCCGGTCCGGGCATATCTTCTAGGTTGCTACCCGGGCGACGGGTACGACGTCGAGTTCCGTCGTGATCTCGATGCAGCCGGACAGCGTTCGGTAGACCGGACACTTCGGCGGATGGGCCTCGAACGCGCGCCGGATCGCGTCGGCGTGCGCCTCATCCGCCTGGAGCCGATACCGGGTCCGGATCCGCCGGATGACGAGCACGCCGTCGTCCGTCTCGACCTCGCCCTCAACGTTCGCCACCAACCGCCCCTCATCCGCCTTGACGCCGCGCGCTTCCAGCGCGCCCCCGAAGGTTCCGGCCAGTCAGCCGCCGGTCGCGGCGATGACGTAGTCGAGTGTCGTGGCGACGTCGCGTTGGTTGCGGACTCCGTAGTATTCGGCGATCGCGGAGTGGACGCCGAAGTCGACCGGCGCATCCGTGGCCGGGATCTCCGCCGTGCGATATGGGCCCTTCTGCCGCACGATCTTCACGTGCGAGCGGTAGACGACTTCACTCATCGGCTGGTTCTCTCCGTGATGATATCGAGAAAGTTCATGACGACGCGGTGCGTGAGCCCCCAAATGGCGTCACCCTCGTACAAGATGGAAGGCCACGCGTGTTCCCGGCCACCATCCGGATAGCGGATCTCGGAGCGCAGCGCAGGGTCGCGCAGCGCGCCGAGCGGGGCCCACACGTGATACTGCACCTCCGCGTTGGTCGAGACGCGGACGTCTTCCCCGTGCCAGGCGACGAAGGGGGAGATGAGGATCGACGGGATCCGGCGCGTCACCGGGTGCAGGTCGTCGAGCCGCCCGAGGAACCCGCCGCGCGGAAGATCGAGGCCCACTTCCTCGCGCAACTCGCGGCGCGCCGTCTCCAGGAGATCGGTGTCCGCCGCGTCACGGTGTCCGCCGGGAAGCGCCATGTGGCCTGACCACGGATCGCCGGGGACCTCCGCCCGCCGGACGAAGAGCACCTCCAGGTCGTGTTCGCGCGGACGAACCACGAGGGTCACGGCCGCATGGCGCTCCGCCGCCCCGGCGTCGACGGCGATGTGGCCCGCCGCGGCCAGCCGCCGCGCGACCCGCCCCGGGCTCCAGCCTTCGCTCACCGGCCCTTCTCCGCTTCGTCGAGGAGCCGCAGGTAGCTTTCGAGCCGCCGCCGCCGGATCGTCCCGGCATCCACCGCGGCGCGAACCGCGCAATCCGGCTCCACGCGATGGCGGCAGTCCGCGAACCGGCAGGCCTCGCCCGCCGCGTCGATCTCGACGAAGCCCCCGGGAAGTTCCGCCGGATCCAGCCCCCACAGCGCGAGGTACTGCAGGCCGGGCGTGTCCGCGACGTAGCCGCCGTCCGGGTATCGATAGAGCGCCGACGCCACCGTCGTGTGCCGCCCGCGTCCGCGCCGCTCGCTGATCTCGCCCACGCGCAGGTCGAGTTCCGGCACGAGCGCGTTCAACAGGCTCGACTTCCCCACGCCCGACTGCCCGCTGAGCACAGTGATCCGCCCCGCGAGGCGTCCGGCCAGCGCCGTCAGTCCCGCCCCCGACTCGGCGCTCGTCCGCAGCGTCTCCACGCCGAGCGCCTCGTACTGCCCGAGCCCGTCTCCCGGCGCGGGCTCCGCGAGGTCCGTCTTGTTCACGACGAGGAAGGCGTCGATGCCGCTCAACGCCGCCAGCGCCAGCAGTCGGTCCACCATGAGGAAGTCGGGATCGGGGCCCGTCACCGAGACGACGACGGCGACCTGGTCCACATTCGCGACGATCACCTGTTCGCGCCGCTTGGAGACGCCGTGCCGCGAGAGCGCGCCCGTTCGCCCACGGAGCCGAACGATCCGCATCTCGTCGCCGACGCGTTCCAGTTCGACGAGGTCTCCGACCGAAACGATGCGCGAATCCGTCCGCTTCACGCGCCCGCGCAGCGACGCCTGGACCACGGTCGTGGAGTCGTCCACGTGATAGACCCCGCCCGCGATCCGCAGAACGCGGCCGACGGCAGCGGAAGGGCCACCGGATGTCACGCCGAGCCGCGCTCCTCGTCCGTCCCGTCCCCCAGTTCCTCGAGACAGTTCCACGCCAGCAGCGCGCACTTGATGCGGACCGGAAACTTCGAGACCCCCGCCAGCGTGCGCAGATCGCCGAGATCGTCATCCGACAGCAGCGCTTCGTCTCCGTGCAGGAGGTGCGTGAACTTCCCAGAGAGTTCCAACGCCTGGTCGAGCGACTTCCCCAGCACGCGTCCCGTGAGCATCGATGCGGACGCGAGGCTGATCGAGCACCCGCGGCCCAGGAAGCGCGCCTCCGCGATCCTCCCCTCCTCCACGCGCAACATGAGTTCGATCACGTCGCCGCAAAGCGGGTTGTTCATCGTGATCGCGTGCGTGGCTTCGTCGAGCTGCCCCTTGTTACGGGGTTTCCGGTAGTGGTCGAGGATGACTTCCTGGTACAGCTGGTTGAGCGACGAGGGGATTTCCCGGTCGATGGTCCCGGGCGCTCCGGAACGGGGTTCGATCATCGGCTCAGGCCAGTCCGCCGAAGACTTCGGCTGCCAGGGCGAGGCCGTCGCACAGCACGTCGATCTCCCGCGGCGAATTGTAGAAGTAGAAGCTTGCCCGGGCCGTCGCGCTGAGCCCGTAGTGGTCCATCAGCGGCTGGTTGCAGTGGTGCCCCGCCCGGATGGCAATGCCCCGCTGGTCGAGGATCGTGGAGAGGTCGTGCGGATGTATGTCGCCGTACGTGAAGGAAAAGACTGCGGTCCGCTCCTCGCGCGGGCCGTACAGGCGAAGCCCTTCGATTTCGCCCAGCCGATCCAGCGCGGCGCACTTCAGGGCGTCCTCGTGCGACGCGATCGCCTCCGAACCGAGGTCCGCGAGGAAACGGGCGGCTTCGCCGAAGCCCACGACGCCCGAGATGTTGGGCGTTCCGGCCTCGAACTTGTGCGGCACCCTCGCCCAGGAAGATCCTTCGAGCTTCACGTCCGAGATCATCTCGCCCCCGCCCTGGTACGGAGGCATTTCCTCCAGCAGTTCGCGCCTGGCCCACAGCGCCCCGACGCCGGTGGGGCCGCACATCTTGTGGCTGCTGAACGCGTAGAAGTCGCACCCGGTCTTCGCGACATCGGTCAGCATGTGGGGCGCGGCCTGCGCTCCGTCGATGAGCGTCAGCGCGCCGGCCGCGTGCGCCCGGTCCACGATCTCCCGGACCGGATTGACGGTCCCCAGGCTGTTGGAGACGTGCGTACAGGCGACGAGCCGGGTCCGCTTTCCGAGGAGCCGGTCGAAGTCGTCGAGATCGAGCCTGCCCCCGGGCGTTACATCGACGAAGCGGAGGACACACCCCGTGCGGCCCGCGAGCAGTTGCCACGGCACGAGGTTCGAGTGGTGCTCCATCTTCGTGAGCACGATCTCGTCGCCCGCGCCGATGAAAGCGTCCCCCCAGCTCGACGCGACGAGGTTCACCGCCTCCGTCGTGCCGCGCGTGAAGACGATCTCCGCCGGGTCCGTCGTGCCTGCGTGCGACGCCACCGCATGGCGCGCGCCCTCGTAGGCCGCCGTCGCCTCCGCGCTGAGCTGGTGCACCCCGCGGTGCACATTCGCGTGCTGCTGACGCAGATAGCGCTCGACCCGGTTCAGAACGCGGAGCGGCTGCTGCGAGCTCGCCGCGTTGTCCAGATAGGCCAGGGGGTGGCCGTTGACTTCCCGGGAGAGAACGGGGAACTGGGCCCGGATCTCCGCGAGATCCCAGGCGCCATCCGCCGAGGCCTCACCGGCATCGCGGCGGTCGGCCGCCTCCGGGTGGCCGCTGGACGCAAGCACGCCCGTCGCGCGCTTCGTATCCGTCATTCCCGCCGTCTCCGCCATCGAGCTCGGTCCTCGGGCTGGTCGCTCAGGCGAGGTCGACCTGAATGTCGTCCCCGTCGATCCGCACATCGAAGCGCCGGACCGGCATGACCGCCGGGAGCGCCCTCGGCTCGCCGGTCGCGAGATCGAAGCGCGCCCCGTGGAGGAGGCAGGTGATCTCGCCCGCCTCGACCTCGCCGTCCGAGAGCGGGAACTCCTCGTGGGAGCAGCAGTCCTCGAGCGCGTACACCTCGCCCCCGCTCCGGATGAGGGCGATCGCCAGGTCCTCGGCCATCACCCCGCACGTCCCGTTCTCCGGTACATCGTCGACCCTGGCCACCGTGACGAATCGGCTCATAGTCCGATCTTCTCCTCGATCGCTTCGCGTACGCGCGCCCGCACCCCCTCCATGGGAAGGCGGCCCAGAACCTCGTCGAAGAACCCGAACACGAGCAGGCGCTCGGCCTGGCGCCGCGTGAGGCCGCGGCTCATCAGGTAGAAGAGTTGCCCGTCCTCCACCTGCCCGATCGTCGCCCCGTGCGAGCAGCGCACATCGTCGGCCTCGATCTCCAGGTTGGGAAGCGCGGAAGCATGAGAGCCCTCGCTCAGAAGCAGGTTGCGGTTCGTCTGGTAGGCGTCCGTGAGCTGGGCGCCCTTGTCGACCCGGATCAGCCCGCGGAACACGCTCGAACCCGAGTCCGTGAGGGCCCCCTTGAACAGCAGATCGCTGTGCGCGTGCGGCGCCGCGTGGTGCTGCAGCGTGTGGTGGTCGAAGTGCTGGTCGGAGTCGCCGAACCAGAGCGCGAGCATCTCGCTGTCGCTCCCGGGCCCGTCGAGACGGCTCGTGACGTCCGCCCGCGAGAGGTCGCCGCCCAGCGTGACGTTGAACGTCACGATCCGCGAGTCGCGGCCCGCGGCGACGTGCTGCGTCGAGAACTGCTTCACGCCCCGGCCGAAGCGCTGGAGCGCGACGTACTCGATACCCGCGCCCCCCTCCCCCGTGATCGTCGCCCCGTGCAGCGAGACGGTCTCCGCAGCGAGATCGTCGGAGAGGAACTCGTCGATGACCGCCGCCCGCGCGCCCGACTCCCCGTACACGAACGAATGTGCGGAAGAAAGCGTCCCCGCCCGCTCGACGATGTGAAACGCGTGGATCGGCGCCGGCATCTCCACTCCGCGCGGGACGTGGAGGAAATAGCCTCCGCCCAGGAGAGCGAGGTGCAGCGCCCAGAGCTTCTCCTCCGCGGGGCCCGGCTGCGCCTCGAGCAGCGCGCGCCTCAGCAGCTCCGGATGCCGGTCCGCCGCGTCCCGGATCGAGCAAAGGACCACGCCGCTCCGCGCGACCTCGGGTTCGAGTTCGAGATGCGCGACCCGCCCCTCCCGCAGCACGACGACACCCGCCCGCTCACCGGAGCGCCCGAGCACTTCGCGCACATCCGCCGACAGCGCTTCCGCCGTCGCGGGCGCCGGGACCACCGGCGTCAGCGCCTCGAAGCCGACCTTCGTGAGGTCCGTGTATCGCCATTCCTCCGACTTCTTCGTCGGCCAGGGAAGGGCAGTGAATCGTTCCCATGCGGCGGCCCGCGCCCCCGCAATCGCTTCCGGCTCCGTCAGCCCGCCGGCAAGCGTATCGAAATCCGCCGCGGCCAGCGTCGACTCCGCCGGCCCGGCTGTCATTGTGCTCATCCGACCGATCCTTCCATCTCCAGTTCGATCAGCCGGTTCAGTTCGATGGCGTACTCGAGCGGCAACTCCTTGGCCACCGGCTCGATGAAGCCGCGCACGATCATTGCCATGGCCTCCGCTTCGTCGAGCCCCCGACTCATCAGATAGAAGAGCTGTTCGTCGCCGACCTTCGATACCGTGGCCTCGTGTCCGATCGACGCGGTGTTCTCATCGATCTCGATGTAGGGGTAGGTGTCCGTCCGCGACTGTTCGTCGAGCAGCAGCGCGTCGCACTCGACGTTGGACTTCGCGCCCTCCGCGCCGTCATACACCTTGCACAGTCCGCGGTAGGAGGAGCGCCCGAGCCCCTTCGAGATGGACTTCGAGGTGATCTGGGACGTCGTGTTCGGAGCCGCGTGGATCACCTTGCCGCCCGTATCCTGGTGCTGACCGTCCCCGGCGTAGGCGATGGAGAGGATCTCGCCGTGCGCCCGCTCGCCGACCAGAAAGCACGACGGATACTTCATCGTGAGTTTCGAGCCCAGGTTCCCGTCGAGCCACTCCATCTTCGCGTCCTCGTGCACGAGCGCCCGCTGCGTGACGAGGTTGTACATGTTGTTCGACCAGTTCTGGATCGTGGTGTAGCGGAAGCGCGCGCCCTTCTTGACCACGATCTCGATGACGCCGGAGTGGAACGAGTCCGTCGAGTAGACCGGTGCCGTGCAGCCCTCGATGTAATGGGCTTCGGCCCCCTCCTCGCAGATGATGAGGGTGCGCTCGAACTGGCCCATGCGCTCCGCGTTGACCCGGAAATAGGCCTGGAGCGGGATCTCCACCTTCACCCCCTTCGGGATGTAGACGAACGACCCGCCCGACCACACGGCCGAGTTGAGTGCCGCGAACTTGTTGTCGTGCGTTGGAACGACGGTCGAGAAATACTGCCGGAACAGCTCCGGGTGCTTCGCGAGTCCATCCTCGATCGACTCGAAGATCACGCCCTGCTCCTCCCACTGTTCCTTCAGGGAGTGGTAGACCATCTCGGACTCGTACTGGGCCCCGACCCCGGCGAGCGCCTTACGCTCCGCCTCCGGGATCCCGAGCTTCTCGAACGTGTCCTTGATCTCCTGCGGGACATCGTCCCAGGACCGCTCCATCTGGTCCTGCGGCTTCAGATAGAAGTATATCTCGTCGAGCGTGTCCTCGAGCTTCGAGAGATCCCCGCCCCACTTCGGCATCGGCTTGGAGTAGTAGACGTCGAGCGCCTTCAGCCGGAAGTCGAGCATCCACTGCGGCTCTTCCTTGTGATGCGAGATCTGGCGCACGATGTCGCTGGAGAGGCCGGGGACGGTCTTGAAGACCGGCTGGTCCTCCGTAACGAAGCCGTACTTGTATTCGTCGAGCCCGAGCCCGGCGATGGTCTCGTTCTGAGGCATGATCCTTCCACCTTCCCTTACGAAGTCAGACGGCCACCGCCGGAGTCAGGCGGCCGCCGCCGGAGTCAGACGGCCGCCGCCGCCTGCTGCAGCCAGTCGTACCCCTCGGCTTCCAGCTTGTCGGCAAGCGAGGCGCCGCCGCTCTCAGCGATGCGGCCGGCCATCATCACGTGCACGACGTTCGGCTGGATGTAGTTGAGGATCCGCTTGTAGTGCGTGATGAGCAGCACGCCGAGCGCCTCGTCGGCTTCCGAGAGGCGGTTCACGCCGCGCGCCACGATCTTGAGCGCATCGATGTCGAGTCCGCTGTCCGTCTCGTCCAGAACTCCGAGCGCCGGCCGAAGCACGGCCATCTGCAGGATCTCGTTGCGCTTCTTCTCGCCGCCGGAGAAGCCGTCGTTCACATACCGGGTGGCGAAACCCGGATCCATCTTCAGCATCTCCATCTTCTCCGTGAGCGTGCGCTGGAACCCGAACACGTCCATCTCCTCGCCCTCGCCCAGTCGCGAATTCACGGCGGTGCGCAGAAAATTGGCGATCGAGACGCCCGGGATCTCCGCCGGATACTGGAAGGCGAGAAAGATCCCCGCCCGGCTCCGCTCATCGGGCTCCAGTTCGAGGACGTCCTCCCCCTCGAACAGGATCTCGCCGGCCGTCACTTCATACGCGGGATGGCCCGCGATGACCTTGGCGAGCGTGCTCTTGCCCGAGCCGTTGGGTCCCATCAGCGCGTGCACTTCGCCGCGCTCGAGGTCCAGGTCGACGCCGCGCAGGATCTCCCCGTCCTCGCCTTCGACTTTTGCCCGGAGTCCGCGTATCGACAGAAGCGGTTCTGACATTCGTGTCCTCTTGGTGCGAAAGGCCGGCCGCCCAGGGGCGCCGGCCTGGAAATACAGCGTTCAATTCAAGATGAACCGATAACGATTATCGGCGGGACAAAGTACGCGGCGCACGGCCCCATATCAAGCCTCGTTGAGACCCGTTCTCAACGATGTGGCGCGATCGTCGCCCGCGGGTCTCCGGCCGCTACGAGCATCGGCGGCCCGCTGCACGCACTGTGGCGCAACCGTAGGTTGGCGGCCATGAAAGCGGCCTACTTCGAACGACACGGAGGGCCCGACGTCATCCGCGTCGGCGACCTGCCCGAACCGGCGGCGGGGCCCGGCGAGGTCCTGATCCGCGTGCGCGCAGCCGGTCTCAACCACCTCGATCTGTGGACGCGGCGCGGCCTGCCGGGACTCACGCTGCAGATGCCGCACATCGGAGGGTCGGATGTGGCGGGCGAGATCGCGGCCACGGGGGATGGCGTGGAGGGCTGGGCCCCCGGCGACGGGGTCGCGGTCAACCCGGGCCTCTGGTGCGCCGGCGCCGACTGCGAGTGGTGTGCCCGCGGCGAGCACCCCCTCTGCACTTCCTACCGCATCCTCGGTGAGCACGTGCCCGGCGGCTTCGCGCAAAAAGTTGCGGTTCCGGCGCGCAACCTCGTCCGGCTTCCCGACGGCTTCCCCTTCGCGACCGCGGCCGTCGCACCCCTCGTATACCAGACGGCCTGGCGCGGACTCCTGTCGCGGGGGCGGCTGGCGCCGGGAGAGACGGTCCTCGTCACCGGGGCGTCCGGCGGCGTCTCCACCGCCGCGATCCAGATCGCGAAACACCACGGGGCGCGGGTATTCGCAGTCACGAGCGGACCCGGAAACGTACGGCGCGTGGAGGCGCTCGGAGCGGACCTCGTCATCGATCGCCTCGAGGAGGACTTCTCGCGGCGCGTCTGGATGGAGACGGGGAAGCGCGGCGTCGACCTCGTTCTCGACAGCGTGGGCGCGGCGACGTGGGAGGGCTGCGTTCGCGCGCTGGCGCGCGCGGGCAGGATGGTCGTGTACGGTGCGACGACCGGCCCGCAGGGCAAGCTCAACATCGCGCGTCTGTTCTGGAGTCAGACGTCGATCATGGGGACGACGATGGCGACGCGTGCCGAGTTCGAGGCCGTGATGGGGCTCGTGCTGGACGGCACGCTCACACCGGTCGTCGATGACGTGTGGCCGCTGGACCGGGCGCGCGAGGCCCACGAGCGGCTGGAGGCGGGCGGAGTCTTCGGGAAGCTCGTCCTCGAGCCGTGACCCCCGTGACGGCTCCGGGTCGCGCCGAGCGGTTCCGGAGCCTCGCGGAGACCGCCTTCGACATCCTCGTCATCGGAGGCGGCATTTCCGGCGCGGCCGTCGCGCGCGATGCGGCCCGACGCGGTTTTCGCACCGCCCTCGTTGAAGCCACGGACTTCGCGTGGGGCACGAGCAGCCGTTCTTCCCGCCTCGTCCACGGCGGCCTGCGCTACCTGGAGCACTTCGAGCTCGACCTCGTATTCGAGGCGAGTCAGGAACGGCGGACCCTGCTCCGGATCGCCACGCACCTCGTCCGGCCGCTGGAGTTCCACTTTCCCATC
Source organism: Candidatus Palauibacter denitrificans (assembly GCA_009841015.1). Taxonomy (GTDB): domain Bacteria; phylum Gemmatimonadota; class Gemmatimonadetes; order Palauibacterales; family Palauibacteraceae; genus Palauibacter; species Palauibacter denitrificans. The sequence continues at coordinate 20,461 of VXMQ01000111.1, read as the reverse complement.
TTCCGGGACGGCCGCATCGGCCGGAGGAAGCTGGACGCGGGGATGTGGCTCTACGACGCGCTCTCGCTCTTCCGGAACATCGAACGCCACCAGATGCTCGACACCGAGGCCATGCTCGCCCGTGAACCGGGGCTGCGCGCCGAGGGGCTGCTGGGCGGGGCGCGCTATTTCGACGCCCAGGTCGACGATGCGCGGCTCGTCGTCACCACCATCGTGGCGGCTGTCGAGGCCGGAGCGACCGTGGTCAACCGGGCCGAGGTCGTGCGCATCGACGCCTCGGACTGGCCCGGTCACCGGGCTCTGGTGAGAGACGCGGAGAGCGGACGGGAGGTGGGAGTCGACGCCCTTGCGATCGTCAACGCCACCGGCGCCTGGGCGGAGCAGATACTCGACCGCGTCGCCGCAGGCCCGCGGCGACCCGGCCCCGGTGATGGTTCGGCGTCCGCCGTGCGCATCCGTCCCTCGCGCGGGACCCACATCCACGTGGCGCGCGAACGGGTGGGGCACTCCGGCGCCCTGATCTTCGAGGCGCCCCGGGACGGCCGCGTGATGTTCATCCTCCCGTGGCGGGAAGACCTGACCCTGATCGGCACCACGGACGAGTTCTTCGAGGGCCCGCCGCACGAGGTCGCGGCCACTCCGGGGGACATCGCCTACCTGCTCGAGGCCACCCGTGGACTGTTCCCCGCGTCGAAGCTGGGGCCGGAGGATGTGATCAGCGCCTGGGCCGGCCTGCGGCCGCTCGTCGCGCCGCCCGCGGACGGCGCCGAAGAGGGCGCCGTCTCACGGGAGTTCGAGGTCCATCAGCATCCCCCGGGCGTCTTCACCCTGAGCGGAGGAAAGCTGACCTCTCACCGGCACATGGCCGAGGCCACGGTGGATCGCGTGCAGTCGTTCCTCGCGCCGGCCGGCGTGAAGCCGCTCCGGAAGGTGGATACGGACAAGGTCCCGCTCCCCGGCGCGCGGTTCCGGGATCTGGATGCGCTCCGTGGCCGGATCCGGGCCCGGGCCCGCGCGCAGGGGCTCGAACGCGCCTCCGCCGACCGGCTCACGCGCGCGTACGGCACGAGAGCGAACCGGGTCCTCGACCTGGTGGAGCGAACCCCGCGGCTCGGTAAGAGGGTCGTCGCGGAACGGCCGCACCTTCTGGCCGAAGCGGTGTATTCAGTGCGGAGCGAGATGGCCCTTCACGTCGAGGACATTCTCTTTCGGCGGATGCGGGTCGGCCTCGAGACACGTTCCGGGACGCCGGAGGCCGCGCGCCGCGTCGCCGAAGTCGTGGCCCCGGAGCTGCACTGGACGGAGGAGCGGCGGATGGAAGAAGTGAGACGGGCGCTGGCCTTCAGGGCGCTGGACGACGGCGCGATCCGCGAACTGGCGGACCGCGGGAAGGAGGTCCGCTGAACGTGCGGCCTTGTCGGGCGGGCCGCGCGCTATCCGCGCTTGCGTGCCTCGCGGCGGCGTGCGCTCCGGCCGGCGACACCTCTGATTCGTCCGGTGTTCCGCCCGATTCCGTACCGCGGGACGGCAGCGCCGCGCCCGCCCCGGTCGCCCTGCCCCCCCCGCTCCCCGGCGAGGGTCCGAGCCGCGAATACCGGATCCTCCTGGTAAATCCCCTGGACATCGACACGTACGTCTTCGCCGCGGCCGGAGCCGGGAGCGTGGTGCTCGATACCGTGCCGCGCCGCGATTCCGTCCGTGTGAACATTCGGGTGCGCGCCGACCTCGTCCGCCTCGAGGCCCGTGGTGCGGAAGGCACGGTTCTGGCGGAGATCGACCTCGCGCTGGCGCGGGACGCCCTCAACCGCTGGGTCATTGCGGCCGATGCTCCCGTCTGGCGTGTCACCATTGGGCAGGAGAGTTCGTTAAACGGCAGGAAGGCCTTATACTATGGGAGCGATCTGTGTCCGGATCCGGCGTTCGGTGCGGCGTTTGGGGCAGGGACGATGGAGGAGGGGGGACGCCATGAAGAAGCTGAGGATCGTGCTGGCGCTCGTCGCGAGTATCGCGATGATCGTCGTCGGGCAGCGTCAGGTCGGCCAGAAGGATGTGCGGGCGCAGAAGGCGGACATCCAGGGAGTCGATTCCGAAAACGAGGCCTTGTTCATCTAGCAGGCCGGCTGGCGGCCTCGCCGGTCTCTCCGTCTGAAGAGCTGCCGGGCGCTCTCGCGTCGGGCGGTGACGGAGGATGACAGGTGCGAGGCACCGGATGAGTCCAGCAGGGGTTTTCCCACGGGCTGCCAAGTGTAGTGTCGCCCGATGGATCGGCTTGCGGGGTCGTGCGCTCCGAATCGCCCTCGTGCTGTCTGCGGTGGGGCTCGCCGCTTGCTCCGGAGAGAGCTTCGGCCCGCCGTCCCCGTTCTCGAACTGCTCGCTTCCCCTCACGAGCTTCACGGACGCCGGCGCGGAGCGCTCGAGTATTCCGGCGCTGACGAATCCCGGCGTCGCCACGCGGCTCATCGCGCCCCACGTCGGTTACGTCAATCGCCGCGACATGGTGATCGGGCTCGAATTCAACGGCCAGCCCCTCGCCATCCCGCTGAAGCTCCTCTGGTACCACGAAGTTCTGAACCTGCAGGCCGAATCCGATCCGGGCGACCCCAGTGTGGCGGGGGAACGGCTCACGATCACCTATTCGCCGCTTACTGGGTCGGTCAGCGTCTTCGATCCGGAGCCGAGCGGCACGCCCGACTTCGCGGTTTCCAAATACGTTCTCGACAACAACCTCGTGATGGACGACGGCTCCGGGACGCTCTACCCGCAGTTGTCGCGCACCGCCACGTGCGGGCCGCGGGACGGCAGCAGCCTCACGCGCGTGCCGTACGAATTGATGCTGTACGGGGCCTGGCTCCAGATCTTCCTCGACACTTGGATCGCGACACGCGCGACGGGGCACGACTTCCTCTACACGCTTTACCCGTACGGGAACTACCGAGACCCGGACAACGCCTCACTCTTCTATCCGACCTCCGCTCCGATCGATCCCCGCCGAAGGCCGAAGGAGCGAGTGGTCGGCGTCCCGTCGGGAACCGGCGGCATTGCGTTCGCCATCTCGGACCTGAGAGAGATGGCGGCGCGTGATCAGGAGGGTCGGAACACGTCCGTCTGGGCCGCGAGCGCCATGGCACGCGGAGAGCCCATCGTGGCGTTCTGGAACTCCACCGCTCAGAGCGCGAGGATCTACCGGGCTCGCGCCAACGGGCGACCGCTCACGTTCGAGGTCGTCGATGGCCGGCGGCAGGACGTGGAGACGGGGAGTGTGTGGAATTTCTCGGGCGAGGCCGTGGATGGACCGCTGGAGGGAGAGAAACTCGAAGCGCATCCCGAGGCGTACCACGCGTTCTGGTTCGCCTGGGCGGCGTTCCAGCCGGACACGGAGGTGTGGGCTGCCCCGATTCCCCTCACCGGTTCCGCCGACTTCGTTCCAGCGGATGACGCCGCGCTGCCGCCTCCGGACCCGGACCTGGTAAGGCGGTATCCGCGCTGAGTCGCGGCGCCGTACTCGCCGTTCGGGACCGGCGGAGCCCCGCCGGCGTCAGCGCTCCCCGGGCAAGGCCGGCAACGCGTACTTCTCGAGCCAGGCGAAACCGAGTTCGTCGCTTCGGACCAGGTAAGCGCTCTCCGCTCCGAAGGCGACAAGCCGCCGGTCCTCGGGCAGTTCCACCTGCGCGATTCGCTGCCCGCCGCCGTCGAACACGTCATACAGGTGGGTTTCCCCCGCCGGCACATGCCGCCGGACCCACGCCCGGGCTTGCGCGTCGACGGCGACCGCCCCGGCCGGAATGACCGGCTTCGCGTCGGGCCACTCGAAGTCGGAGGGGTCGGCATTGCTTGAGCCTGACGGCGCGCGGCTCATGGACATCCGCATCCCGCTCCCGTCGTCCGTGGCCTCGACACGCAGGCCGCCTCCGAGGCCCTCCAGCCACTCGTCCTGGTCCGCCCGCCGCACCCGCACGGGTTCGTAGGGTATCTCGGGCCCCCGCGTGACGCCGCCCGCGGAGTCCAGCCACTCCAGCCGGTAGCCGTCCGCGCGCGCGACCGCCACGCGGCCGTCCCAGGCCACGTTCCACGCATCCTGGTTGGAGAACGGCACCGGCCGGATGTTCACGCTGCGGTTGTTGGCATCCCCGGACTCGACCCGCGTCTGGGCCGCCAGCCGCACCCGTCCGACCTCGGAGATCTCGCCCGTAGCCGGATCGAAGCGCGCCACGGCCGCCGAATCCGATGTTCCCCCCATCCCGTCGAGTCGCCGCTGGAAATAGATCCCGCCTTCGCGGTCGGTCCCCACCGGAATCATCATCGTCATCCCGGTATTCGGCGCCCCCTGAGCGATGGGCCACGTCTCGCCGAAGCCGAGGTCGGCTTCGATGCGGGTGAGCCGGGCATTGCCGAGATCGACGAGGAGCGTCGCGCCGCCCGGGAGAGGGAAGAGACCGTCCGGCGTGCGATACTCCTGCGGACCCTGGCCCGTGTTCGTCAGTGTGTCCGCGCGGCCCCCGGGCATCCACGCGATAACCGCCGCGCCGAAGCCGTCCGCGATGAGCACGCGACCGTCCTCGAGTTCGCGCACGCCGCGCATGGAGCCGAGGCCGTCCTCGAAGGCCGCGGCCGCCGGCCCGAATGAAACCCGCGGCGCCTCCTGCGCCTCTCCCACGCGGACCGCCGCCGACAGCGTGATTGCCGCCAGCGCAATCGCCGCCAGCCCGATGCGGGTCGCACCGGAGTTCCGTGCCGTGTTCATCATCGAATCCCCGCCAGTCCGCTTACCAGTTCTCTTCGGGCTCGTCCCACGTCTGGGCCCAGAATTCGTCCTCTTCGGCCTTCGCCAACTCGAGATCGACCGGTTCGACATCCTCCGCGTCCACGCGGCCCACCGTCTCGATGCGCCGCACGATCTCGTCCGTCACGCCGCTCCGGGTCGCGTGGCGCAGCCGCCGCCGCGCACGCCAGCCGGCCACCGCCACCAGCACCGCAAGCGCCACGAAGATGTAACCGGTCACCGCTTCTCACCGCGCTGAACGCCCTGGCAGACCCTGGACTGTGGCGGAAACGGCGCCGCTCCCGCCACACCAGACTTAGAGTCCGAGCCAGTGCTCGAACTTCACGAGGAAGATATTGGTGGAGGGAATCCGCGCGAGATCCGTCAGATCCTCGCCGAGGCGAAACGAACCGTCGTTGCGGAACGACTGCTGGTCACGGCTCCAGACGAGGAACACGGTCGATCCGGGCCGGTACTGCCAGCGCAGGACCAGGTTGGAGCGGAAGGACTTCACGTTGAAATCGGGATCCGCGAAACCGAAGTCCGCAGTCCCGTCCCGGTCGGCGTCGACCTGGTAAAGCCCGAAGCCGTTCGCCTCCAACCGCCGGATCTCGTTCTCGCCGTACGTCCGAAAGCGGTCGGAGAAATCGGACGCCCGTGGGTCGTCGACCTCCATGAAACGGTCGTAGCTCCCCGCGCTCACGAAAGGCTGAGCGTAGAACTGAAGCGAAAGGTCCGGGCTGAACGTGTAGTTCAGGCGCGTCGTGATCGAGACCGTCTGCTGGCTGAGGCGCGCGAACACGTAGTGCGTTCCGTCCGGGGCGTCGGGCCGCGACACGAATTGCCACGCCCGATCGTTCCAGTGCAGGCTTGGGCCGATGTTGAGCTGGAGACGACTCGACGGCTGGAGCCTCACGTTCGGCGAAAGGCCGAAGCGGCGGGTCGCCGTGCGGTACTCTCCTCCAGCGTTGAAGACGGCCCCCAGTTGCACGGGCTTGCGGGAATCCGTGAACATCCCGCCCCAACTGCTCCACTGGCTCGGCTGGTAGAGCGTGGGACCCCCGCGCAGCGCCGTGGTGGCGAGTCCCGCCCACTCCTGGTTGAATCCGGCGAAGCCGCGCCAGAAGTTCTTGAGCTGGAAGTTCCCGTTCACGTTGCCGCCCGTGAACTGCCGTTCGCCGCGGAACGTCCAGCCGGACCATGTGGCCGCGTTCACTCCCCAGTTCCGAAACGGCCCCTGCGGCCGGAACTGCTCGTAGTTCACCCAGACCGCCCCGACCCGGTAGTCCGAGTTCTGCTGGAATCCGAGGTCGTTCGCCTCGAAGCCGGGAGACCGGTTCTCGCCGAACAGTCCGTAACGCCAGTTGCCGCCTCCCACCTTGGAGAAACTGACCGTCGACGTGCTGCCCGAGAGACGCGTGCGGGTGGGGTCCAGTCCGTGCCTGGAGTCCGGGCTCTGGAAGTAATGGACCGAGGAACGCTGGATGCGCTCGATCGCCTCCGGACTCCCGCTCACCGTGCTCCCGATCAGATGGCCGCTGATCTCGTAGTTGCCGTTCGCGAACCGATGCCGGAAGTCGACCCCTCCGGTGTACGCCTGGTCCGCGAGGAAAGAGAGCGGCCCCCCGGCATCCATGCGCCGGTTCGTGGCGGTGGCGATGAGGCCGACCGCGCTCTCCCCGTCGCGGAAGTCCCGGATGACCCGCCCGACCGCGTAGTTCGTCACCGGTTCGACCACCTGCTCGCCCAGCGTCCCCCCCGGGGTGGAGAACTGCGCCATCTCGCTCGATGTGAGCGCGTCGATGAAGCCGATCGACCACCCGTTCGCCGTCTTTCCGGACAGCTTCGCCGCGCCGAGAATGCTCGTCGCCGCCGGCACGTCGCGGTAATCGGCCGGGCCCGTCACGGACCCTTGGGGCGTCCGCCCGATGCGGCGGCTGTAGAAGAGCGACTCGTTGTTCTGATCGTCGCCCGGGCCGACGGAAAAGCCGAAGATGTCGGATCCTTCCTGGAAGAACGGCCGCTTCTCGGGAAAGAACGTCTCGAACGCCGAGAGGTTTACGACGGACGGATCCGCTTCGACCTGACCGAAGTCGGGGTTGACGGTGACGTCGAGCGTGAGGTTTTCCGTGATTCCGTACTTCAGATCGCCTCCCACCGTCTGGCGCAGGGCCGTGGCGGTGTAGAAGGGATCGGCGGCGGCCCCGGGCGCCCGCGTCGCCGAAGAGAGGACGTAGGGCCGGACCTCGAGATTGCGGCGCGGCCGGAGGTCCCGCAGGTCGCGCAGCGTGCCGAACGCGGAGACGAGCCGCGAGCCGTCCTCCGGCAGGGGTGCCCACACGCTCACCTCTTCCAGGCGGGCGATCTCGCGCCGGAAGTTGATGCCCCACGTGCTTCCGGCGCCGTCCTCGGAGGATCCGGCGAAGCGGAGCTGCGAGAGCGGGATCCGCATTTCGGCGGTCCAGCCGGTCTCGTCCGTGCGCGTCGCACTCTCCCACACCGCGTCCCAATCGTCGTCCGCCTGCGTGTCGGAGAACAGCAGCCCGTCGCTCTGGACGCCCGCCACGCTGACGGCGAAACGGAACGCGGTGCGGCGATCGAAGTAGCTGTCGAACGCGACGTGAAAGATGTCCGTCGTCACCTGCTCGTCGCGGCGGGCGAGCCGGCGGATGATCCCGGCGGGATCGCTGTCGTACATCCGCGCGGCGACATAGACGGCGTCGTCCGTGTAGAGGATGCGGACCTCGGTGCGCTCGCTGGCGGGCTCGCCCGGGTCGGGGCGGAACTGGACGAAGTCGCGGGCAGTCGGGGCCCCGCTCCAGGCGGGTTCATCCAGCCGTCCGTCGATCTGCGGCGGCTCCGTGGCCCGGATCGCCTGCAGCACGGGCGCCGCGGCGCCCCGCGCGGATGTCTCGCTGCCGGTGGCGGAATCCTGTGCCGCAATCGGCGCGGCCAGGCCCATCAGCAACCCGAACGCCGCCAGCCGACGCACCGGAGCGGCGGAATCTATCAAGAAAGAGGAAAACCCCACCGTAAACCTTCCTTAAGTCAGCCCGAACCCTGGCGGCCCATGGCGAACCCTGCTGCCACGGGCTACTCACCTTGCGAAGTAGGACGCGTCGAGCCGCCGAAAGGTTGCGGTCCGTCGCGGCCGGTCGCGTCCTTGCCGGGAACGAGGCTGGTGGGAAAAAAGTTGCAGCGGGTCAGCCGCCGGCGTCGGCCTCCAGGCGGGCGATCTCCGCCTCGGATGCGATGTAGCCGAACCCCGCCCAACCGGAACCCTCGAGGATGCGGCGGTACATCTCCGCCGCCTGCGCCTCGCGGCCGTTGTAGAGGTGCCAGGTCGCGATGCCGTACGCGACCGCCACGCCCGCCGGATCTCCGCTCTCGGGATCCCACAGTTCGTCGGCATCGAGCTCCCCCCGGTACATGAGGAGGAGCCGGTGATAGCTGGTGTTCTCGATGACATCGAGATCCGCCGTCACCGGTTCGAGGACGGCCGCCGCCTCCGCGTCGCGGCCCAGACGCCGGAGCGCCATGTACCACCAGTGCGAGATGGCCACGAGCTGGTCGGGGTTCGTCGTCACGGCCATGTAGGCCTCGTACGACGGCAGCGCTCCCTCGAAATCCCCTTTCAGATAGCGGGCCAGCGCCAGGTGGTAGTGGATGTTCGACTGCAGCGTGCTCGTCGGGATGCCGCGGGCGTTGGGCTGGCCGTCCGGCTCGACCTCGTCCTCCTCGCCCCGCACGAGGCCGGCGGCGTGAGACAGGTCCTCGATGGCGCGGTCGAACTCCCGGACGCTGATCCAGCGGTGCCCTCGATGACGGTACATCCGCGCGTCGTCCGGGTGCTTCTCGATCCCTTCCGAAAAGATCTCGATGGCGTCGCGAAAGGCCCCCGTGTACCCGACGCGCCGGCCGAGCCAGATGATCGCGTCCGCATCATCCGGATCCGCGTCGTAGTCCGCACGCGCCACTTCGATGTCCTGCGCCTGCTGCGCCGAAGCGGGGGACGGATAGAGAGGTTCGCCGAGGAGGGAGATCGCCTCCGCCCCCTCCGGGAGTCCGGCCCCGGCGGCGGGGGCTTCGCCGTTGTCCGCCGCCTCCCCGCAGGCCGCAAGGGCGAGCGCGAGCACGAGGGTTCGGAGTTCCATTCGATAGCGTTTCATCGTTTTCCTCGCGAGAGGGGTTTCCGCGCGGCTCGCAAAACCCGGACCGGATCGCGAGCGTACGACGGACTGCCAGGGATCCGGCATCAGGCCGGGCCCCACCATCAAGCCGGACTCGCGGCGGCGCCGCAAGGGAGGTGGACATGACCGAGGAACACAGGGTGCCGGGCGAGAACCTCGTCCGGAAGATCAAGGAGATCATCCGGGAGGGGAACGTTCGCCGCATCTCGATCCGGAACGAGGACGGAAAGGAACTCATCGAGGTTCCGCTCTCCATCGGCGTCGTGGGGACGTTGATGCTGCCCGCCTGGGCGGCGATCGGCGCCATCGCCGCGCTCGTCACGAACTGCTCGATCGTCGTGGAGCGCGAAGAGCGCGAGGGAGAAGCGAGTTCCGCGCCGGTGCCCACCAATGGCGAGGACGGCGGATAGAGCGGAGCGGTGGTCTCGGCAACTCCGAACCGGACGGCTATCTTGAAGGAAGCGGCGTCTTCGCAGGGGCGCCTGATCCGAAACTGACGGAGGTTTCATGAAGAAGCGCTTACTGAGATTGTGCGTGCCGCTGGTCGTCGTGACCCTTGTCGCGGGCTGCGGCGGCGGCGACACCATGGACCCGGAGCCGCCCGCCCCCGCCGGACCCCCGGATCTCTCCGGCACATATAGCCTCGTATCCCTGAACCAGGGTGGGCTTACGGTCGGTCCGCCGCTCGCCACGGGAACCTTCACGCTCTCGCAGACCTCGTCCTCCGGCGACAGTGCATCGGGGACGATGACCTATGAAGTCTCGGTGCCCAGCGCGGGGATCATGCTTCAGGACCAGGGCACGTTCACCATCCGTGCCGACGGCAGCTGGCAGCAGAGCGGTACCGAAGTGCAGGCTCTGGGTACGTACACGTTGGCGGGGAACGTCCTCACCGTCACCGTAACGGAGCCGCTCGCAGCAGCCTCGACGACAGTTTGGCAGCGGCAGTAGCGGTCGGGATCCGACGACGTCTCACGGCAGGCGCCGCGCTCGCCTTCGTCTACATGCGCGCGGTGCTCGCCTCCTTCTACGCGCGGGCGGCGCTCGCCTCCTTCTACGCGAGCGCACCGCTCGCCGCCCAGGCCCAGGACGCCATCGTACGCGGCCGCGTCCTGGATGCGGAGACGGGCGCGCCCCTCGCCGGGGCCACCGTGCTCATCCGCGACACCCCGCTGAGCGCGACGACGCGGCCGGATGGCGGCTTTGGCATCGTCTCCCCCGCCAACGGGACCTTCACTCTCGTCGTCGTGGCGGACGGCTTTCGCGTCGCCGAACGCGAACTTCAGACCGGCCGGTCGGGCGAACTCAACATCCTGCTCGAGCGCCGGCTGTTCGACGTTCCCGAGTTGACCGTGACGGCGAGCCGCTCCGCCGTCCGGACCGGCGAGGCTCCCGTGAGCGTCGCCGTGATGAGCGGCGACGAACTCGGCAACCGCGACGCCGTGACCCTCGACGAGGCGCTTCCGTTCGCGCAGGGCGTGATCTTCAATTCCGGCCAGATGGACATCCGCGGCGCGACGGGCCTCGCGCGCGGCGTCGGAAGCCGCGTGCTCATGCTCCTCGACGGCCACCGCGTGCTCTCCGGGGTAGGCGCGTCGATCGATTTCAGCGGCCTGCCCGTGCTGGATGTGGACCAGATCGAGATCGTGAAGGGTCCTCATTCCACCCTGTGGGGCACGAACGCGCTCGGTGGCGTCGTGAACGTGATCACGAAACGTCCGCCGGCGGAGCCCGAGACCATCGTCCGCGGCTACGTGGGGCTCTTCGATACGCCGTCCCGGCACTCGTTCACGGACGAGCGTCTGAGCAGGGAAGGGATCGCCCTGCAGCACTCACGCCGCATCGGCGACGTCGGTACCACCCTCTACCTGGCCCGGGAGGAATCGGACGGGTTCCGGCAGAACGGCGCGCTGGAGCGCTGGCGGATGCGGCTCAAGACCGTCTTCCCGGCGGAATCCGCCAATCCGTGGGAGATCTTCGTCAACTGGACGGGAAAGGAAGAGGAGGAGTTCTTCACCTGGCTGTCGCCGGACCGGCCGCTGGAGGTCGACCCGGCCGAACTCGGCGACTGGATTCGCTCGGACGACCTCGTCTTCGGCATGACGGCCAATCCGATCGTCACGCCGAAACACCGCGTGCAGGTGCGCCCGCACATCTACCACGCGCGGAACCAGAACCATTTCCACGACAACGAGGACTTCCACCGCTCGACGCGCCTCGGCACCGATGTCCAGTGGTCTCTCTTCCCCAACCGCTCGCACGCGCTGACGATCGGGGCGGAAGGCGCTTTCACCGGCGTGACCTCGAATTTCCTGGAGCCGTCGCCCGACGTGACGGACCTCGCGCTGTTCGCTCAGGATGAGATCACGTTCTCGGACCGGGTTCGCGGCTCGGTGGGCCTGCGACTCGACTACCACAAGGCCACGTCGGCGATGGAGGACCGGTTCGTCAATCCGAAACTCGGGATCGTCTACGAGGCGAGCGACCGGCTGAGCCTTCGGGGGTCCCTCAGCCGCGGATACCGGGCGCCGAGCGTGTCCGAGCAGTTCACGTCGACGACCCAGTTCGGCTTTCGCGTCATCCCCAATCTCGAGCTGCGGGGGGAATCCGCATGGGCCAGAGAGGTCGGGGCGACCGTGACCCTCACTGATCGCGTATGGCTCGATGCGGGCTTGTTCTGGAGCGACTACACGGACCTCATCGAACCTTCGCCGGCGCCCAACAACGTGTTCGTGTTTCAGTTCCGCAACGTCGCCGAAGCCATGGTGCGGGGCGTCGACGCGGGTCTGCGGATCGGCGTGATCCCGACCCGTCTGGACCTCAACGCGAACTACACCTTCCTCGATACGAGGGACGACCGGACCGGGCGCTCGCTCCCCTACCGTTCGCGCCACAACTTCACGGCGACGGCGTCCGGGTTGAGAGGTATGGTCGCGGTCGACTTCCGGCACCGGAGCCGCGTGGAGCAGGTGCTCGCCTTCCCGCTCGACGAGCGCAGCGCCATCAACCTCGTCGACCTGCGCGTGCGCACCCGGATCCTGGGGACCCGCGTGCAGGCGAAGATCGAGAACCTGTTCCAGAAGACCTACGTGGACGTGCAGGAACGGAGTCCGGGACCCACCCGCAGCTTCCGCCTCACCGTAACTCCGCGTTTCTAGCAAACCCGTGGCCCTCGGCAATCCGCGTGTCCACGCGCGGGTCGGCGCACTCTTCGCGGCTTGCGTACTGGGGGCCTGCGAACCGCCGCCGTCGCGCGACGCGGCCGGCGGCGTCACCCGGGACCGCCTGCTCGCGACGGACACGGTCCCGGCGGAGTGGCTGACCTCCGGCCGGGATTTCGGGGAAACGCGGTATTCGCCGCTCGGGCGCATTCACGTCATGAACGCGGCCGCCGTGGGCCTCGCGTGGGAGTACCCGTGGCGGTCCCACGTCGGCTCCGTGCACTGGGGGCTCGAGGCCACTCCCGTGGTCGTCGACAGCGTGATGTACTCGCCGGGCCCGTGGGGAAGCGTTGCGGCGCTCGACGCGGCGACGGGCGAGGAGATCTGGCGCTACGACCCTCAGGTTGACCCGAGCACCACGCGAAAGGGCTGCTGCGGCCCCGTCAACCGCGGACTCGAGGTGTGGGAGGGGCGGGTCTACATCGGCACCTTCGACGGCTGGCTGGTGGCGCTCGACGCAGCGACGGGCGAGAAGGTGTGGCGCGTCGACACGTTCATCGACCGGTCCCTCTCCTACACGAGCACCGGATCGCCGCAGATCGCCGGCGACGTCGTCGTCCTGGGCAACGCGGGCGGCGACTTCGGCGTGCGCGGGTACATCACGGCCTACGACCTCGAGACCGGCGAGGAGGCGTGGCGCTTCTTCACCGTTCCGGGCGATCCGGACGACGGCTTCGAGCACCCGGAGATGGAGGCGGCCGCCGCCACCTGGGACCCGGACTCGGCCTGGGAGGGAGGGCTCGGGGGTACCGTATGGGGTGAGATGGCCTACGATCCGCGGCTCGATCTCCTATACGTGGGGACGGGGAACGCCTACCCGTACCCGATCTGGCACCGGAGCCCGTCGGGGGGCGACAACCTCTATCTCGTCTCCATCCTCGCCATCGACCCGAAGACGGGTCGCCTGGTCTGGCACTACCAGACGGTGCCGGGCGAGATCTGGGACTACACCGCGACGCAGAACCTCATCCTGAGCACGGTTGCGATCGACGGCCGCCCGCGGGATGTCCTCCTCCAGGCCCCCAAGAACGGTTTCTTCTACGTGCTCGACCGCGCCACGGGCGAACTCCTGCGGGCCGAGAACTTCGTGACCGTCACCTGGGCGCAGGGGATCGATCTCGAGACGGGCCGGCCGATCCTGAACCCCGCCGCGGATTATCGCGACGAACCGCGCGTCGTCTTCCCCTCCTCCGCCGGCGGCCACAACTGGCAGCCGATGTCCTTCGATCCCGAGACGGGCATCGCGTACATCCCCGCCCGCGAACAGGCCATGCTGTGGCGTTCGCTGGATGCGTTCGACCACCGGCCGGAAGTCGCCTACGAAGGCTTCGCGGCCTCCTGGCCTCCGTTCCCCGAGGAGTACGCGCACCTTGCCGAGGGTCTCCCCGACATCGGCCCCAACGAGTTTCTCCTCGCGTGGGACCCTGTCGCTGGGCGCGAGCTGTGGCGGGTTCCGCGCGGCAGCATGTGGAACGGGGGCACGCTCGTGACGGGCGGAAACCTCGTGATCCAGGGGACGGCGGCGGGCACGCTCGACTTTCATCAGGCCGACACCGGCGCCCGCATCCACAGCATCCATCTCGGCACCGGCGTGATGGCGGGGCCCATGACGTACGAGGTCGGCGGCGTGCAGTACATCGCGGTCATGGCGGGTTACGGCGGGCCGCGGGGCGCCGCCTATCCGCTCGGCTCGGCGGCGTACGACTACGACAGCGCCGGACGGCTGCTCGTCTTCAGGCTCGACGGCGGGGATGTGCCGCTACCGCCCGCGCAGGTCGTGCCGACGACGCCGGAACCGCCCGATCTCGCGCTCGACGCGGCCAGGGTCCGGCGCGGGGCGGAACTCTTCGGGGTCCACTGCGGGATCTGTCACCGGGCCTCGGACGAGCACCTCTCCGCCTATCCCGATCTGCGGCGCATGGATGGCGGCGCCTGGGAGAGCTTCGATGCCGTGGTGCTCGGCGGCGCGCTCGCCGCGAACGGCATGGCCGGCTTCGGCGACCTTCTCTCGCTGGAGGACGCGACCGCGATCCGGCACTACCTCACGAGCGAGCAGCGGCGCCTGTGGGAGGCGGAGTCGGCCGCCGATCCCGCCACGGACGGCCGCTGACCCCTCGGCCCCTCAGTTCCCCCCTTCAGTCCCCGGCGGACCGGCGGGTCCCTCCGCCTTCATCACGTCGAGTTCCACCGTCCGCTTCAGGTCCCGGTTGATGAAGATCGGGAACGTGTACCCGCCGTACTTCTGAAGCGTCAGGTTATTGATGCCGACGACGTGATTGAAGGTGGCCGCCTTCCCCGGCGGGGCCTGGACGGAGAACCCGCCCGTCACCTTGAACAGTTCCTGTCCGTCCTCGTCCATGCACCGGATTTCGAGTTCGTGCTCCCGGTCGGTCTCTGAAGGCTCGGCCCGGATCCTGAGGACGAGCTGCATGGAGGGGTGGGTCACCGGCATGGCGCCGGCGAAGAGTGTGTCGAAGAGGCCCATGAGGTTGAGCTTGCCGTCGCTCGAGGTGTTGGCGGCGTCGGCGAGTGTGGCCAGCACGATTTCCATTCGTCGGTTCTCCAGTAGAAAAAGAAACAGCCCGCGGTCGGAGCGTCAGCCGAAGATGCCGCCCACGATCTCGAGGATCGCCTCGAACACGCTCGCGGCCGCATCTCCCACGGCGTCGAGCGCCGCCGGGGCCGCTTCCGCAGCGGCCGCCGCGGCGTGGCCGGCGACGTGCGCCCCCACGAAGACGAGGTCCGGCGCCCAGAAGAGCGTTTCGAACAGGACATCGGCGCCGGTGTCCCCGGTGCGCGCGACGGCCCCTTCGCGTCCCCGCGCGACGAGCCGGTCCCGTTCCAACTCCCAGATCGCCTCGAGTTCGTGGTGATCGAACCACACGCCCTTGCACCGCTTGCACACATCGAGCGTGAGCGAGGATTGGCGGACCTGCAGCATCCGGGTGTCGCAGGCGGGACAGTTCAGGCGGGTCTTTGCCCCGCACGCAGCGCACTTCGGCACGTCGCGGTCCACGAACGCGCGGCACGCGTGACACTGGGCCCGGTGCCGCTCCTCCCGCGCCGGAATCCGCGCCCACAGCGACTCGGGCCGCTCGGAACGGAGGCGCTGCACCTCCCCCAACTCGAACCACATGCCGCCGCAACGGGCGCAATGGTCGAGCGTCAGCGGACCGGCGGCGTCTCCGGCCCCGGCCCCGAGAGACGTCTTCTCCATCGTGGTCCCGAGACATACGGGGCACGGCCAGCGCGTCTCGATCACGGTTGCGCCGCCGTCCTCACGATTCCAGCAGCCCCCGCGCGGACTCCTTCTCGGAGAGCCGCCGCACGTCGTGGAAGTCGTACACGAGGAGGCCGGAGTCCGTGATCTCGATCTCGGCCATCTCCCGCGCCATCAGCTCGTTCAGGATTTCTTCGGCCGTCGTCGTCGGTACCGCCAGTTCCCCGGCGACCTCGACCGCCGTCAGCCGCCCCCCGTGGCGCCCCGCCATCTTCAGGACTTCGGCCTCGAGGGTGTCGCGGCGGAGTTGGTCCCGCCGGTGTTCGATGCGGCGTCCGACCCCGAAGTGGCGCGCCAGGAGCAGGCCGCCGCCCGCCGCGGGCAGTCCGGCCGCGATGAAAAGTGCCACGAGCGTCCTCAGGGCGAGCGGGTCCGCGCCCGAGCGAACGGCCCCCCAGACCACGAACAGCGCCAGCGTCAGGAGAGCGACGCCTCCCAGGAGCCTGCCCACGGTGTCAGACTTCAGCCGCGACCGCGCTCACGCGGGGTCGCCCTCGTACACGAAGCGTTCGACCGCGCCGTGGATCCGCGACACGGTCACGTCGCTCGGCGGGAGCGTGAACCGGCTCACCACGAAGGTCACGACGAAGTTCACCAGCAGTCCCCACACCCCGCCGTGCAGGCCCAGAGGATGGGGGAAGATGATGAGCGTGACGCACAGCGTCGCGAGCCCCGCCCCGATGCCCGCGATGACCCCGGCCTTCGTCGTCAGGTGCCGGCCGGGGAAGCAGACCCCGAGGACGGCCGGCATCAGCTGCAGAGCCCCGGAACCCGAGAGGGCCACGAGCTGCACGAGGAAATCGAACGTGCTCACGGACAGGAAGTAGCCGACGGCGAGCAGGGCCACGACGATGAGCCGGCCGATGAGGATGTAGTGATTCTGGCTCGCGCCGGTGCGGATGTAGCGCTGGTACACGTCGCGTGTCAGTACCGTCATGTTCGCGTGCAGCATCGAGTCGAGCGTCGACATCGCCGCCGCCGTCGCGCCGGCCAGAATCGCGCCCGTGAGCCAGGCCGGGGCGTACGCGAAGAGCATCTCGGGGAAGATCCGGTCCGGAATCGCGATGTCCGGCATCACCAGCGCGCCGCCAAGACCCACGAGCGCCGCCGGGATGTAGAGCGTCATGAGATAGATCGGCGTCGTCGCGCCCAGCAGCTTGATCGTGCGAGCCGAGACCGCGGTGTAGTAGCGGATGAACAGGTGCGGCTGGAAGACGATCCCGAACGAGAGGACGACGATCATCCCGAACCACATCCCCGGCGTGAAGAACCCCTCCGGCCCCGGAAGCGTCAGCAGGTCGGGTCGCTCCGCCGCCACCTGCCGCCACAGCTCGAGCGGTCCGCCGAACAGTTCGAAGGCGAGCACGAGCGCGCCCGCCCACACGGCGACGTACATCCACACGCCCTGGATCACGTCCGTCCAGTAGACCGCCCGCAGACCCCCCGCGATGAGGTAGCCCGCGGCGACCACGAGCAGGATCAGCGTCCCCAGTTCGAACGAGATCCGGTCCCCGGACGCGACCGAGAGGATGTAGCCCAGCCCCACCGCCTGGACCTGGATGTAGAGGATCGTGAACAGGACGGAGACGATCGCCGCCACCACCCGCACCGCATCCGACTCGTAGAAGTCCGCCAGCAGGTCGGCCGGCGTGATGTAGCCGAACGTCTTCCCCAGCGCCCAGATCCGGCTTCCGAGCACGTAGGTGATCGCGCCGACGAGCACCGTCCACGCGCCCGCCGCCCAGAACCCGATCCCGTGCGTGTAGAAGAACCCGCCCGAACCGAGGAAGGCGAACGCTGAATGGTAGGTGGCGACGACGGTGAGATAGAGGACGATGAACCCGGCCTTGCGTCCGTAGAGGAGAAAGTCCTCCAGGTCCACGGACATGCGCCGGTTCGCGACCGCCCCCAGCACGATCGTCGCCAGCAGGTAGACGAAGATGAGACCCGTCGCGACGACCCAGGCCTCCATCAGAGCCCCCGCCTCTGCACCCGGATCAGCACGCCGATGAGGAGGACATAAACGACGAGCAGGTACACGTAGAGGAAGGGCAGGCCGCCGATCCACGGCTCGACGCGGTTGCCGATCCAGTACACGAGCGGCGGTTGCGTGAACGCGAACAGAACCAGGAAGAGGATGACGAGCCGGCGGCCCGTCGGCGTGCGCGGCAGGAAGTGCGACCGGAAGCGTGTCATGACGTCAAGCTAGCCGTCCCCGGGCGCCAGCGGCCAGCAGGCGTCAGCGGCCGGCGTCCTCGCCGACGATCGTCACGTCGAAGCGGTCGAGCACGAGGTCGATCGGGTTCGCGATCGTGAGCCGGCCGTCGCCGGCGAAGAGCAGGGCGACCGGTTTGCGGTCGTCCGGACCCGCGTTCCCGTCACGGTCCAGGTCGCGCGCCACGATCAGGGAACCGGAATCGCCGCCCTTGCTGAAGTTGCAGCACACCATGATCTGACCGACAAAGCGACCCACCTGCGACCCGGCCGACCCGTAGGTCACGTTGATCGACGCGTTGACCGCCTCCACCTCCCCGACCGTGAGGCGCGTCGTCCGCCCGTACTTCTGGACCTGCAGCCCCGGCTTCGCCGCCATCGTCGTGCCGCGCGGCGACCCGTAGCCCCCCACCGGCGTCTCCGGCAGCACCTCGTCCGTGCGCGCGATCGCCGCATCGATCCGGTTCGTGGCGAACGGCGACAGGACCACCGGCTCGAACGCCGTCAGCGTGCCGATCGCGTCTCCCGGATCCGCGCCGCCATCGACAGGTCCCGGCTGCAGGAGCACGTCACCCACCTGTCCCTCGCCGCCCGGCACGAACACATGCCAGTTGCTGAGGGCGTACCGGCGCTCGCCATCGGTCACGACGGCGCCGATCGTGCCCGCCGTGGAGCGGGTGTGCCCCGTGGACACGCCCATGGGCACCGGCCGGTCGAAGCGCCCCGTGGGCACCGGCCCTTCGTCCGCCGAAACCGGGGCGGCGGGCTCCGGCGGCAGCACGCGGAACGGGCCGGCCGGCTCGACGGTGACGGGGAAGAGGCCGAGCGCTTCCGGGATGCCCTGGAGACCGCCGGATACCGGGGGCGCAGAGGCGTCGACGAAGACCTTGATCGTCGGTGTGCCGGCGTCCGTAAAGCCGATCCCCACGCCGACCACGCCCGGGAGGGCGAAGAGCATCGATTCGTTGTCGCTCTGCACCTGCATGGCGGCGGCCAGCAGCTCCTGCGCGGAGGCGCCCGGGGGAAGCACCGGCGGCCGCGTGGGGAGCGGCGGCGGAGGCAGCGTCGGCCAGGACGTCACCGTCCAGTGGATGCCGACCCCGACGCACGTCAGGGCCGCGATGGCGACCGCGAGGACGAGATTCCGGCGCGGCGTCATCGCCTGACTTCTTCCGCGCCCGTCACGCGTTGCCGGCCGACGAGTCCACCGGTCCGTTGCCCTGCGCCCGGAACGGGCCCCCGCCGACCACCCGCACCGGGTGTCCGTCGTAATGGTCGGGGATCGATTTCCGGGAAGAGGACCCGGAGAGGTAGACCTTCAGGCACGGGTCCCCGTTGTCGGCCCCGATGCCCACGGCGGACACGTCCTTGCGCGAAAGCAGCTTCTCGGCGAGTCGCTGCTGCGCATCTTCGATCGATCGTTTCATGCGCCTCCTTACGAGAGCCCCGCTCCCCGGGTGTCGCTGTGCCGGCAAGACCGTCGCGCCGCCGGCGAAGGATCGCCGTTTCACGGAGTCCCCGCGAGCGGCCGGTGCCGGTAGACCACGCCGCCCCGCATCACGAGCACGACATGCTCGAGAGCGCCGATATCGGCGGTCGGATCTCCCGCCACCGCGATCACATCGGCCTCGAACCCCGGCGCGAGCGTGCCCACGGTCTCCTCAAGCTCCAGCGAAGCCGCCGCCAGGCTCGTGGCCGAGACGATGGCTTCCATAGGATCCTGTCCACCCTCACGAACTCTGTACACCAGTTCCGTCCAGTTGCGCCCGTGCGCTCCCGCCACGGCATCGGTCCCGAACACGATGTCGAGCCCTTCGACGTCGAGCGCCTCGCGGAAGGCGGCGAGCGCGAGCGGCACCGCCGCGCGCATCTGACGGAATCCGTCCTCCGTGTAGTTCCCGATGCCGAGGTAGCGGTCCTGGTTCACGAAGTAGTTCTCGAAGATCAGGTGCGTGTGCGGATCGTAGTAGAGTTGGCGCTCGGCCAGCAGTTCGAGCGTCTCGCGGTCGAGAAGGGCGCCGTGCTCGATCTGTTGGCAGCCGGCGAGGGCCGAGCGCCGCGCGCTCTCGGGACCGTGAGCGTGGACGACGGCCCGCAGGCCGTGCTCGCGCGCCTGGCCGCAGGCGGCGTCGAGCTGTTCCTGGCTCAGCGTCGGGGTGCCGCCGACCCTGATGCTGGCGGATGCGAAGATCTTGATCACGTCCGCGCCCGCCGCCGCCAGCTCGTCCACGCGGGCCCGGATCTCCTCCGGTCCACCGCTCGCGAGCGTGATGGGCTGGATCGACGTGAGGATCCGGGGTCCCGGCAGCGAGCCGCGTGCGATCGCGTCCCGGATCGGCACGTCCTCCGGTCCGCCCAGGCTCTGCACCGTCGTGACGCCGCTCGCGAGCATGTTCCAGGCGTTCTCTGCCGCGTACAGCACGCGGTCCTCCGCCGTGGCCGTCGACTCCGCGCTGCTCAGCCGCCCCGTTGCCGCGTCGAAGTGCCACCCGAGATGGACGTGCGTGTCGATGAGCCCCGGAAGCACGGTCGCCCCCGGAAGTTCGTATACCACGGCGCCCTCCGTGGTCCCCGCCTCGGCGATGGCTTCGATCCGCCCCTCCCGCACCACGAGTTCCCTGCCCGTGAGCACGGTGCCCCGCCCGTCGAGGATCCGGTCTGCCCGGATCACGACGGCGGCCTCGGGACCGGCGGGGTACGGCTCCGAAGCGTCCCTGCCCCCCTCACCCCCCCCCCGGGGTAGTTTACACATCTGCCGCGGCCGCCGATCTTACGCGTGTAGGAGGAGGGGGTGGGC
>VXMQ01000206.1:1917-3519 GCA_009841015.1 Candidatus Palauibacter denitrificans | reverse complement strand
GGAAGGCTGGGAACTCGACGCGGATAGCGCGGGCCCGCCCGGCTCGGTCGCGTTCCGGAGCCCGAAGGGCCGCGCCCTCCTCGTCGTGCCCGACCCCGTGCCCGACCTCGGCCCCCTCGCCGGCGTGGCCTCCGGAATGGCCGCGGCGCAGGGTGCGACCTGCATCGTGCTGGCCGGCGACCTTCCCTTCGTCACGCCGGATCTCGTCGACTGCCTGAGCCGCGAACTCGAGGGCGACGCCGACCTGGACGCGGTCGTGCCGCACGCGCGCGGCCGGGCCCAGCCGCTGTGCGCCGCCTATCGGCGGGAGGTCGGCCGGCGGGCCGCGCGGCTCGTGGCGCGCTCCGCCGCGTCCGGCGACCCATCCCCCTCGATGATGAGCTTCCTCGATCGCCTGCGCCTCCGCCAGGTGCGGGCCGGCGACTTTCCCGCCGGCGTGGACCTTCGGGCGTCGACGCGCGGTGTCGACGTCCCCGACGATCTGGTGTGGGCCGCGCGCCGCGCGGCTCGAGACGGCTGACCCTGATCCTCGCCACGGGCATCCACTCTGGTTCCGGGAAGGGATCGCCAACGCCTCTTTTGCACCGATTTCGTCACAAATTCACCGATTCTGCCGCTTTCGAGCTGTCGGCGCACTCCTAGATTCATGGGCAGCGTCACGCCTGGAACGTACGAGTTGGGGGCGACGGGGGCGTAGACGGCCCCGGCCGCCGGAGGCTCTGGAGCTTCCAGGCTGAAGTCGACGGTCAGGCGTCACAAGAGGTGGCACGTCCCCAATGCGGGAGAACGCGATGAAGCTTCGATCAGGTATCCTCCGCTGGATTGGGTGGGGCGTACTCGTACTTGCGGTCGCCTGGACTGGATACCGCTTTAGCGTCTTGCGGACATTAGCGGACGAAATCGTCGTGCGGGCCCAGGAGCTGCAAACGGAGCAGACACGGTTGACGGGCACCTTGCGAGCTTACGAAGCCGGCTTCCTCCACCGCCCCGCCCGGGCGTTTACGCCGCAATTCATGGAAGCCTCGGAATGGGTATCCGAAACCACCAACATCGCACTCAACTGGGAATGGCCGACCGATGGGATTTTCCTGGTAGTGGACTGGGACTGCCCGTGGTCGGAGGCGGCTGTGGAAGCAGCACTTGCCCTTCGCGAGATGTCGCCGAAACGGGAAGTGTTTCTGCTCGATACGGATCCTCGCAACGGATCCCGCTGGCGTCGGGCGTACGGTGCCGAGAAGTCGAAGTTGCTCCGAGTCGTGACCCCCCATGACGGCTGGTGGTCCGTCGGTACACCTCGCGGTGTCACCCCCGTGTGGTTCGTGGTTGAGGGAGGTGAGTTCACCGGCGTCGGCGTCGGCGCCGACGGTTTGCGCGCGCTGAGTTCGTTTGAATTCGATCCGGCGGCGCCGATCGTAACGTCAATTGGCCCCGTTGAAGAACTGACTCTGAGCGAAAGGTGACCTCTCGTGCCGACAAGACACGTTGCATTCTTCGCGCTTGCGTTGATCGCAGCAGCGCTGGTGGCGGTGACGGTCCCGCCGATTCCGTCGCTGCAGGCGATGAGTATGGCGTGCCAGGCGGGCCCCACGACGAAGTGCTGCA
>VXMQ01000206.1:0-1817 GCA_009841015.1 Candidatus Palauibacter denitrificans | reverse complement strand
GAGATATCCTTCGGCGCCCCTGTCGACGCGACGGTTCTCGCGGATGGCAGTCTCGTTGTAGCGGATCTATACGCCTGCACCCTTACGGTGATCGCGCGACCTGACGGTCGTTTGCGCCAGAAGCTGGGTCGTTGTGGCGATGGCCCCGGCGAATTCCGCATGATCCGAATCATCGACGCGTTCGCCGGTTCCCTCTTCGTTTACGATCAGGGCCACGGCGCCGTCGTCGTGTTGGACGAAACGGGCCATGAGACGAGGCGAGTACCGCTGGAGATCGTGGGCGGGCGGGGTGTGACCCTTTCGCATCTGGCCGTGCTGGACGATTCGACGCTAGTGATCGCCACCGAGTCGGTCGACCACGCCGGCGTGGCGCTGGTCGACAGTCGCACGGGAGCGTTTCGCAGGTCCTTGGTGGAAGCTCCGCCTATCGCCGTGCGCTCGGACGGCTGGATCAGGCACATGGCGGCTTGCGTTGAGCCCAACGGCCGGTCGCCTACCATCGTCGCGACAAGTGAATGGGCGCTTGAAGGTGTTGGACTCGTATCCGATACCGGCGAAGAACGGTTTCATTTTCTGACATCGCTGGATCTGCCTCCCACGCTCGCATCGGGCGGGGCATGGGTGCCGGGACCGGCCAGAATCGACGTTGCCTGTGGTCGCTCGCTCGCCCTTTTCCGCGCCGTGACCGTGGATCCGGACGACTTCACGGGAAACATGGCGGACATCCGTGCATCGTCCGTGATTCTTGAAGCACGCGCGTACGACGGAGCCCTGCTGATGCGACGGTCGATCATGGACACGTCGTCCGTACTGCGGGCGCCCATGGGCGCCTTCAGGGGGGACACGGTTTTTCTCTTGGCCGACAGAGTCCGACCGTACCCGGTAGTGAGCGAGATCGTGCTCCGGCCGCGCTGAGTCGTCGCGGAGATGTGTTCCACGCTTATCTTGACAAGGTGGTGTACCATGAGGGACAAACAGAGCGACCTCGAGGGTCGGCGTTTCTTCGTTCTTGCCTCCGTGATCGCTGCGGGATGATGGCGATTGTGATGCTGCCGGCTCCCTCCCCCGCACTCGGCTCGAGCGGGGCCGCGTGCAGTAGCTCGCCGACGACCAGATGCTGTGCTTGCGGCGATACTGACGGCGAATTCTACTGTCACGGTGGTGCGTACATGGGGTCGCCGTACTGCGACGAGGGCACCGAGTTTTGCGAAAGAAGACTCTGCAGATCGCCGCAGCTACAATAGACCGGAGCTTTCACCCAGAGCGGCCAGCGTGTCGTCCAGTTGCCGGTCGCTCAGATAGGGAGCCGGGCCGAATCGCAGCAGATTGTCCCGATAATCCGTCGCGACGCCGCGCGCCGCGAGGGCCTCGTGGAAGTTGCACGCCCGCGCGGTGCGCAGCGCAAGGAAACCGCCCACCGTCTCGAGCGGCGTATTTCGGTCGCGGTCGATCAGTCCCGGGTCCAGGTCGAGCGCATCGAAACCCGCGGCCAGCCGGTCCACCTGATGCCGGCTCACTCCGCGCAGAAACTCCGGCGTCAGCCCCTGTTCGCGGAAGAAGTCGAACACCTCGGCCGCCCGGTAGTGACTCGTCGGATCGTACGTGCTGCCCGCGAACCGCTCCGCCCCCGACCCGTAGCTTACCCGCCCCTCGTCCTCCGCCCCGTGCAGCGCCGAGAACTCCGCGAACCACCCCGTGACCGCGGGGCGCAGCCCGCAGTCCGGAGGTACGCGCAGGAAGCAGTTCCCCTCACCGAGCTGACAGTACTTGTACCCGCCCCCCACGACGAACGCGCCTTCGAGCCCCAGCTTCGAGAG
>VXMQ01000080.1 GCA_009841015.1 Candidatus Palauibacter denitrificans | reverse complement strand
CCCGGTTTCAACACGGATTCGTAACCTATCGCAGACCCGTCAAGTCGCAACCCGCGAGACAACCCCGGTCATGAACCTGCCCGGATGGGGGGCGACCAGTCCGGGAGACCGTCGAGCCGTCCCGCTGTCAGGGGGCGGGACCTCCCGGTGAACACATCGAGGATCCAGACGGTGGAGCCCTGTGCGTCGATCGACGAAAAGACGAGATGACGGCCATCGGGCGCCCAACTGGGATCCTCGCTCTCGCCGCGCCGGGTCAGCATGCGCCGGTCGGTGCCATCAGGGTTCACGGTGAAGATCTGCCAGCGGCGGTCGCTCAGGGCGGAATACGCGATCCGGTCGCCGTTGGGCGACCAGTCCGGGCCGGCCGCGTTGGTATCCTCCCGCGGGTGGTAGACGCTGATGCGGCGGGCCGGGCCTCCCGACACGAGACGGACATAGATCTGCTGCTCGTTCGCCGGATCGGCCTCGTACGCGAACGACGTCCCATCCGGCGAAAAGCTGGGGTTCAGCGACTGGACCCGGCCCTCGGTCAGCTGCCTGCCGCCCTCGACCAGGATGCGCGTCGTTCCGCCGACGCCTTCCGCGTACGCCAGTCGTCCGTCCGGTGTCCAGGTCGGCGTCTGGATGAGCCTTCCGGACGTCACCGTCCGGCGGCTACGGGTGATGAGATTCATCTCCACGAGCGAGAAGTACCCGGTCTCATCCTGGATCGTGTACGCGATGCGGGTGGCGTCCGGCGAGAAGGCGGGCGAATAGACATTGCGCCCCCCGGTATCGATCCGCTGCGGGTTCCGGCCATCGCTGTCGATGAGCAGCAGGTAGGACGACCCATCGCCGTCCCTCCGGCGCAGAGCGATCCGGGTCGCGGCGATGCCGCGCTGGCCTCCGGTGGCCCAGAAGACGATCCGGTCCGAGATGCGATGGACCGACATTCGGAAATCCGCCGCATCCATGGAGGGCAGGCTGAAGGCCTGGACGTTCTCGAGGGTTCCGTGTAGGACATCGTGCAGGCTGACTCTGAGGAGCGGCGTCTGCGTCCCCGGCGCGACGGAGATGTCCGAGGTGACGAGCCACACGGCCCCGAGTTCGTTCCACAGCGCGTAGTTCGGGGGGCCACTCAAGGTGAGCGTATCGGGCACCGCGAGGATCTCGAACCGGTCGGAATAGTCGAGGTCCGTGCGAAGAATCTCGCCGACCGCCGCGCCCAGTTCCCCGAATCCGGCGCGCGCCGAGACGGGCGTGACGACCATGCCCGGCACGTAGCGGACCTCGTAGGTGAGGCCCAGGCGGAGCGCGCCGCCCTCCTGGCCTCCCAGCGGCGCTCCGGACACCGCGGCCGCCAGCGCCAGCCCCGCGGCGGCGCCCCGGCGTCCCCGTCCGGCGGTACGGCATCGACTGGTGACCCGCGATCCGTCCATCAGCGTGCGCTCGGGTCGAAGAAGAACGAGACGGCGAGCGCGTCGGCCGGGAAGTCGTCGGGAAGCGGGCCGAAGGCCTGGTCGCGGCCCGCCGATTCCACGGCCCCCATGGCCTGGGTATCGAACACCGGGCTCCCGGATCTCGTCACCCACTCGAAACCCGTCACCCGTCCGTCCTGATGGATGATGAAATAGATCTCGGCCCGCAGATTGCGCGCGCCCACGGGGGGCCGCCAGCGGCGCTGGATCTGGCGGATGATGTTCTCCTCGTACTCGGGCCAGGCCGAGACTTCGCCGGCGATCCGGATCGTTTGCACCTCCTCGCCGACTTCCTCCGTCCGCGCGGGTTCCGGTTCCGCCTCGCGTTCGACCTGAACCTCGGCCTCCACGGTGGGCGTCTCCACCTGCGGCACCGGATCGGGCGTCGGTTCGGGGGGAGGCGGGCGGTTCTCCTCTTCCGCGACCTCGGGCGGCGAGGGATCGACGCGGATCGGCGCATCCTCCGGAGCGAACGCGACCATATTCACCCGCACCGCCGTGGGCAGGTCGGCCGGGCGGATCACCGCGTCGCCGAACACGGCGAGAACCACGAGACCTCCGTGGACGCAGAGCGAACCGTACACGGCGCGCCTGGGAGGACGCCCGTGGCGCTGCGGCCCTCCGCGCCGCCATGCGCGCCAGCGTTCGCCACGGCTCCCGGCTTCCGCCCCTCCGTACAGGTTCATGGACGGCGACGGCCCGGGTCCGGATCGGTGACGATGTTCAGCACGCCGCCGGCGTCGTGGATCCGACCCATGACCCGGGTCGCCTCCCGAAGGGCGAGGCCGCCATCCGCTTTCAGGTACACCTGGTCCGACTCGAAGCGGTCGAGAGCCAGCGCGAGCGAGGCGTCGAACTCCTCGAAGGTCACCGGCACGTCATCCAGGTAGATCTGCCCGTCCGCGTCGATCGAGACCACGAGCGCATCGGAGGCGCTGAGAGGCGCGGAGATGCCCTCCGGGAGGTCGATTTCGATGCCGCCCTGGAGAATGGGCGCCGTGATCATGAAGATGATGAGGAGGGTGAACGCGACATCGACGAGGCTCGTGACGTTGATCTCCGCCACGACGCCGATCCCGTCGGCCTGCTGTGTAAAGCGCCTTTTCATCCCGCGTTCCTCATCCTCCGGCCGCCGGAATCCCGGCTCACAGGCGCCCCTCTCGCGCGAGCGTTCCCACGAATTCGCTCGCGAATCCTTCCAGTTCTCCCACGAAGAGACGCAGGCGGGAGGCATAGTGGTTGTACGCAATGACGGCGGGAATCGCGACCGCCAGTCCCGCGACCGTGGTCGTGAGCGCTTCCGCGATGCCCGGCGCGACGGCCGCGATGTTGGCGGACCCCTGCGATGTGATCCCGATGAACGAGTTCATCACGCCCACGACGGTGCCCATGAGGCCGAGAAGGGGACTCACGGAGCCGATGATCGCGAGCCAGGGCAGTCCGTGCGCGAGTTCGTCCTTCTCCTCCGAGAGGCTCTTTTCGAGCACCAGCCACAGCGCTTCGAGCTGCGTCGGACTCAACCCCTCCCCGGCGTGTGTGGCGTCGAGCGCACCCGGACGCAGTTCGGAGAAGAAGGCGATCCCCTCCCGGAACACCCTTCTGAAGGGGGAGTCGTCGAGTTCCGCCAGCGCGTCGTTGAGGTCCGCGAGACCGTTGGCCCCGGCCATCGCGAACACGAAATCGTCCGCCCGTGCGTTCACGGCCCGCAACTCGCGGAACTTCCAGATGATGAGGACCCACGACACGAGCGAGAAGGCGGCGAGCACGGTGAGGATGATTTTCGTGGGCAGCGTCGCGCCCAGGATCATGTCGATGGGGGAATCGATCACCCGAGCGGAAACGTCCTGTACGATGCCCAGGCCCCCTCCCACGCCGATCCCGCTGCCGGCCGTCATCACGCGCACCCCCCCTGCACCCTGTCCTGACTCATCCCCCCGTCCTCACCTCCCCGCTCCCGGCTGGGACCCGGGGTTCTCCCCGACCTGCCAGCCACGGTTCCATCCGATGGAGACACGCCTCGCCGTCGGACCGTTCGGCGAGCCACCGGATGGCGCGTGTCGGCCCGTGCAGAACCTTGTTGAGCGC
>VXMQ01000092.1 GCA_009841015.1 Candidatus Palauibacter denitrificans | reverse complement strand
CTGAGAAGCCCATTGCATTCCCGTTCGGGAAGAGGGATGGGATGAGGGGATGCCCGCATCGTAGATTTTGTAAAACCTTGTTGTAAAATGACTTATGTTCTTTTTCGACATTGAGGTGACGGCGTCGGACGGCACGTTCACGGCGAGCCGCGCGCTGACGATCAACGTGCAGAACGTGCAGGAGCCGCCGTCGGCCCCCGCGGCCCCGTCGGTGACGCGCGCGTCGGCGACGAGCCTGACGGTCACCTGGAGCCCGCCCTCGAACAGCGGCGCGCGGGCGGTGTTCGACTACGACCTGCGCTACTACGAGGGGACTTCGGACCCGTCGAACGCGTCCGACTGGATCCAGGAGGGCGAGGCGAACGGCCCGCCGAACCCGGGCGCGGCGAACACGGCCACGATCACCGGCCTGACGGAGAACGGTGAGTACCGGGTGCAGGTGCGCGCCCAGGGCGACGGGGAGAGCCCCTGGTCCGCCTCCGGCGGTGGCGGCGGCCCGCCGCCGAACCGCGCGCCGTCGTTCGAGCCGTCGGAGTACGAGTTCGACCTGCCGGAGAACCTGGACGGGAGCGGCCTGCGCCCGGTGGATCTGGGCGTGGTGTCGGCGACGGACCCGGACAACGACCGGCTCACCTACGCCCTGGCGGAGGGCGACGCGCAACGGTTCGCGGTCGATCCGCGGGACGGGACGCTGATGTACACGGGTCCGGGCGAGGACTTCGAGACGCCGCCGAACGTCTACGAGTTGGTTGTGCAGGCGAGCGACCCGGACGGCGAGTATGCCGAGGCGGACGTCGTGGTGAGGGTCGTGAACGTGGTCGAACTGCCGGCGGCGGTGGACGACACGGCGACGACCGACGAGGACGTGGCGTTGACGGTGGACGTGCTGGCCAACGACTCGGACCCGGAGGGGACGGGCCTCAAGGTGTCGTCGGTGTCGGCGGCGGAGAACGGGACGACGGAGGTCGCGGCCGACGGCGGCGCCGTGCGCTACACGCCGGCCGAGAACTGGTACGGCACGGACCGCTTCACGTACGCGGCCGAGGACGGCAACGGGGCAACGGTCGAGGCGGCGGTCGAGGTGACGGTGCTGCCGGTGAACGACGCGCCGGAGGCGGCGGCCGACACGGCGACGACGGACGAGGACGCGGCGGTCGAGGTGCCGGTGCTGGCCAACGACACGGACGTCGACGGCGACAGCCTGCGCGTCTCCTCGGTGACGAAGCCGGCGAACGGGACGGCGGCGGTCGCGGCGGACGGCAGCGGCGTGCGGTACATGCCGGACGAGAACTGGCACGGGACGGACACGTTCACCTACGTGGCGGACGACGGGAACGGCGGCACGGCGGAGGCGGCGGTCGAGGTGACGGTCGTGCCGGTGAACGACGTGCCGGTGGCGAACGACGATGCGGCGACGACGAACGAGGACGAGCCGGTGACGGTGCCGGTGCTGGCCAACGACACGGACGCCGACGGCGACGGCCTCAAGGTGTCGTCGGTGACGGCGCCGGCGAACGGGACGGCGGCGATCGCGGCGGGCGGGGTGCGCTACACGCCGAACGCGAACTGGCACGGGACGGACACGTTCACGTACACGGTCGACGACGGGAACGGGGGCACGGCGGGCGCGTCGGTCGAGGTGACGGTGCTGCCGGTGAACGACGCGCCGGAGGCGGTGGGGACGATCCCGAACCAGTCGCTCGACGAGGGCGGCGAGTCGGCAAACATCGAACTGGGCCCGTTCTTCTCGGACACGGACGGGGACGCGCTCCTGTACCGCACCGTGTCGTCGGACCCGGCGGTGGTCGAGGCGACGATCGTCGGGAGCGTGCTCACGCTCTCGCCGGTGGGCTACGGGGTGGCGGCGGTGGCGGTCGCGGCGTCGGACCCGAGCGGCCTGCAGGCGATGCAGACGGTGGCGGTGCGGGTGTCGGACCGTCCGGCGCGCGAGGTGATGTCGCACGCCTTCGCGGGGATGGCGCGGGGGCACCTGGCGAGCGCGCGCATGACGCTGGGCCGCCGCGCGTCGGCCAGCCGGTCGGCGGCGTCGCGGCTCTCGCTCATGGGCCGCAACGTGCCGCTCGGCACGCAGGCGGCGCGGGCCGAGGCCGAGCGCATGTGGTCCGGCTGGCTCTCCGGCGTGACCTCGCGGGTCCGTTCCGAGGCGGCCCCCGGCGCCGGCGCGCCGATGAGCGCGGGCGCATCCATGGCCTCCACGGGCGGCCCAAGTGCGGCCGGGCGGGACGGCTCCGATGACGACATGACCCTCGGCGATCTCTTCCGCGTCGGCGATCTCGCCCCCCGCTTCGAGGGCGGGCGCGATCCGCTGCGCGGCTCCGAGTTCCAGTTCACCTTCGGCGTCGGCCAGGAAGCCGGCGGCGGCGGGGGCGTCCGCCTCCAACTCTGGGGACAGGGCGACGTGCAGACGTTCCAGGGCGCGCCCACGGAAGCGAGCGACTACAAGGGCGAGCTGCAGACCGGATACGTCGGCCTGGACACGCGGCTCGGCAACACCTGGCTGCTCGGCGTCGCCGTGGCCCGCAGCCGCGGCACCGGCGACTGGACCGCGGGCGGGGCCAGCGGCTCGCTCGAGACCCGGCTCGTCGCCGTGCACCCCTACCTGCAGTGGGCGAGCGGCGGAACCTCGCTGTGGCTCACCGCCGGCGGGGGCTGGGGCGACGCGGACAACGTGCGCGAGACCGGTCACCGCGAGGCCAGCGGCCTCGGCCTGCGGCTGGGCCTCGTCGAACTGCGCCGCCGGCTCGCCGCGGGCGGCGGCTTCGAACTCGGCCTGCGCGCCGACGCCGGCTGGGCCGAACTCGCGACCGATGTCGGCTCGCAGACCCTCGACAGCCAGGTCGCCGCCGTGAACCAGATCCGCCTCGGCACCGAGCTGTCCCAGCAGATCCGCCTCGGCGGGCTCACCCTCGCCCCCTTCGGCGAAGCCCACGTCCGCCGCGACGGCGGCGCCGGCCAGCCCGGCACCGGCCTCGAGCTGACCGGCGGCCTCCGCGCCCGCGCCGGCTTCCTGCGCATCGACGCCCAGGGCCGCATGCTCGCCGTCCACTCCGTGGCCGGCTACGAGGAACGCGGCCTCGGCCTCACTCTCAGCCTCGGAAACCCCGGCGGCGAGGGCCTCTCCCTCTCCATGTCCCCCCGCTGGGGCGACGCCGCCACCGGCACCGACGCCCTCTGGCAGGACCAGATCTACAGCCGCTACGCACCGCCCGCGCCCGCATCAGCGTCCGCATCAGCCGACGGCGACCCGGCCCCCAACCCCCGCGACGCCTGGACCCTCGACGTCCGCGGCGACTACGCCCACCGCATCCCCGGCGGCCGCCTCCTCAACTGGTCCGCCTCCCTCAACCACGCCCCCACCGGCCCCCGCTTCACCCTCGGCGCCCAACTCAGCCTCGGCACCCCCCTCGGCCTCGGCAGTGGCACGTCCACCCCCGACCCCTCAACCCCCCAATGATCCCGTAGCCCGGCGACATGGGGGCGGATGGGGCCCCGCGGAAGCTTGACAACCACCGGAGTCATACCGAGAATCGAGGTGCGGTTGGGAGGGCTGCCCCGGCGGTCCGCTGAGCTGATCAGCTCGCCCGGCCGCTTTTTTTTCGCCCACCCAGGGTCAGCGGCCCGCACCCTTCCCGGTGTCGGCGGATTCTCCCGTCCTGTGCCGCACGTAGCTCTCACAACCGAACGGAAGAGGCCTTCTTCAGGGTCGGCGGACGGCCTGCTCCAGCCCCTGTTGCGGGTGCAGGCGCGTCAGCGTCGTCATAATGCGCGGCAAATTGACGGCGCCATCGTCATTCTGTCGACTCACCCCATGCTCCCCTCACATGGTCGGCGACTCGGGCGGCCGGGGGAGGACTCGTCCGCGTTCCCGCGGGAACGTCCCCGGAAGGTCGAAATAAAATGGGGCCCCGCTCAACGCGGGGACCCCAATAACAGGGCCGGAGAGGCCCCAGCCAAAACTCATTGCTGCCAGCGATGTTATGGTCCTGCGTTCGGGCTTCGCAAGATCAGATGCTACCGTCCGCGGCGGTCAGCGGCCCGCACTCTCCCCGGTGTCGGCCGATCCCCCGGTCCTGTGCCGCACGTAGCTCTCGAGCACGCGGTTCATTCGCGTCTGGTAGCCCTTCCCCGGAGCCTTAAAATAGGCCAGCACGGAGCGTTTGACGCGCATGGTGATCTGGTCGGTGAGATCGGGCTCGACAAGCTCCGCTCGCTCCCAGAACCCTTCGTCCAGTTCCGGGATGTCGCTGAAGTCGATGCTCTCGTCCTTCACCGCCGCAATCTGCTCGGGCGTGAGCGGCTTATCGTAGCGTCCGCTCATGGTAGACTCTCCTTTCCTTCCTCGACGCGGGGCGGGCAGAGATCAGACGGATTCGCCCACGGCGCTCGGTGTGGGTGACCACGATCAGCGCTCCGGGCCCTACCCGGCCAATGCTGATGCGGCGGTCCTCGCCGTAGTCGCGGCGTCGGTCGAGCGATGTCGCGATGATCCCCTCGAAGATGCGCTTGGCGGTGTCGAACCCGATGCCGTGCTTGCGGATGTTCGCCTGATTCTTGGCCTCGTCCCACTCGAATTCCATCGACCTATTATACATATAATTTGTAGTTATAGCAACCGAACGGAGAGGCCCCGGCCGGTCGAGCGGGCCGGCGCTCGGGCGGCCGGGGGGAGGATCCGTCCGCGTTCCCGCGGGAACGTCCCGGGCGTTGGCGTAGCACGCGGAAACGTGAAGCTTCCGCCTCCGGCGCGGGGTCAGCGGCTGACGTCAGGCGTCGTTTGTCAGGTCGAGGAAGCCGGCTCCGACGGTGAGGGCGAGGGCGGCGAGGAAGTCGGGGAGCGGCGCCGGCTCCGCGCGCCGGTTGTAGGCTTCGTAGAGGTCGGGGACCTGGTCGAGCGTCGGCGCCACTTCGACGAGCCGCCGGAGGTCGACGTTACGCACGTAGCGCGCGCCGGCCGGCAGCCGCTCCGAGACGAGGTGGGGCTCGAGGGCGATCCGGTCGCCGGCCACGGCGGGGGCCGACACGATCTCCAGTCCGGCGGCCGGGCGGAGGCGCACGGACGGGAGCGCGCGGATGGTCTCGTACGCCGCCCGCACCTCTTCGCTTCCGAGGAACGCCTCGGCCCGATCCTCCGCGAGCGAGCGCTCTCCGGGCTCCAGCATCCCGGACGCTCCCGGCGCTCCGGACGCTCCGGGCGCGGCCACGGGTTCCCGGATCCCGCCCCCCGCCGCGCGTGCGGCGTCCAGCCGGGCCTCCCAGAAGGGATGGTCGTTGGCGGCCGCGGCCTGCTCGAGGAAGGGGACGGACAACGCCCGGTAGGTGCGGTACACCTCGCGTTCCCGGTCGTCGTACAACTCGCAGGCGGGGCCGGCCATGGCGTCGTCCTCGAGCCCGGTGTGCGCCACGATCGCGGCGAGCCAGGCGGAGGCGAGCGCCTTCTTGACGCCGTACGAGGAGAGGGGGTCGATGAAGGAGCCGGCGTCGCCGACGAGGAGCAGGCCCGGCCGGCCGTGCGAGGTCGCGCCGTAGAGCGACGCGGGACATGCCCGCACGGGCCCGTCCAGCCGGCCTCCTTCGAGGCGCCGACCGAGCCGCGCCGCCTTGGCGAGTTCGGCGCGCCACATGCCGCCGAGGCCCTTCTCGCGCGCCAGGTGCGTGCGGCGCGGGTCGACCATCGCCGTGACGCAGCGGGTACGCGGCGAGGTCGGCACCGACCAGGCCCACCCGTCGCGGTAGCTCTCGATCAGCGTACAGCCGGGGTCCGGCGGAGCGTGGCCGCGGTCCGGGGTCCAGCGGCCGACGAGCGCGAGCGTGGCGATCCCGCGTTCGCGCGTCCGGAGCCCGCTCCGGGCGAGCACCCCGGCCCGTCCGGAGGCGTCGAGCACCCAGCGCCCCCGGTAGCGCGCGGCCGAAGTGGCCACGCGCCAGCCATCGGGCTCCTCGGCCGTCTCGATGACAGGTCCGTCCGTCACGAGGCGCGCGCCCGCCTCGCGCGCCACCCCGTGGAAGGCGGCCTCCAGCGCCGCCCGCTCCGCGTGGAAGCCGCGCTCGGGCGCCCCGAACCGTTCGTCCCGCCGCGGCTCGCCGGCCCACCACACGGTGTTGCCCTCGTTCGGCACGAGGCCCGCCGCGTCCAGGGCGTCCAGCGCGCCCACGCGTTCGAGGAGCTTCCGCGCCGAGCCGGGGATGGATTCGGCGAGCCATTTCGCCGGCGGCGCGGGCCGCGTGATCAGCGCGACATCATGCCCGCGCCGCGCCAGCGACGCCGCGGCGGCGCAGCCCGCCGGCCCGCCGCCGACGATCAGGACATCAAAGAAGGTGTTTGTCAGGCGAGCTCAGTTCGCCCTCGGCCGCAGCGCGAACGCGCCACCGCCGCCCGGCCCATCCATGGCGAAGCAGTAGAAGCGCCCGTCGCCCCCCGTCCCGCGCAGATCCTCGAGGCTGCAGCCCCGCGACCCGTGCGCCTCGTTCCACGAGGTCGGGTTCTGGCCGCCACCCGTGCGGTCGTGGTGCCCGACCAGCGCGCTCCCCTCGCCGCCCGACGTCCAGTTGCTGCACGTCGTGTCGCCGTCCGCGCCCGAGGCCATGCCGTTCATCAGCGTCCCGGTGAGGATGTCGTGCTGGTTCGGATCGTCGCCCCGCCCGTTCACCTCATCGCCGTTCTCCGTGAGGATCGTGGCCTTGGTCAGGTTCGGGCCGTTGCTGTGCAGGTGCTCGACATCCCGGGCGATCATCGTGCCCGCGTGGTTGAACCACGGCCCGTCTCCGATCCGGTCGCGCGCGTTCACCCCGCCCGCGCCCGTCGTGCTGAGGTAGGCCCGCCACATGCGGTCCGGCAGTCCCGCCGCCTCGGCCAGCGTCTCGCAGTAGGCGTCCGCGCCCTCGAGACCGCCGAGATCCGCGCCGTCCCCCGGATTCGAACTGGTGATGAAGAAGCTGGTGTTCTCGTCCTGTGCCGCCGCCCCGCTCGCGCCGAACGCGAACAGAAGGGCCATGCAACCGATCGTGCGTCTCATTTTCGACTCCCGTGCTTGGTGCTGCCTTAACGGCGGATGTATTTCCTCATCTGTCGGGGCCCGACCTCGGCCCCGTAGAGGTTGCCGTGCGCGTCGACCGCGATCCCCTCGGCCCCGCTCGTGCCGGACGCGTCCTGGTTGGGCTCCGGATCCGGGATGAAGGTCGTCACCCAGCCGGTCGCCGCGTCGCCGATGTAGATGCCGCGCAGCCATCCCTTGTTGCGGCGCGCGTTCGACTCGGAGTCCGTCGAGTAGAGGACATCCTCCTCGTCGATGAACAGCCCGCTCGGCCGTCCGAACTGGTGCCACGTCTCGAGGTGGTTCCCCTCCTGGTCGAAGACCTGCACGCGGCTGTTGCCGCGGTCGCCGACGAAGAGGCGTCCCTGCGAGTCCATGGCGAGCGCGTGCGGGTCGCGGAACTCCCCGTTCGCCGTGCCCGCGCGTCCCCACTCCAGGAGGAAGGTGCCGTCGGGCGCGAACTTCACGACGCGGTTGTTGCCGCCCGCGTCGTGCCCGTCCGCCACGAAGATGCTGCCGTCGGGCGCGATGAGGATGTCCGACGGCTTGTTGAAGTGGTTCGGGCCGTCGCCCGCCACGCCCTTCTCGCCCAGCACCATCAGGACCTCGCCCTCGGGGCTGAACTTGTAGACGACGTGTCCCCAGCCCTCCGGCACCGGCGCGTATCCCACCGCGTCGGCCACCCACACGCTGCCGTCCTCCTCGACGAACATGCCGTGCGGCCACGCGATGAGTCCCGAGCCGAAGCTGCGCACGACGTTCCCCTCGGTGTCGAAGAGCAGGATGGGGTCGACGTCGCTCTCGACGCACAGGTTCGCGCCGCAGCGCTCGCCCACCCAGATGTGCTCGCCGTCCGGGGCCGGGTAGACGGCGCTGGTCGCGCCCCACGAACGTCCGTCGGGAAGCTCCCCCCAGCCGTCCATGGCCCTGTACGGGTTCGGCGCCGTCAACTGCGCCGCGAGCGCGCCGGCGCCCGCAACGGCCGCCGTGAGCGCGAGTACCGCGCCGAGTCCCATTCGCCTGAAGCTATGCATCCAGTCCTCCTGTAGGTGCAGTCTGTCGCATCCGTACCGCACGGTGACGATGGACACGACCGGCGGGACCGGCAAGCGCGCCCGGACGTTCCCGCGGGAACGCGTGGGGCCTCCACGCGCCGGTCAGGTCGGACGCCGTCCGTCCGTGGCGCGAGCCGCTGCTCCCGCCGGTGCCTTCCCGCCGCCGGTCGCTCTGGCGGCCAGCTTGCCGAAGGGTCCGCTGATTGCCCACGCCGCCCCGACGACGATCACCGCCAGCGCTCCCCACCGCATGAGCGCCGCACCCAGCGCTCCGTCGAAGGCGGGCCACGTGAAGCGATAGGCCAGCAGGTCCGAGCCCCGGTCCGTCATCCAGTGCCAGCCCGTGTGCGCGAGCAGCGCCGACCCGATGATCGTGCCCATGCGCTCGGCCACCACCTTGCGGAACAGCACTTCGACCACCGGCACGGCGACCGCGACCACGACGAGTTGCCCCAGTTCCACGCCCACGTTGAAGGCGAGCAGGGAGGCGAGCAGGTGTCCGCCCGCGAACTGGAGCGACTCGCTGAGCGCGAACGAGAAGCCGAACCCGTGCACGAGCCCGAACCCGAACGCGAGCAGCCAGCGTTTCCGGGGTTTCGCCCCGACGATGTTCTCGAGCGCCATGTACACGATCGAGAGCGCGATGAGCGTCTCGATCAGCGGCGGGAACCAGAGCGCCCGCGGCGCGATCCCGAAGGCGGAGGCGATGAGGGTGATCGAGTGGGCGATGGTGAAGGAGGTGATGACGGGGACCAGGCCCCACAGCGTCCGCAGCGGGATGACGAGACAGAGGAGGAAGAGGAGGTGGTCGATCCCGTCGAGGATGTGGGTGAAGCCGAGTGATACGAAGCGCAGTGCCGCCTGGTGCCAGCGGGGGTCGAGCCGCACGAGGCCCGGGTCGCCGACGTACTGGAAGGCGCGCTCCGGCCGGTCCGGCGGCCGCAGGCGCAGCACCGTGACCGTGCGCAGGCCGAGGTGCGCGAAGCCGGGGTCGATGGAGAAGCGGGACTCGTCGGACTCGATGTCGTATTCCAGCAGGACGTCGAGCAGCGCCTGCCGCCACGGGAGTTGCAGCCCGGGGTCGAGCGGCGGGGCGTCGAAGTGCGCCAGCGCCGTCTCGTAGCTGGCGAAGGACCGGTCCGAGGGGAGGGAGACGCGGGTCGCCACGATGCGGGGCGCGGCCAGACGCCGGTCCTCCTCGTAGAACGTCACGTAGTCGGCGAGCCAGAGTTGCGCCGCGTCGCGGAGGAAGGGGTCCGCCGCCTCCAGGTCCAGGTACCCGAGCCCGTACTGGGGGAACTCGATGTCCCGCATCGCCTCGAGGGGCGCCCGCACGAGGAAGCGCAGGCGGGAACCCTCCGGCGTGACGAAGGCCTGCACGGTCACGTCCGCGGGGATCTCGTGGGGCACGGCCGCGACCGCCTCGCCCGTGCGATCCGGCGCCGCCCGCGCCGCGCCGGCCAGACTCGTCAGACCGTAAAGCGCGAGCACGCACCCCATGAGGGTTGCCGTGCGCCGGGTCGGACGGCGTGTGTTGCCTGACTTCATCCGCGATCCCCGAACTCCGTGAGGGCATTCCTGGTCCGCCCGCACGATGGCGCGGCCGGCGCGCGCCGTCGACCCCGGCCGATCTCTGGACGAACGCGGACGGCATCGGTAGCGTGAATCACTACACTATCCGCAAGGAGAGACAGCCATGAACGGAAAGCGGCGAACCCTCATTTTCGGCGGGGTCGCGGGCATCGCTCTCGCGCTGGCGTGCGGCCAGGCAGCCATGGACGACGGGGCCCAGGCCAGCGAGGGACAGGGCGTCGAGGCGCCGATGTTCGAGGTCGATCCGTTCTGGCCGAAACCGCTGCCGGACCACTGGGTGCTCGGCTCCGCGATCGGCGTGGGCGTCGACTCGCGCGACCACGTCTTCATCGTGCACCGGGGCAACCTCACCGAGCGCACCGAGGGCGGGGCCGACGCCGACCCGCCGATCGGCGACTGCTGCCGCGCCGCGCCCCCCGTGCTCGAGTTCGACCCCGAAGGAAACCTCGTCAACGCCTGGGGCGGCCCCTCCGAGGACTACGTGTGGCCGGGCTCGAACCACGGGATCACCGTCGACCACATGGATAACCTGTGGATCGGCGGCAACGGGCCGAACGACACGCACATCCTGAAGTTCTCGCGCGACGGCGAGTTCCTCGCCTCCTACGGCGAGCCGGAGGCGGGTCCCGCGGCCGACAGCCACAGCGAGACGCGCTTCAACCGGGTCGCGAAGCTCGCGTTCGACGCCGCGGCCAACGAGGCCTACCTCGCGGACGGCTACGGCGGCCGCCGCGTCGCGGTGCTGGACGCCTCGACCGGCGCCTTCAAGCGCTACTGGGGCGCCTACGGCAACGCGCCCGACGACACGCCCACGCCGCCCTACGACCCGGACGCGCCGCTCATCGAGCAGTTCCGGACGCCCGTGCACTGCGCCGAGCCCTCGCTCGACGGCCTCGTGTACGTGTGCGACCGCCCCAACGACCGCATCCAGGTCTTCCAGACGGACGGGACGTACGTCGATGAGGTGCGGATCGCGCCGCGCACGCTGGGCGACGGGTCCACGTGGGACATCGCCTTCTCGCGCGACGCGGACCAGAAGTACATGTACGTCGCCGACGGCAAGAACATGCGGGTCTACATCATGGACCGCGCCTCGCTCGAGATCCTGACCAGCTTCGGCGACGGCGGCCGTCAGCCCGGCCAGTTCTTCGCCGTCCACAGCATCGCGACGGACTCGAACGGCAACATCTACACGACGGAAACCTACGAGGGGAAGCGCGTCCAGAAGTTCGTGTACATGGGCCTGGGCCCGGTTCCGGCCGAACACCAGGGACCGCCCTGGCCGCGCGGCGACCAGTAGACGGAAGGACCGACGAGGAGGTACGGCCATGAACGGCAAGCGGCGAGTCGTCATTGGTGGCGTGGTTTCCGGCGCGGTCATCGCGCTCGCCTGCGGGCAGGCCGCGATGGACGACGCGGCCTCGGCCGCGGGCTCGGCCGGCGCGGGGCAGGGCGTCGAGGCGCCGATGTTCGAGGTGGATCCCTTCTGGCCCAAGCCTCTGCCGGAACACTGGCTCCTCGGTTCCACCGTCGGGGTCGGCGTGGACTCGCGCGACCACGTCTTCATCATCCATCGCCGCGCCTCGATCAATCCCGGCACGGAACTGGGACTCGACGCGGACCCGCCGACCAGCGAGTGCTGCCGGGCGGCCCCGGAAGTGCTCGTGTTCGACCCCGAGGGCAATCTCGTCAACTCGTTCGGAGGCCCTTCCGACGACTACGTGTGGCCGGAGTCGAACCACGGGATCACGGTCGACCACATGGACAACGTGTGGATCGGCGGCAACGGGGCGAGCGACTCCCACATCCTGAAGTTCTCCCGCGACGGCGAGTTCCTCGCTTCGTACGGGCAGCCGCAGGTGGGGACGGAGCCCGACAGCCACAGCGAGACGCGCTTCAATCGGGCGGCGGAGGTGGCCTTCGATGCGGAGGCCAACGAAGCGTACGTCGCCGACGGCTACGGCGGGCGCCGCGTCGCGGTGCTCGACGCGTCGACCGGCGCCTTCAAGCGCTACTGGGGCGCCTACGGCAACTCGCCGGACGACACGCCGCCGCCCCTCTACGACCCGGACGCGCCCCCGTCGCAGCAGTTCCGGACGCCGGTGCACTGCGCGGAGCCCTCGCTGGACGGCCTGATCTACGTCTGCGACCGCGCGAGCGACCGGATCCAGGTCTTCCAGCGGGATGGGACGTTCGTGGACGAGGCGATGATCGCGCCGCGCACGCTCGGCGCCGGCTCGACCTGGGACCTCGCCTTCTCGCGCGATCCCGAACAGCGGTACATGTACGTCGCCGACGGATCGAACCACCGCGTCTACGTCATGGACCGCGCCTCGCTCGAGGTGTTGACGATGTTCGGCGACGGCGGCCGCCAGCCGGGACAGTTCATCGGCGTCCACAGCATCGCGACGGACTCGCGGGGCAACGTCTACACGACCGAGACGTACGACGGGAAGCGCATCCAGAAGTTCGTGTACATGGGCATGGGCCGCGTACCGCCCGAACAGGGCCCACCCTGGCCCGGCGGGCCGTAGGGCGCCCGGCGAGCTAGAAGGCTCCCGCCTCCAGGCGTGCGTACAGGTAGCGGCCGTTGAACCCCATCGCGGAGAACGAGCGGTAGGGGAAGATCCCTCCGAACGCGTCCACCCGCGTCGGGAAGGCGTCGAAGAGGTTCTCGCCGCCGACCGTGAGCCGCCACCCTTCCGCCACGTCGACGTGGACTCGCGCGTCGAAGGCGACCTTCGGTTCGAGGAGCCGGATCCGGTGGGGGTGCTCTCCGACGCCGAGCGCGCGCAGTTCCTCCTGCGCCCCGTAGACGTTCGCCCCGAGGCCGATCTCGAACGCGCCGCTCGCGAACCCCGCGTTGAACCTGCCGCGCCAGTCCGGCCGCCCCTCCTCGAGGAAGTAGACGTCGAATCCGTCGTAGATCCGGAACGATTCGTCCCGCAGCGCCTCGTTCTCCTTCGCGCAGGCCGCGATGTCGTCCTCCGGGCAGCGCCCGCGCACCTGCCCCCAGCCCGCGGAGGCGCCGAGTTCGAGGCGTGAGGCGTCCCCGAGCCGCCGCCTCCACGTGAGCGCCGCGTCGACGCCGTACGAGCGCAGGTCGATCGCGTTGGCGAAGAAACGGACCGATTCCGCGGCGAAGCCCGCCAGCAGGTGATCGACCAGGCCGCTGGCGCCTTCCGCGAGCGGGTTGGAGAGGAGGATGGCGTCGGCGACCTCCGTCGCGTAGCCGTCGATCGTGAAACGCAGGCCATCGGCGGGCGCGAGCGCGAACCCCGCGCTGACGGAGCGCGACCGCTCCCCCCGCAGGGGCGCCGCCCCGACCGCCCGGGCTTCCGGAGCGTCCACCGAAAAAGTGCCCGTCTCGAACCTGTCGATCGCGCCCGGCTCGTCCGGGTCCTCGCGCCGCCCCGCCGTGACGTGTCCGTAGCGGGACTGGCTCAGCGCGGGCGGCCGGAATCCCGTGGAGGCGCTCGCGCGGAAGGCGGCGGCCCCGGAGAAGGCCACGCGCAGCCCGAGCTTCCCGGTCAGCGCGCCGCCGACGTCGCTGAAGCGCTCGTAGCGTCCCGTGGCGGAGAGCAGGAGCGGCCGCAGGAGGGGCGCGTCGACCTGGCCGTGGAGGCTGTAGCTCGACCGGTGCCAGATCCCGGTCTCCTCGGGCCGGAAGCCGGTGAAGCGCTGGGAGCCCGCCGCCGCGATGCCGCCGCTCTGGGTCGGGTGGAAGCCGTCCACCCTCGACGCGGGTTCCCCCGCCAGGATGCGGTAGCTGTCGAGGCGGAACGTCGCCCCGAGCGCGACGCGTAGCGGCCCCGCGCCGAGTCCCGTCTCGATCCGGCGCCCGACGTCCGCGTTCGCGAGCAACTGGTGGTTCTCGAGCGCGCCCGTGGAGAAGCGGGTCCGGTTCGATATCCCCGGGTCGTCCGCGGTCCCCGGAATCCCGTCCGCGCCGGGCGCGCACGCCGCTTCGAGGCAGGGCCCGAGCGACGGGTTGAGCGTGTCGAACAGGTCGTGGTCGACTCGGTTCGAGCCGTACTGGGCGCTCAGGTCCCAACGCCAGCCGGCCCCCCCGTCGGCCTCGGAACCGGCCCCCGCGTCCGCCTCGAAGCCCCGCCGGAAGCCGGTGACGAGAGACACGTCCCGGGTGTCGGCGTCGAAGCGCGGCAGAAAGCCGAGCGGATGGATCCCGGGCCAGTTGCGGTCGTCCATCGAGCGCACGAAGAAGTCCGCGTGCCGGTCCCGGCGCCGACTGTAGCCTCCGAAGGCGTACAGTTCCGCCCCGCCGCGGCCGTCGCCCGCCGCCGCGAGGGGGAGTTCGAAGTTGGCGAACAGCATGAAGTTCGAGGACTCGCCGTCTCCCCACAGGTGATTCGGCTGCGCCACCTCGTTGTGCTTGAGGATGACGAGACCGCGGTCGACGAAGTCCGCGTCACCGGGGCGGACCTGGTCGCGGCCGTCGGCCCCCGCGCGGTTCGTCGGCTGCCGCTGGCTGAACGCGCCGGTGAGGTTCAGGACGCCGCCGCGGCCGACGCCCAGCCCCCAGTTCCCGGAGAAGTCGTAGCGCAGTCCGTCGTCATCCCATTCGTCGGGAAAGTGGTGGCCGACGGAGGCGATGAACTCGGGCGCCGAGACCGTGTTCCGGAGGCGCAGGTCGATGACCCCCGCGATCGCGTCGGCGCCGTGCCGCGTCGCGCCCCCGCCGCGCCCGACCTCCACGCGGTCGATCGCCTGTAGCGGGAGGGCGTTCATGTCCACGCCGCTCGCGCCCGGAAAGGCGCCGGCCCCCAGCGTGTGCACGACCGCCGTGGCGTGGCGGCGCTTCCCGTTCACGAGGACGAGCGTGTGGTCCGCCGACACCCCGCGCAGTCGGAAGGGCCGCACGCCCGACGTGAGATCCGCGACCTGCCGGCGCGGGAAGTAGGCGGACGGGAGGAGTTCGCTGAGGGCGGAGGCGAGTTCCGCCTGTCCGGTCTCGAGAACATCCGCCCCCGAGAAGACCTCGACGGTGTCGGCGGCGGCGCGCCCCGGCGGGCCGGTCTGCGCCCCGGCGGCCCGGGGCACGGCGGCGGCGTACGCCGCGGCGCCCGCGAGGAGCAGCGTCCCGAGCGCGAACCGCGCACCGTGGCTCCGCCCCCGTGAGATCGGCGTGTCGGTCATCCCGCATGTTCACACGCGCCCGCGCCGGGCGCCAACCTGCGGCGCCGCACCCCGGGCGGGCGGCGCCATCCGGCTGCCCGCGCTGTACGGCGCGCGGGCGGAGCGCAAGATTCGATGCTCGGCCGCACCGGACGACTCCCGAAGGAGACGGCAACCCGTGGCAGAATCCCGCAGCCCCCGACCCCGACCGCTGACCCCGATCGCGGGGACCCTGCTCGCGCTGGCGCTGCTCGGCGCCCCCGCGCCGGCGGATGGGCGCGCCCAGCCCGTCGACGACGCGTGGCTCGATCTCCTCGAGTGGCGCTCCATCGGACCCACGCGCGGCGGCCGCGTCCTCGGCGTCGCCGGCCACCCCACGGACGACCTCGTCTTCTATCAGGGCGTCGCCGGTGGCGGCGTCTGGAAGACCGCGGACGGCGGAGCGAACTGGCGGAACGTCTCGGACGGCTATTTCGGCACGGGGTCCGTGGGGGCCGTCGAGGTCAGCCGTTCCCACCCCGGCACCGTCTACGTCGGCATGGGCGAGGCGTGCATCCGCGGCAACGCCTCGCACGGCGACGGCGTCTACCGCTCCGACGACGGGGGCGCGAGCTGGCGGCACCTCGGGCTCGCGGAGACGCTCCAGATCGCCCGCGTGCGCGTCCATCCGGAGGACCCCGACATCGCCTGGGTGGCGGCGCTCGGCGACGCGTGGGGCGCGAGCGAGGCGCGCGGCGTCTACCGCACCCGCGACGGCGGGGCGAGCTGGGAGAAGGTCCTGTACCGGGACGAGAACTCGGGCGCGATCGACCTCGTCCTCGATCCGGCGAACCCCGACATCCTCTACGCGTCGCTCCTCGAACTGAGGCGCTTCCCGTGGGGCTTCCGCAGCGCGGGCCCCGGCACCGGGCTCTTCAAGAGCACCGACGGCGGCGACACATGGACCGAGCTGACCGACAACCCCGGCCTCCCCTCCGGCCTCAAGGGACGGATCGGGATCGCGGTCTCGCCGCGGAACTCCAGCCGCCTGTGGGCGATCGTCGACGCGGCGCGCGGCGCGAAGGGGATCTTCCGCTCCGATGACGCGGGGGAGACGTGGACGCGCGTCAACGAAGACGCCAACCTCCTCCAGCGCCCGTGGTACTACCACCACATCGTCGCGGACCCCGGCGACGAGAACACCGTCTTCGTCCTCAACGTC
This sequence comes from Candidatus Palauibacter denitrificans, assembly GCA_009841015.1. Lineage (GTDB taxonomy): Bacteria > Gemmatimonadota > Gemmatimonadetes > Palauibacterales > Palauibacteraceae > Palauibacter > Palauibacter denitrificans. The sequence continues at coordinate 20,689 of VXMQ01000092.1, read as the reverse complement.
TTCCTCTGGAAGTCGGCGGACGGCGGCGAGACCTTCGAGCGCGTGTTCACGCCGCACCCGGATCACCACGACCTGTGGATCGACCCCGCGAACCCCCGGCGCATGGTCAACGGGAGCGACGGCGGCGCCTCGGTGAGCTTCGACGGTGGCCTCTCGTGGTCGAGTCTCCTCAACCAGTCGACGGCGCAGCTGTACCACGTGACCGCCGATCACCAGACGCCGTACCGGCTTTACGCCTCGCAGCAGGACAATACGTCGATCTCCGTTCCCGTCCGCTCGGACTTCGGCCGCATCAGCATCGAGGACTGGTACACCGTGGGCGGGGGCGAGGACGGCTACATCGCGGTGAACACCGAGGACCCGAACATCGTCTACGCGGGGGACCACCACTGGGTGTACCGGTACGACCACCGCAACCGGCAGGTGCGGGACATCTCCCCGAACCCCGAGACGCACTACGGCTGGGGTTCGGCCGACATCAACTACCGGTTCTGGTGGACGTACCCGGTGATGACGTCGCCCCACGACCCGGACATCCTCTACGTGACCTCGCAGCACGTCCACCGGACGACGGACGAGGGCCACAGCTGGGAGGTCATCAGCCCCGACCTCACGCGCGCCGACCCGCGGACGCTGGAGCCGACGCCCGCGTACGAGGATGAGGAGACGGGAGAATACTGGGGGCCGATCACGCGGGAGGCGTACGGTCCCGAGTGGTACGCGACGATCTTCGCCTTCGCCGAATCGCCGCTCGAACCGGGCCTCCTGTGGGCGGGCTCGGACGACGGATACCTCCACGTGTCGCGCGACGGCGGCGCGAACTGGGAGGACGTGACGATCCCGGATCTGCCCGAGTTCGCGCTGATCTCCATGCTCGAGCCGTCGCCGCACGATCCCGCGACGGCCTACGTCGCCGCGACGCGGTACAAGCTCTCCGACCATGCCCCGTACCTGTACCGGACCACGGACTACGGGGAGACGTGGACCCGGATCGTGGCGGGGATCCCGGACAACGACTTCACGCGCGTCATCCGCGAGGATCCGGGCCGGGCCGGACTCCTGTACGCCGGCACCGAACGCACCGTCCACGTTTCGTTCGACGCCGGGGACTCCTGGCAGCCGCTGAGCCTCAACCTCCCGGTCGTCCCCATCCACAACCTCGTGCTCCGGGACGGGGACCTCGCGGCGGCCACGCACGGGCGCTCGTTCTGGGTCCTGGACAACGTGGACCTGCTCCATCAGCTCGCGGCCGGGGGAGCGGCGAGCGAGCCGAGGCTCTTCCGTCCGCCGACCACGACCCGCTTCAACCCGGGCGCCTCGCCCGCCGCCCTGTTCTCGACCATGGGCCGGCCGGGGGCGGGTGATCCCGCCGGCGCGAACCCGCCGGATGGCGTCGTGATCCCGTACTACCTGCCGGAGGCCGTGGCGGATGGGGTGACGCTGCGGATCCGCGAGGGGGAGGCGCTGATCCGCGAGTTCTCGAGCGAAACGACGGCGGCGTCGGCGGGAATGGACTTCTTCGGCCTCGGCGGCGGCGGCGCGACGCTCTCAGCCGATGCGGGCGCGCACACCTTCGTGTGGGATCTGCGCGTCGCACCGGCCGAAGTGCTCGACGACGCCGTCTTCCAGGGAAGCGCCCTGGGTCCCCGCGTGCCGCCCGGCGACTACACCGTCGAACTCGATCTCGGCGGCCGCACGCTTGCGCAGCCGTTCACGGTCGTGCGCGACCCGAGGGTGGATGTGACGGATGAGGAACTCCGCGCACAGTTCGAGTTCCTGCTCGAAGCGAGGGACCGCCTGACCGAGACGATGGAACTCGTGGCAAGGATCCGCGACCTGCGGACCCGGGCCGAGCAGGCCGTGGAGCGCGGCGGGGGTGGCGACCGCCTGCGGGCCGCGCTCTCGGAGTTGAACGGCGAACTCTACCCCGTCGAGGAACGCCTCGTGCAGTACCGGGCTCGCGCCGGTCAGGACCTCATCGCGAACCCCACCGGCATCGACAGCAAGCTGGCGCGGCTCATGGGATTTGCTTCAATGGGAGACGGCCCGCCCACGCGGGGACAGCTCGACCTGCTGGCCCGGCTCGCCGCCGGCATCGAGGAGCGGGCCGCGGCGGTGGACGAGATCGAGCGGACGACCTGGACGAACCTCGTGAGGCTGGTTCCCCAGTGACCGGACCATGGGGCCGTGAGCGGGCCCCGCCGGTCGGCGCGGCCCTCTCATGGCTGGAGGCCGGAAGGGTCAGCGCCGGTGCGTCGTGATCACGAGGGCACCGACGTAGCCATCGCCCCCATAACGGGCGGAAGCCTCGGTGCGCGAGAGGATCTCGATTCTGCTCACGTCATCGATCGACATCTCGCGCAGCGTGTTGACCCCATCGGCCTCGCGCCTCTCGTTGACGCGGACCTCGAGCCCCTGAAACCGGGAAGATCCCCAGGATGTCAGTGTAACCGACTGGAGCATAACAACCTCGCCTACTCCGGAGACGCGGTCGAACTTCAGGAGCTGGTGCTGGCGCAACAGATCGTACACGCTCATCTCGGGCAGCTCGAGAAGGTCCTCCCCTCGGATGACCTCGGAGGCCAGGATGCGGGCTCGGCTGCCGCCGGCCGAGAGTGATCCGATCTCCTGCCTGATCTCGGATCCCGCGGTCAGAGAAAGGATCAGATCCGCCTGCGCGAGTGGCGCCGCCGTCGTGTACTGAACGGCCTCGCCCCGCCGGTCGGCGAGGATGGCCCGCAGCATGACTTCAGCGTCCTTCGGCAACCCGCACAGCGCGTAAAGGCCCTCGATGTTCACCGGCGCTTCGAGGCGTTGCCGGGCTTCGTCCTGTACCCAGCTCGCCGCGACGGTGGCTCCGGGAATCACCGTGCCGGCCTCCGGATCGGTGACGTAACCCACCACGGCGGCTTCCGTGTCCGGATCGCCGCCGGGACAGAAGTCGGCAAACGACTGGGCCGCCGCCGTGCTCGCGAGGACAGGGAACAGGACGGGAGCCGCAAGGCGGGCGAACCATTTCTGCATGATAGCCTCTTTTTTTGGCTTTGGGTGCTTTCTCTGCAGGTTGCTTCTCCGGTCCTCCCGCGCCGACACGAGCGGCTCGCGGTGCGAGCGGGCCTGCAACCCTTTAGGATACCCCGAGTCTGAATTTGGTTTCCCGGACCGAACCGGACGAACCCGGAACCCCCTTGAATCACGACTTCGACTGAGTATACGTCACAACCGGCAAAAAAGTGCCGCTCAGCCTGCGGAGGAAGCCCTGAACAAGATCGCCCGCCGCGACTTCGTGCGCCGGGCCGGACGCTGGGCGGGGGCTGCGGCAATCGCCCCATCGCTCCCCGGCCTCTCGGCGTTCGCCGCGCGTTCATTCACCTCCGCGCCTCCGGGGTCGGCCGTTGGCCGCGCCGGATACGGACCTCTGGTCCCCGCGGGTCCGGAACTCGCCCTCCCCGAAGGGTTTTCCTACGTCCTCCTCAGCGTGGAGGGCCGTCCGATGTCCGATGGCCGGCCCACGCCCCGCGCACACGACGGAATGGGGCTCTTTCCGGTGAGCGACGACGTCGTCCGCCTCGTTCGTAATCATGAAGATCAGGACCCGCCCGGCCTCGCGGTCCCGCTCGTGTCCCCCGAACTGGCGTACGATCCCCTTGCGGGCGGCGGCACGACGACGCTGGAGGTCCGGATCGAGACGGATGGGCGTCCGGTCCTCGTGCGGGACTTCGTGAGCGCGGGCGGGACGATGATCAACTGCGCGGGGGGGACGACGCCGTGGCGCAGCTGGTTGACGTGCGAGGAAACGACCTTCGGACAGGGGCGCGGCTGGACCGTGCCGCACGGGTACGTGTTCGAGGTCCCCGCCGACGCGGACGGACCGGTCCAGGCGGAGCCGATACGGGCCATGGGGAGGTTTACGCACGAAGCCGTCGCGGTGGACCCCGTGACGGGGTTCGTCTACGAGACGGAGGACTACAACCGCCGCTCCGGGTTCTATCGCTTTCGGCCGCATACACCCGGCGTTCTCGGGGATGGGGGCGCGCTGGAAATGCTCGCCGTGCGAGGGGCGCCGCAGGTGGATCTCCGCACCGGCCAGCGGCCAGGCGAGTGGCGCGAGGTCGAATGGGTGCCGATCGAGAACCCCGACCCCCCCGAAGCCGAGCGCAATGCGACCACCGTGTGGATGGAGGGGTTCGAGGCGGGCGGGGCCCGGTTCTCCCGGCTTGAGGGCTGCTGGCACGCGGACCGGAGCATCTACTTCCACGCGACCAACGGGGGCGACGCCCAACTGGGCCAGGTCTGGCGGTACGTGCCGGACGAAGAGGCGCTCGCGCTCGTCTTCGAGTCGCCTTCGGAGGACGTGCTCTCCGGTCCGGACAACCTCACGGTGAGTCCCCGCGGCGGGATCCTCATCTGCGAGGACAACTCCGGCGAGACGCACCTCCACGGGTTGTCGCCCGCGGGGGAGATCTTCCCCTTCGCCCGGAATATCCTGAACGAGCGCGAGTTCGCCGGCGCGTGCTTCACTCCCGATGGCCGGACGCTGTTCATCAACCTCCAGGGAGACACGATTTCGATGGGCCCCGGGAATCTCGGCCACACCTTCGCCATCTGGGGACCCTGGGAGCGGGGGTCGCTCTGAGCCGGCGCGGGGCCGCGCTCGGCGTGGCGCTCGCCGCCGCGCTCTCCGGCCAGGCCTGCGTGTGGTCCGTCCCCCTCGCGACGACGCCGTCCGCCGGCCCGCCGCCCTCCGCCGACCCGTCGCTCTACGCCGTCGGCTGGACGCAGACCGGCATCGCCTCGTGGTACGGCGAGCCGTTTCACGGCCGGACCACCGCGGCCGGCAACACCTACGACATGGATGCCATCTCCGCCGCCCACCGGACGATCCCGTTCGGGACCCGGCTCCGCGTGGACAACCTCGACAACGGGCGCTCCATCGACCTCGACGTGACCGACCGCGGCCCCTTCGTGCCCGGCCGCATCCTGGACGTGTCCCGGGGGGCGGCGAGGGAGCTCGAGATGATCGGGCCCGGCACGGCGCGCGTGCGGATCACGGTGCTCGGGACGGCGACCCCGGTCTCCGCGCGCGGCGGCTGCGTCGTCGTCCAGATCGCCTCCTTTCGGGAGCGCCGGAACGCCGAGATGAAGCGGCAGGAGGTCGCGCGGGCGGGGCTCGAAGCCTCGATCGAGGCGTACGAAAACATGTACCGCGTCCTGGCCGGCCCTTTCGCGGATGAGCCGGCCGCCAGCCGCGCGCGCGACACGCTGGGCGGGTTCATCCGCCGCTGCTGACTCTGTGACCTCGCTTGCATTTCAGTCGTGATAGAGCGGAATAGCGGAGGTCGGGTGCCTCGGGTAGCTTTCGACACCCCCTGACTGCTTGCCGTCCGCGAGGCGGCACGGCCCCCCGGGGTCCAGGAACCCGGTAAGGTCGGAGGCAGCGGTCTCCTGGTGGAGGATGTATGCTTCGCAGAACTCACGCGCTCGCCGCGCTTGCCGCTCTCGCGGTCTTCTCGGGCCCCGCCGCTACCGCGCTTGAGGGGCAGGCCGGCCGATATTTCGGCCGGAACAAGGTCGTCTACGAGTCCTTCGACTTCGAAGTGCTCAAGACGCAGCACTTCGACATCTACTACTACGAGGAGAGCGCGGCCGGCGCGCAGATGGTGGGCCGCCTGGCCGAGCGCTGGTACGCCCGCCTCTCCCGGGTGCTCAATCACGAGTTCCGCCAGCGCCAGCCGATCATCCTCTACGCCGACCATCCGGATTTCGAGCAGACGAACACCTCCGGCCAGTTCATCGACGAGGGCACGCAGGGCTTCACGGAGATCCTGAAGCGACGGCTCGTCATGCCGATGATGGTGTCGATCCACGAGACCGATCACCTGCTCGGCCACGAACTCGTGCACGCCTTCCAGTTCGACATGACGGGGCAGGGGACGGGAGGCCCGGGGCTGGACGTGCCCGGCGCGATCCGGCTGCCACTGTGGTTCATCGAAGGCATGGCCGAATACCTGTCGATCGGGCCCATCGACCCGTTCACGACGATGTGGATGCGGGACGCCCTGGATCTGGAAGATGGGTTCCCGACAATTCCGGAGCTTGCCGACCGGCGGTACTTCCCGTACCGCTACGGCCACGCGTTCTGGTCCTACATCGGCGGCGCGTTCGGGGACGACCGGATTGGCCGGATTCTGAACCTCGCCGCGCGCACCGGGAATGCGCTGGCGGCAATCGAAGCCGTCCTCGAGGTGCCGATCGGAGAGCTTTCGGACCGCTGGAAGAACGAACTCGAGACGTATTTCGCGGACGCCCGTCAGGAGACCCGCTCCCCCGACGACTACGGCCGCCGCGTTGTCTACGAGCCGCCCGATGAAGGCAAGCTCCACCTGGGCCCGGCGCTGAGTCCCAACGGCCTGGACATGGTCTACGTTTCGCAGAGCGACCTCTTCTCCATCGAGATGTTCGGGGCCGACGCCCGCACCGGCGAAGTAAAGCGCCGCCTGACGAACAACGCGGTCGACCCGCACTTCGAGAGCCTCCAGTTCATCCATTCGGCGGGGGACTGGCACCCGGACGGACGGCTCTTCGCGGTCGCCGGCATCAAGACGGGCGACCCGCTGCTCACGATCATGGAGGCGGAGAGCGGGAACATCGTCAGGGAGGTCCCGGTCGAGGGGTTTCAGCTGGGCGCGATCTTCACGCCGAGCTGGTCGCCGGACGGGTCGCACATCGCGTTCAGCGGCCACTCCGCCGGGTTCACCGATCTGTACGTGATCAACGTCGAGACCGGGCAGCTGAGGCGGCTCACGGAGGACCCGTTTGCGGACCTCCAGCCCGCGTGGTCGCCCGATGGCCGGTCGGTGGCGTTCGCGACGGACCGCTTTACGACCGACCTGGAGTTGCTCGTCCCGGGCACGTACCAGGTCGCGCTGCTGGATCTGGAAAGCGGGGAGATCGAACCGCTGCCGGGCTTCGATGACCAGTTCCGCAACTACAATCCCCAGTGGTCCCCGGACGGCGAGAGTCTGTACTTCGTGTCAGACCACGACGGGATCGCCAACCTCTACCGGCTCGACCTCGAGACGCGGGAGCGGTACCTGGTCACCGACCTGTGGACCGGCGTGAGCGGACTCACGGCCATCAGCCCGGCCGTGTCCGTGGCCCGCGGCACGGGCGACGTCGCGTTCAGCGTCAACAAGGGCGGGCCGTTCAGCTACGAGATCTACGTGATCGACGATCCGGAGGTCCTGGCCGGGGTGCCGGCGCCCGAGATGCTGGTGGGCGTCGATGCCTCGATCATCCCGCCGCGCGAGCGGCTGTCGACCGCGCACGCGGAACTGCTGGACAACGCCCGCCTCGGCCTGGCCGACCCGATCACCTTCGAGGACGCCGAGTTCCGGTCCCCGCTGTCCCTCGATTTCATCTCGCAGCCCACGATCGCCTTCGGGGCGAGCGACTTCGGCGTCTTCTTCGCGGGCGGCGCGGCGCTGTTCTTCTCGGACCTGCTCGGCAACCGCACGCTCCAGACCATCCTGCAGGTCAACACGAGCTTCGGGGATCTGCTGCAGGGCACGGCGGCGCTCGCGGGCTACGAGAATCGGTCCAGTCGCTGGAACTGGGCCTTCATCGGGGGACAGGTGCCGTTCGTCACGCGCCAGATCGGGCTCCAGCGGGTTCAGGTCGGGAACCGGCCCGTGAACGTCTTTCGTGACTTCCGCTGGTTCGAGATCAACCGGGAGCTGACCGGGATCGTCGCCTATCCCTTCAACCGGAACTCGCGCGTCGAGTTCTCCGCCTCGGCGCGGCAGATCGACTTTTCCGGCGAAATCGAGGAGATCGCCTTCGACTTCTTCACCGGTCAGCCACTGGCAAACGAGGTCACGGATCTGCAGGACTGCGAGGGCGAGGTGCTGTCGTTCAACCGTCAGCAGCCCTGCGCCTTCGCGTCGCTGTACAGCGCGAGCGCAAGCGCCGCCCTCGTATACGACAGTTCGATCTTCGGCGGCACGAGCCCGATCGCCGGACAGCGCTACCGGCTGGAGGTGGAGCCGGCCGTCGGAACGCTGAACTTCCTGACGGTGACGGGTGACGTCCGCCGGTACGTCCGCGCCGGACCGTTCACGGTGGCCGGACGGGCCCTCCACTTCGGCCGTTGGGGGGGCGGTGCGGACGACCCGCGCCTGGGCCGACTCTATCTCGGGGTGCCATCCCTCATTCGCGGCTACGACAACAGGTCCATCGATGTCGCCGAGTGCACGGTCGCGGGTCAGGCCGCGTTCTTCAGCTGCCCTCTCATCGGGAACCTCATCGGCAACCGCGTGGCGGTGGGCAACCTGGAACTGCGGCTTCCCCTCCTCGGCGGGATCGGGGTGATCCGGGCCCCGGGCGTACCGCCGGTCGAGGTCGGCCTCTTCTACGACATGGGCAAGGCCTGGTCGGGCGAGACGCCCCAGAACTGCCCGGAGGCCAACTGCTCGTTCGAGGACCGGACCTGGGTGTCGAGCGCCGGCTTCCTGACGAGGGTCAACGTCTTCGGTCTGATGATCGCGGAAATCAATTTCGTCCGGCCCTTCGATCGCCCGGAAAAGGGCTGGATCTGGCAGTTCAACCTGACGCCCGGCTTCTGACGGATTCGTGGGCCTGATCCGGAACTGGCTCGTCAACGCGGCCGCGTTGTACGTGACCGCGCGGCTCCTCGCGGGGGTCCGGGTCGACAGTCCGGAGGCGCTCGTCGGCGGGGCGCTCGCGATCGGGCTCATCAACGCGACCGTCCGTCCGGTCCTGCGTCTCGTGACCTTCCCGATCACGGTCCTGACGCTGGGACTGTTCTACTTCGTCCTCAACGGCCTGATGTTCTACCTGGCGGCGTCGCTGATCCCGGGGTTCGAACTCGCCGGTCTCGTCACGGCGGTCGGCGGGGCGCTCGTCATGTCGATCGTCGCGACCGTGCTGCACGTCTTCCTCAAGCCGCGCAAGAAGAAGTAGCCGGCGGCGGCGCCGGGCAGCGGCGCCGGGCAGCTAAGCGTAGTACGGATTGCTGCCGGCGGCGTGGTCGGTCACGTCCTGCACGTCGACGATCTCGGGAGCCGCGTCCCGGATCATCTGCTTGATCCCCTGCGTGAGCGTCACGGAGGCCATGCCGCAGCCCTGGCAGCCGCCCCCCATCGTCACGTAGACGACGTTGTCGCGAATGTCGACGAGGCGCACGGTCCCGCCATGCGACGCCACCCCCGGGTTGATCTGCTCGTCGATGACGCGGCGCACGCGGTCGACGAGGGGCCCGTCCAGCGGCGCGGCGCCGAGCGGCTGGATGTTGGGATTGTTGAAATGAAAGCCCGAGCCCTGGAGCGACTCCACCCAGTCGATGCGGGTGCCGGAGAGGATGTCCGCGCTCTTCGAGTCGACGACGACCTCGAAGCCGGAGGCGTCGAACGACTGGTCCTCGGCTTCCCGCTCGAACGGTTCGATGAGCGCCATCTCGTATTCCGGCGCGATGGGGCTCGCGTTCTGGACGCTGACGCGCACGGCGAGACCCTCCGCGGGGTCCTCGTCGATGAATGATCGGATCCGCTCGCTGGCGGCGTCCGTGAATGTCAGGAGATCCTGGTCGGACACGTCTCACTCTCCTTGGCGGCCTTCGCGGCTACCGCCGCTCTGAGATCGCTTGCAGTGTAAAGTACCATGGTCCGCAGACCGGCCCCCTCCAGCGTGGCTCTTCCCCCCTCCTCGCGGTCGACAAGGCCGAGTACCCCGAGCACCTCGCCCTGGGCGCGGTTCACCGCCTCGACCGCCTGGAAGGCGGAGCCGCCCGTGGTGATCACGTCCTCCACGACGACGACGCGGGCGCCGGGCTCGAAGCAGCCCTCGATCAACTGTCCCTTGCCGTGTCGCTTGGCGCGCTTGCGGACCGAGAACGCGTGGATCGGGTCCCCCGCGCGCCAACTGCCGGCGGCGATGGCGTAGGCCAGCGGGTCCGCGCCCATGGTGAGGCCGCCGACCGCATCGGGCTGGAGTCCGGCGTCACGGATGGCCGCGAGGCCGACCTCGCCCATCAGCACCTGTCCATGCGCGTGCATGGTCGAGGTCCGGCAGTCGATGTAGTAGTCGCTCCGGGCGCCGGAAGCGAGCACGAAGTCCCCGAGCCGGAACGAGCGCTCGGCGAGCAGGTTCAGAAGTCTCGAATGGGCGGAACTCAGCGGAACCTCCTGGTGCAGGGCTTTGCCACGGGCTGCTAGCTGACCTGGCGAAGCGCCTGGCCGGATTCGGCGTCGCAGCGGGCGCAGAGCCCGTACAGCTTGAGTTGACGTTTCAGTACGTGGAAACCGAACTGCCCGGCGACTGCCGTCTGAAGCCGGTTGAGTTCATCGCGCTCGAACTGGACCACGTCGCCGCATGCCGTGCAGATGAGGTGGTCCTGGTGCGCCCCGCCGACCTTCGCCTCGTACCGCTTGAAACCCTCGTCGAAGTCGTGCTCCGTGGCGAGACCGACGCGAACCAGAAGGCTCAGGGTACGGTAGACCGTGGCCTTGCCCGCGCGTTCGCCGTCGCTCCGCAGGCGTTCCACGACCTCGTCCGCCGAAAGCCGCAGCCCGGACTCGAACAGGACGCGCGCGATCGCTTCCCGCTGATGGGTGACGGGCAGATGATGCTCCTGCAGCGCGGCCCGGAAGAGGCCGAGCATCACGGCGGCGCAGCCGAGAGGCGGTCGGGGGGTGAGGGTGTCCGTGGTCATGGTTTTCTCAACACGCTGAGAAAATATGCGCCCTCGTCACGCCTGCAACCAGCGCGCCTCGAAGTCGTCCACGACCTGCCTCAACAGGCGATCGACCGGGGAAGCCGGCCGGGGCGTGAGGTATCGGTCCGAAAAGCGGTTCAGCGCGACGCGGAGGGCGGTAAAGGTCTTCGCGGCGTCGCGATAGCAGCCGTCGAGTTGCTGGCGGCGCGCGAAGGGGGCGTCGGCGGCCAGCGAGAAGCCGGTCTGACCCATCGCCTCGTAGTAACCGAGGTCGGGTCCCGCCCTGCGTCGCTCCCGCGTGCTGATCCAGTCCGGGAAGAGGCCCGAAAGCCAGAGCGCGAAGTTGCCCAGATGAGCGCTGAGGAGAAAGCCGCGGCGCCCGTCAGACTCGGCGATCTCCGCCACCAGGTCGACGAGATACCGGTACTCGCAGTCGTCGTATTCCGCGATCCGGTGGGCCCGCGCCTCCCTCGCGAAGTGGAGGAAGATGGAGGTCACGTAGTCGGCCATCAGGCGGGACTCGACGCCGCCCTCGAGCAGGCTGTGACGCAGTGACACGTAGGAGAAGAGCGCCAGAGGCAGCGCCGCGAGCCCCGGTTCGGCGGAGAGCGCGGCGGGGGCTTTCGGGTGATCGACCAGCGCATCGATCCCCCGCTCCGAGACCAGCGTCTCGAGGCGGGTCCGATCCTCGCCCTCGCGGGCGAGGAGGTAGACGAGTCGGGCCGCGTCATCCCGTCCGAAGGAAGCTCTGACATCCGGAAGAATCATGCCGCTCCCCCTTCCCGTGGTCCCCGTCCCGCCGGCCCCGCCACCTCGTTCCATACCCCAACCTCGTCTGCTAGTTTTCCTTGCGGGAGGGGAAGCCGCAACGGAGTCGACCCGAAGGACGATGATCTGACATGCTGAAAAAACGATGGAGAGAGCCCGGATTCGTGTTGATGGCGGCCCTTGCGACCGTGTTGCCGGGGTGCGGTTCAGTCGACGCGGGCGTTCGCGGCGCCGACGCCGCGGCCAATGGGCAGGTCGCCGAAACGGGGCAGGCCGCCGAGACGGGAACGGGCGCCGTCTCCCAGGCCCTGGAACTGGTCCCGCTCCGGGTGGGCGGCATCGAGATCCAGGTCGAGATCGCCGACGACGCCGACGAGCGCCAGCAGGGACTGATGTACCGGGAGTCGCTCGAGGAGAACCAGGGGATGCTGTTCGTCTACCCCGAGCAGCGCACGCTGGGGTTCTGGATGAAGAACACGCTCATCCCCCTCGACATCGCCTACATCGACCGCGAAGGCCGCATCGTCGACATCCAGCAGATGGAACCGCAGACCACGGAAACCCACGACTCGGCCGCGCCCGCCATGTACGCGCTGGAGATGAACCAGGGGTGGTTCGAGGCCAACGGCATCCGCATCGGAGACCTCATTGAGTTCTAGCATGGATCACCGCATGGAGAAGGACTCCATGGGGGAGATGGCGATCCCCGCCGACAGGCTCTACGGAGCGCAGACGGAGCGGGCCCGCCAGAACTTCCCCATCTCCGACCTCCGCTTCGGACGCCGCTTCATCGAGGCGCTCGGCGCGATCAAGCTGGCGGCTTCCCGCGTGAACCGGGAACTCGGGCTCCTCGATCCCGACCTCGGCGCGGCGATCGAGCGGGCGGCCGGCGAGGCCATGACCGGGGAACTCGATTCCCACTTCGTGCTGGACATCTTCCAGACCGGGTCCGGCACGTCGACGAACATGAACGCGAACGAAGTCATCGCGAACCGCGCCATTCAGCTGCTGGGCGGCGTCGTGGGTTCGCGCAGCCCCGTCCACCCCAACGATCACGTCAACCTGGGGCAGTCGTCGAACGATGTGATCCCCACCGCCACCCACGTCTCGGGACTCGTCGCGATCGAGCGCGAGCTTCTGCCCGCGCTGGAGCGGCTGCGCGCGGCGCTCGCGGAGAAGGCGGAGGAGTTCGATCACATCGCCAAGGCGGGGCGCACGCACCTGCAGGATGCGACACCCGTCCGCCTGGGACAGGAGTTCGGCGGCTACGCCAGCCAGGTGGGGCACGGGATCCGGCGCGTCGAGGCCGTGCGGCCGGCGCTCGCGGAACTCGCCATCGGCGGGACGGCGGTGGGGACCGGCATCAACACGCCCGCCGACTTCGGCGCGCGGATGTCGGCCGCGCTGAGCGACATCCTCGGAGTCGAGTTCGTGGAGGCGTCGAACCACTTCGAGGCGCAGTCGGCGCGCGACGCGGTGGTCGAGGCGAGCGGGGCGCTGCGCACGGTCGCCGTGAGCCTGACGAAGATCGCGAACGATCTGCGGTGGCTGTCATCCGGCCCGCGCACAGGCTTGGGTGAGATCAACCTGCCCGCGGTGCAGCCGGGCTCGTCCATCATGCCGGGCAAGGTCAACCCGGTGATGGCGGAATCGGTGCTTCAGGTCTGCGCGCAGGTCATCGGCAACGACGCCGCGATCGTCGTGGGCGGGCAGTCGGGGAACCTCGAACTCAACGTCATGATCCCGGTGATGGCCCACAACCTGCTCGAGAGCGTCCGGATTCTCTCCACGGCGAGCGTCGCGTTCGCCGAGCGCTGCGTCCGGGGGATCACGGCGAACGAGGAGCGCTGCCTGCGAAACGCGGAATCCACCGCGGCGCTCGCCACCGCGCTCGCGCCCGTCATCGGCTACGACAAGGCGGCCGAACTGGCCAAGCTCAGCCTCGCGGAAGACCGCACGCTGAAGGAACTCGTGCTTGAACAGGGGCTCGTCGCGCCGGCGGAACTCGACCGGATCCTCGATTTTCGCGCGATGACCGAGCCCGGCTAGCCGTCAGGCGAGGGGACCAGCGCCTCCGGGAGCAGGCGGTCCACGGTGGGGCTGGAGAGCCGGAAGGCTTCCGTGCCGTCCGCGAGGCGGGCGACCCAGTCTCCGCGTTCCTCGTCCTCCAGCAGGAGGATCGAGAGTTCCAGTTGCCGGCCCGTCACATCCGCGGACGCCTCCGAGAACACCTCGATCCATCCGTCCGGGAGCGTGAAGTCGGCGGCTGCCTCTTCCTCCGCCGTGGGGAAGCCGGAAGCGGAGACCGAGGGCAGGACGGCGAGGAGCCGCTGTACGAGCCCCGAGTCCGCCGGCGCGTCCCCCGCGAGCCATCCGTCGCCGCTCCGGCGCAGTACGGCCTCCCGGTCCCGGCGGCGCATGAGGACTTCGCGCACGCCGGCGGTGTCCACGGAGGCGATCAGGCGCGGCCGCCACCCGTCGCGGTCACGGTTGAGGTAGCCTCCGGCCGGCCCGTCGAGCCGATAGACGACAGCGTCGCCGGGAAGGCGCACGAAGTAGCCCCCGGATCGCGTGTCGCGGTCGCCGAGATGGAAGCGCCGTACCTCTCCGGCGGCCGTCCGCACTTCGACGCTGCGACCGCCCTCCGCGACGCCCAGGCCGGCGTGATTCGAGGGGTTGCGCGCGACGAGTTCCGACGACGAGAGCTGCCCGATCACTTCCAGGAGATCGCGGACCTTCGGTTCGTCCGCCGCGTATCCGTCCACCGTCCACCCCGCGTCCGTCCGCTCGAGACGCATCGTGCCGGCGTTGTCCGCGAGCACGATGTCCACGCCCGCGATGGAGTCCGTCACAACGAAGGAGAAACCGTCCCCGACATCCAGCGTCCCCCCCTCGCCGCTGTCCCTGAACAGCCGGGGCAGGTAGAGGAGGACCGCTACGCCGAGCACGATCGCGATGACCTTCAACTGCTTCGCATTCATGTGAGCGCTCCTCCCTCGGTGAAGGAGCGCTGTTGCACCTGCCGCCGCCGTGCGAGCCGCAGCACGCCGATGAAAACGAAGAGCAGCGGGACGCCGGCCAGGTTTCCGTAGCGGGTCAGGTCCGGGAGCCATTCGTTGGGGAAGAGGAGGAGCGGCGGAGCGCGGTCCTTGGACCGGATCGAGATCAGCGCCTCGTCCTGGGCGAGCCAGTCGACCGCGTTCTGAAAGAAGACCATCCCGGCCAGCCCGGACATCGATTGCGAAAGCGTCTCGTCGTGGATGAACGACGAGGAACCCGCGAGGACGATGCGGCCACCGCCCGGCTGCGTGTAGGCGAGAGCGAGCGTCTCCATCGCGATGTCTTCCTCGGAGAGCTGTCCATCCGGCGCGATGACCGCGGCCCACTCCTGCATGGCGTCGATCGAGAGCGGGGTCGCCAATCGTCCGCCTCCATCCGAAGTCGTGAGAAGCGGAGTGACCAGAGTGCTGTCCTCAACCTCGACGAGGAGCGGGCTCCCGAAACGGATCGGCACGTTCGCCACGCCGTCCACGATCACGTGCCCGGAGGCTGGCTGGGCGAGCGTCCACAGCGGATACTCCCGGACGACGGCTCCGAAGCCGGATGGGACCTGCACCCGTTCGTTGAGCAGCAAGTCGAAGGCCATCGACGGGACGATGCCGAGTCCTCGCACCTGGAGTAGCGAATCGAGCGCCGGATCGAAGGAGGGACCCGCGTAGCGCGCCTGCATGTCTACCGTCACGCCGGATTTAAGGACGAAGAGGCTCCCGCCGTCGTCGACGAACCGGCTCAGGATCTCGCCCGCCGCGGGCTCCAGCGGCATCCGGCCGCCGGCAACCACGAGGACGTCGATGGAGTCCGACACCGCCGCGGTCGTCGAGTCGACGCGGAATTCCATCAGGTTGTACTCCAGGGCGAGGCGGCCGCGGGCGAGCCGAAGCCCCGCATCCAGGCTCAGTTCGCCGTGCCCGGTCAGGAGCCCGATGGTGGGGTGTTCCGACCGCGTGAGGGCGCGAATCATCGAGGCGAGACGGTATTCGAGGTCCGCCGTCTGCCGGATGAACGGGATGGTCTGACTCTCACCGGCGTACTGGACCGCGAGCGCGAAGTAGCGCTCCTGAAATGACGTCTCGTCATCGGCGAGGATCTGGAAGGGCACGGGGCGGATGCCGAGCCGCCCCGCCTCCTCCCGGGCGTCCGGGTCCTCGTCGGGATCCAGGCGCACGAGGTTCACGTTGGCGCCGCCGGTCGCGTCGAGATCCCGGAGGAGGTCGTCCACGTCCCGGCCTACGGACGCGAGTTGCGCCGGCAGTTCCGCGGACTGGAAGAGCTTGAGCGTGACGAGGTCGTCCACGCCGCCCAGCAGGTCGGCCGTCGGCGGGGACAGCGTGTAGACCTTGCCGGGCGTGAGGTCGAGCCGGCCGCGCACCTGCCCGCCCGCCAGCGCGGCGAAGATCGCGATCCCGACCAGGCCGAGCACCCCCACGCGCAGCCGCCCGTACGCCGGCCGTTCGCGGCTCAGGCGTTCGCGCATGACGGAGAAGTACGTGAGCGAGAGGAACGCCGTGCCGAGCGCCGCGAAGTACAGGACGTCCCGCAGGTCGATCACGCCGCGCGCCACGTTCGAGAAGTGCCCCAGCACGCCCAGGCGCGCCGCCACCGCCGCGAGCGGGCCGGGGAGAGAGAGGGTGACCGTGGGGAGTCCGATGAGGTAGAGGGCGAAGCTGACCGTGACCCCGATGATGAACGCGGTCACCTGGTTCCTCGTGAGCGAGGATGCCCACAGGCCAACCGCGATGAGGGCCGAAATGAGGAACATCGATCCCAGGTACTGGGAGAAGACGACGCCCCACTGGAGGTCGGCGCCGAGCGTGAGGCCGAGCGGGATGCCCAGCGTCCCCGCCATGGCGACCAGCAGGAAGAAGAGGACGCCGAGGAACTTGCCGAGCAGGAACTCCACGACCTGGATCGGCTGCGCGAGCACGAGTTCGAGCGTCCCCGCGTTCCGCTCCTCCGCGAACGACCGCATGCAGACGGCCGGAATGAAGAAGAGCAGGAGCCACGGAAGGAGCGACAGCATAGGCCGCAGCGACGCCTCGCCCAGGAGGTAGGCCTCCTGGAAGTAGAAATAGAAGTTGATCCCGAGGAAGATGACGAGGAGGATGTAGGCGGTCGCGTGGTCGAAGTACCCCGCGAACTCCCGCTTCGCGACGGTGAGGATGCGGCCGATCATCCCTCCACCTCCCCGGCGGCTTCAACCGGCGCCTCGTCGGACGTCTGGCCAGGGGTCTCGCCGCTGGCTTCGTCGGCCGTCTCGTCGCCCGTCTCGTCGGGCGGTCCCGCGCTCTCGGCGGTGAGCCGGTGGAAGAGATCCTCCAGGCTGGCCTGGGCGAGGTGCAGCTCCCACAAAGTCCAGCCCCGCGCGGCGGCGAGTCGCGAGACGTCCGGCCGCGGGTCCTCGCCGGACGCACCCTCGATCGCGAACCGGGCGCGCCCGCCCGCGTCCGCCTCGAGAGCGTCGGCGCGGGCTACGGAGGGGAGGCCGCCCATGGCCTCCGCGGCGGCGTCCGCGGGAGCTTCGAGTTCGACCATCACCCGGGCGCCGCCATGTCCGGCGACGAGCGCATCGACGGAGCCATCGGCGACGATGCGCCCCTCGTTGATGATGACGACGCGCGAGCACGTCTTCCGCACCTCCTGCATCACATGCGTGCTCAGGAGGACGGTGCGGTCGGTCCCCACGTCGCGGATGAGGCTGCGGATCTCGACGCGCTGGTTCGGGTCGAGCCCCTCGGTCGGTGCGTCGAGGATGAGAATCTCCGGCTGCGAGAGGATGGCCTGCGCGAGGCCCACGCGCTGCCGGTATCCCTTCGAGAGCTGGTTGATCGGACGGTAGTAAACGGCTTCGATGCCGGTCTGCGCGACGACATCGTCCGTCCGCGCGCGGATCTCGCCGGTGGTCATTCCGCGCAGCCGGCCCATGAACGTGATGTATTCGCCGGCCAGCATGTCGCGGTACAGCGGGTTCGTCTCGGGCAGGTAGCCGATGCGGCGCCGCAGTTCAACGGGGTGGTCCTCGATGGACAGGCCATCGATGGAGATCGCGCCCCCATCCGGTTCGAGATACTGCGTGAGGAGCCGCATGGTCGTCGTCTTGCCGGCGCCGTTCGGCCCCAGGAAGCCGACGACTTCGCCGCGGTCGATCGAGAACGTCGCGGAATCCACCGCGACGGTCTCGCCGAACCTCTTCACGACATCGGTCAGCGATACGAGTGACATGAGAGTGACATCGGATCCGTTTTGGAGGTGTGCGACGGGGCGGGAAAGGTAGATCGGTCGCGGTGCGAGTCAAGCGCCGCCGGGCCTGCCGACCGCCCGTTCCCGGCCAACAGCGGCCGGGTGATCGCAGACAGGCCGGCGCCGCCGGTGTAGCTTCTCCGGCATGAACGTATTCCTCGATGCGGGCCGGCGAGTGGTCGGCCTCGCGCTCATCGTGCTTGTCGTCATCCCCGCCTTCGTTGTCCTCGATCCGGCCGCGCCTCCGGGCACACTGGACGACCTCATGCGGCGGTCGGGGTTCGAGCACTGGAGGTACACGTGGGGCGCGTCGACCGGCGTCTGGACCCTCCTCGTCGCAGGAGGGGCCATCCTTGTCGGGATGTTCGGGAAGGGGAGGAGAGCCCGCGTACTTTCCCGGATCGGTGGGGCCATCTCACGTCCGCCATCGTGGTCGGTGGCCGCGTTCACGGGGCTTCTCGGTGCCGCGCTTACGGCCGCGGTCGCGGTGGTGGTCTTCGAGGGACGCACCCTCTTCAACGATGCGAGCGTGCAGCTCATTCAGGCCCGCTACTTCGCCGGCGGAACGCTCTCCGGACCTCCACTCGCGATGCCCGAGTTCTGGACGATTCAGTTCATGGTGCAGACGGCGGCGGGGTGGGTGGCCCAGTATCCGCCGGCCCACGCCCTGTGGCTTGCCGTCGGCATCCACCTGGGAGGTCCGTGGGTTGCGATGGCGGGGGCGATGGGAATGCTCGGCGTCTTCTCCGTCCTCTCCTTCGAGCGCCTGCTGCCGGGTCGGATTGCGGCGGCGCGGCTGGGCGCCCTGCTCACCGTCACGAGCCCGATGCTGCTGGCCCTCGCCGGGGCCTACATGAACCACGCGACGGTTGCGGCCTTCGCCGCGCTCGCCCTCTGGCTGTCGCTCCGGGCCGAGACGGGGCGGGCCGTGTGGGCGCTGGCGGCGGGGGCCGCGATGGGGTTCATGGTCACGACACGCCCCGTCTCCGGCCTGCTCATCGGCGCCGCCGTGACGGCCGGCGTGTGGCTCACCGCGCCGCGCCGGGAGCCGGGCCTGCACCGGCCGTGGCTTCTGCGCCGCTTCGCCTGGTGGGCCCTGGGCGGCCTCCCGTTCGCGGTCGGCTTCGGCTGGTTCAACGCCCGCTTCTTCGGCGGCCCGCTCACCCTCGGCTACACGGCCGCCGCCGGCCCCAGCCACGGCCTCGGCTTCCACGTCGACCCCTGGGGCCGCATGTACGGCTTCACGCAGGCGCTCGGCTACACGTCGACCGAACTCGTTTCGCTCGGGCGCGAACTCTTCGGGACCGTGCTCCCCGTCGGCGTGCTGGTCGGCCTCTTCCTGCTCCTCGCGCGGCGCCTGGAGCGTGGCGAGCGCATCCTCGCCGCGTGGGCCCTGCTGCCCGTCGTGGCGAGCGCCCTGTACTGGCACCACGACCTCATCGCCGGCCCGCGCATGCTCGGCGAGGCCGTCCCCGCCTGGTCCGCGCTCCTCGTGCTGGCGACGATCGGCGTCGCGCGCGCGGCCCGTCCCGGCTGGCTTTCGGACGCGATCGCCGTTCTCATCCTCGTCGCGCTCGGGTACGGTCTGGCCGCGGGCGGGCGTGGGCGCGTCGTGCGCCTCGCGGCCCGCGCCGCGCCCGTCCCCGTGGTCTCCGAGTCCGGGCCGACCCTTGTGTTCGTGCATGAACTGTGGGCGGACCGCGTCGCGGCCCGCCTCGCCGCGCGCGGAATGCGCCTGGACAGCGTGCGGGCGATGGTCGGGCGCTACCATCCGTGCCAGCTCGAAGCCGCCTTCGTCGGCGCCCAGGGACCGGCAGAGGTGTCCGACCGGTGCCGGCGCGAGGCCACGTCAGACCGTCTCGGCTGGCTCGGCCTCACCGACTACCTGTGGCGCGGCGACCTGCCCGGCCTCGGCGACTCGGGCGTGCTGTGGGCCCGGGATCTGGGCCCGGAGGCGAACGCGCGCCTCATCGACGCCTATCCCGATCGAACGCCCCTCTTCGTGCTGCCGGATGGCGAGGGCAACGGGCAGGTCGTCCCGTACGACACGGGGTCGAGCGCCCTCTGGAGCGACGTCCCGCCGTAGCAGCCGGTGGCAAAGCCGCCGTATCCGAAGGGTGCCTCGAATAGCCGGAGGGCCTCGCTCAGGGGCGCGATTCCGGCACCTGCGGCACCACGAGTTCGAGTCCCGTGTGCCGGGCGATGGTGTCGAAGTCGCGATTCCGGGCCAGCAGCGGGCGCCGCGCGTGCAGGGCCGCGGCGGCGACCATGCAATCGGTCATGGACCGAACCGTAGGCCCCGCGCGGCGACAGGTACGATAGATCCGCGCTGCGCTCTCGAACTGGCCCAGCGAGTCGGGGATCAGGATCTCGAAACGATCGAGCAGCTTCAACAGATCCAGCTCCTCGGATTCGCTGCGACAACCCGCGAGCAGCTCCATGACCGCGGGCGCGGGCGTGGCGATCGCATTTCCGGCCCGTACGGCGTCGTCCAGGCAGAGGTCGAAGGGGCTCTCCGTGCGGCGCAGGTACTCGATCCACGCGGACGTGTCGACGATCACAGGAGCTCGATCGAGTCGCCGTCTCGCATCTCGTCCAGATCTCCCGCCCATCCCACGCCGCGCATGGCGAGTGCCTCCTCCTTCGTCATCGGGATGAAGGATTGGCGGAACACCGCTTCCGCCACGGCCGCCGACCAATTGGTTCGTCCGTACCGCTTGCGCACCGCCTCCAGGTGGTGCTCCGGCAACCTCACTTCCAGATCGACGAACCGCAGGCCGGCGGACTCGGCGGTGCCGTATCGCGGCTCCGCCTCGCGCACGGCGAAGACGGCGCCACCCCTCAACTCGCGTTCCCGCGCGTCCCGCAGCGCCCGCCGCACCCACGCGGACA
>VXMQ01000027.1 GCA_009841015.1 Candidatus Palauibacter denitrificans | reverse complement strand
CAAGATCTGGATGTCCGTGCAGACGTTCGGGATGGCCGCGTTCCGGGACAGCATCGCGCACGGGCTGGACTGCGCGGCTCGCGCGGAAGCCTACATCGACGCGAGCCCCATGCTCGAGTGCCTGAGCCCGGCGACGCTGAGCATCGTGTGCTTCCGGGTCCGGCCGGCCGGCGCGGAGATCGGCGCGGAGATCGCCGAGGAAACTCTGGACGAACTGAACCGCGAGGTGCTCGCCCGCCTGTTCTGGGAGGACCCGGCGTTCGTCTCCTCCGCCGTCGTGTCCGGCAAGTTCGCGCTCAGGGTGTGCATCGTGAACTACAACACGACGTGGGACGACGTCCGGGCCGTGCTGGAGGCAACGGAGCGCTTCGGACGCGAGGCCCTCGGCAAAGCGTAGCGACAGGAGACCCCCATGATGTCAGCATCCCTCATCCGCCATCGCGCGGCTGCCCCGTGGCTCGTCGCCGTCGCTCCCGTCCTTGCCGTCGCGCTTGCGGCCGGCCCCGCTCCCGTGGCCGCGCAGGAGCCCGCGCTGACCGGCTTCACCGCGGCCCGCGCCGTCACGCAGCTCGCCTGCGAGGCCCGCTTTCTTGATCTCCCTCGCTCCGAGTCTTTCCGCGAGCACCTGCGCACGGTCACCGAGAACCCGCATCCGGCGGGGTCGGCGGCCCAGGTGCGGGTCGGGAACTACCTCGCCCGGGCGATGGAGGAGGCGGGGCTCGAGGTGACGCGCCACCCGTACGACGTCTACCTGCCGGAGCTGACCGACGACGTTGAGGTGCACATCGTGACGCCGGTCGCGATGCAGCTCTCCAACCGCGAGCCCGCGCTTGCCGAGGACCGCTTCTCCGGCCACCCCGACCTGCTCAACGGGTGGAACGCCTTCTCCGGCTCGGGCGACGTCACCGGCGAGGTCGTCTACGCCAACTACGGCCGCCGCGAGGACTACCTGGCGCTGGACGAGATGGGCGTTTCCCTGGCCGGAAAGGTCGTGATCGCCCGCTACGGGGGGAACTTCCGCGGCTACAAGGTGAAGTTCGCCGAGGAGCGCGGGGCGGTGGGCGTCATCATGTTCAACGATCCCGGTTTCTCGGGACTCGCCGCCTACCCCGAAGGCCCGATGATGAACGGGGAGACGATCCAGCGCGGCTCCGTCCTCACCCTGCCCTGGACCGGCGACCCGCTCACGCCGTTCGAGCCCGCGCTGCCCGTGGACGGCACGGCCGGCGACCGGAACGGCGGCCGACCGGTGGAGCGCCTCGACCCCTCCGAAGTGGAGCTGCACAGCATCCCCGTCCTGCCCATCGGCTACGAGGCCGCCACCGAGGTCCTGTCCCGCATGACCGGCCACGGGGTCCCGCCCGGCTGGGCGGCGGGGATGGAGGTGGACTACCGCGTCGAGGGCGGCCCCGACCTCACGGTGCGGGTGCGCGTCAACCAGCCCATGAAGCTGACCCGCGCGACCAACGTGGTGGGCACCGTGCGCGGCACCGAGTTCCCGGACGAGTGGTTCATCCTCGGCGCGCACTACGACCCCTGGGGCTTCGGCGCCATCGACCCCAACGGCGGCACCGCGATGCTGCTCACCCTCGCCGAGGCGCTGGGCGAGCTGTCGCGGGACGAGGAGTGCCGGCCGCGCCGCTCGATCATGATCGCGCACTGGGACGCGGAGGAGTACGGCATCATCGGGTCGACCGAGTGGGTCGAGGAGTTCCGCGAGGCGCTGGAAGCGAACGCGATCGCCTACATCAACGCCGACGCCGCCGTGTCCGGCGCCAACTTCGGCAGCTCCTCCTCGCCGTCGCTCAAGGGACAGATCATCGAGGCCACGAAGGCGGTGACCTACCCCGGCACCGGCGAAGCGCTGTACGACTGGTGGCTGGAGCGCGCGGGCGAGGGGGCGGAGGAACCAGGCCTCGGCAACCTCGGCGGCGGCTCCGACCATGTCGGCTTCTACACCCACGCGGGCGTGCCGTCCGGCTCGCTCTCCTCCGGCAACCCCGGCGGCGTCTACCACTCCAACTACGACAACTTCGCGTGGTACGAGCGCTTCGGAGACAGCACGTTCGCCCACGGGCCGATGATCGCCCGGGCCGACGGGATCCTCGCGCTCCGCTTCGCCAACGCCGACGTGCTCCCCTACGACGTGGTCCGCTACGCGACCGACACCCGCACGCACGTCGAGACGCTGTACGATGTCGCGGCCGAGCGCGGCCTGAAGGTCGACCTGTCGGGGCTCGTCGAGAGCACGACGGAGCTGGACGACGCCTCCGCGGCCCTCGTGGCGGCGCGCGAGCGCTGGCTCGGCTCCGGGGAGGTGGACGCGGCGCAGGCCGAGGCCGTGAACCGGGCGCTGATCGGACTGGAGAAGGCCTGGCTGAACGACCGGGGACTCCAGGGCCGGCCGTGGAGCCGCTCCATCTACGTCTCGCCCGACCCGTTCAGCGGCTACGCCTCGTGGATGCTGCCGGGCCTCCGCTACGAGATCGAGACGGACGACCGCGCGGATCTGCCCGGCTGGGAGCGTGTCTACATCGGCGCCGTCCGCAACCTGGCCGAGCGGATGCGCGCCGTGGCCGCGATGATGCCGGGATGATGCCGCGATGATGCCTTAGAAGTCGTAGCGCAGCCTCACCAAAGCCAACCGCCCCAGTTCCGGCGCCCCCACGAACTCGCGGTGCCGGTTGTCGAGCAGGTTGTACACCGTCAGCTCCAGGCGCGCGTTGGGCTGGAACGGAAGCTGGTAGGAGGTCGTCACGTCCAGGACCTGGTAGGCGTCCACGGGCCCGGCGAACACGCCCGACCTCATGTCGAAACCATCCGAGAAGCGCCAGCGCCCGTCGAGCAGGAATCCCCGGGCGCGGTCGGTGAACGCGAACCCCACGGAGCCCTTGTGACTCGGGGCATTGAGCGCCAGGTCGTTGCTTCCGGGGCAGTCCCCGTCCTCGTCGAAGTCGAAGCACTCCCTGCTCTGGAAGGAGTAGCCCGCGGTCAGGCTGAGCCGGTCGGAGACGATGAACTGGGTGGAGAAGTCGGCGCCCCAGTAGCTCGCCGAGCCGAAGTTGCGCGAGGCCATCAGCAGGTCCGGCGAGTCGAACTGGTCCGGAGTGACGGCGCCGACCGGAACCCCGGCGAGACCCTCGGCCAGTTCGGTGATCTGTTCCGCCGTGACGGCGCCGGCCTCGACGAGCGGCCCGAGACGGCTCGCCAGGAACGCGCCCGTGGAGGCCGGGTCGAGGAAGACGTTGGGCGATTCGATCTTCAGCGCGCCGACGAAATTCTCGACGTTGGCGAAATACACGTCGGCGGCCAGCCGTATCCGGTTCCGGATCAATCCCTTGTAGCCCGCCTCGATGCTGTTGAAGACGGTCGGCAGGAGTTCGGGAAGGTCGAGGGGGCCGGAGTCGAGCGGGAAGGCCTCTCCGCCGGCCGGTCCGAGCGCGTCGGTGTTGAGACGCCGGAAGACCGTACCGAGCGCGGGGTCGGTGGGCCGCGCTCCGGGCTCCAGCAGGAAGCGCCGCAGCGCCTCGGGTGCGAATTGCTCGACCAGCGAGTCCCAGAACAGCCCGGCGTTGGCGGGGAGCTGGCCCGGGAGGAACGGGGAGCGCATGCAGTGGCCCATGAATCCGCCCTGGCACCGGTCCGAGAAGGTGAGTCCCCCGGAAGGCACCCCTCGCGCGCGCAGCGTGTATCCGACCCCCGGCGCGATCGGGACCCGGCCGGTCGGGATGTCCAGGAACAGGGCAGACGTCGAGGGCGTCGCGTACGCCTGGTTGTAAGTCAGCCGCAGATTGTGGCCGTCCGCGGGACGAAATACGAGAGCGGCCCGGGGCGACAGGTTGACCTCCGTCAGGCGGTTGTGGTGGTCGGCCCGCAGGGCCGTCACCAGGTCGAACCGGTCGCCCAGACGCGTCTCGGAGTGCAGGTAGGCGCCGGTCTCGACCAGCAGATCGTCGTCCTCGTTGCCACCGTAGATCGTGCCCTCGGACCGCGGCTCGGTGCGCTGCCAGTCGAACCCGTAGGTGAAGCGCTGCCGGGAGCCCCAGTCGAACCCGTGCTGCAACTGGGCCGCCATGGTGCGCGACCGGTCGACGATCAGGTCCCCGGTGCGCAGCAGGTAGCTGTTGTCCCCCGAGTGCGTCTGATTGACGAAGAACTGCGCGAACAGCCGGCCCTTGAGCAGCCGCGCCTGCCCGTAGCGGTACTGCCAGTCGTGCGTCTGCGCGGACCCGACGCTGGTGAGGTTGATGCTGCTCAGCGAGTTGTTGAGCCCGCCCGACAGGATGAATTCGCCGTCGTCGGAGAACCGGAAGTCGGTTCGGACATCGGCGAAGTAACGCTCGTTGATCGGGTCGCGCACACCGATGCGCGGATGGTCGGGGGTCGCCTCGCGCGCCGCCACCTCCCAGGGGTCCACATACTCCCAGTCGTTCCCCCGCAGGTACTGGCCGGAGACCTTGATTCCGAAACGCTCCGACACGGCGTTCGCGCTCCGGAAGAGAAGTTGGAAGACGGACCGCTCCCCGCCGCCCATGGACACCGTCGTGCCCGGCTTGTCGATCGGCGAGGCCGTGATGATGTGCATGACGCCCTCGGCCGCGTTGGGGCCGTAGAGGGCGGCTCCCGGTCCGCGCGCCAGCTCGATCCTCTCGATGTCCATGTCGGTCGTGGGGATCATGTTGATGGCGTTGATCCTCAGCGCCGGTATGCGCGCGTAACGGTTGTCCACGATGCTGAGCAGGCGTCCGGACGAGACGTTGTTGAATCCCCGCACCACCACGTAGCTCTGCGTCAGTCCCGTCGCGGCGAGGTCGACCCCGGGCAGGGTCTTGATGTGGTCCGCGGGCGTGCGCGCGATGATCCTGGACAGTTGTTCGCCCGTCAGGGTCGAGATGGATGCCGGAGCGTCGAGTTCCTTCTCCTCGCGGCGCGATACCGTGACGACGAGCTGGTTCAAGGCCAGGGCCCGCGAGCGAAGTTCGATGGCCACCGACACCGTGTCTCCCGCCCCGACGCGCACTCCGTCCGTGCGCGACGTCTCGTAGCCGATGCGGGTCACCAGGACGGAATGCGTGCCTGGTGGCACCGAGAGGCGGAAGGCGCCCGACTCGTCGGTGGCGACACGCTGGTCCGACAGCCCGAGCACCAGGACGGAGGCGGCGCTCACCGGGCCGCCGGTCTCGAGGTCGGTGACCCGGCCGGCAATGCCGGCCTGCTGGGCGAGGAGGTTCGCAGGGCTGAGCAGGGCCAGGACGGCGAGCACGACGGGGGCGTCCGTACAGTACTGGTCTCCACGCGTCATGGCCGGCTCCTGGCTCGGGGCTGCGGGGGGTCGTTCCCTGCTCTCCCGAACCTATTCCAATCCCGAGGAGCCCGCACTTCGGGTCATTTCATGCCGTTCATTCGGCATGTCTTGACGTCAAAATGCTTGAGGTACCAGAAGTCGGACGAAGCATTCCTGGGCCACTCGCCACGCACGTAAAACCCGGTGCTGTAGCAGTCGCTGTCGCCGAAAGTGGTGCCTGCCGTCACTGCCACGTTGTAGACGTGCACGCAGCCTTCCTGGGAACCTTCCCTGAAGCTCATGATCGAGAAGGTCGCATCCCTCGTCTCGCCCGCCGCCGTGACGGTCCCATGGTGCGAAACGATGTCCGCTTCCCGGTAACGGGCATCCGAGCACACCGGACCCGTCGTGCCACCACCCCCACCTCCACCCGGCGTCGTCGGCGCCGCGGGCGGCGTCGGCGCGTGGCACAGTCGCGGATCATGGGGTCGTGGAACCCAGTTGCCGGGACACCCGTTCGACCGAAACGAACCCGCGTTCATCCAGTCGGTCAGAACCGAGTAGCTGTGGCCGGAGCCGAAGTGATATGAATATTGAATTTCCTTCACTTGAACCTTTCGGCAGTGACTTTGCCTTGGTATGCGTCGTTCCGTCACGCAACTGACCGCTGATGCGAATGCGATACTTCTTGTCGCCCGACGCCGTGATCTGAACATTGCGCCGCCGGCGTTCCTTCTCACTGGTGTTGTCCTGCGGATTGAACGTCCAGGTCGTCTGCAGTGCGAGACCTGAATCGCCGACTCGCGGTGACTCCGCGTAGGACACGGGCGCGGTCGGCACGCTCTCCATGCATGCCGACAGAACCACGGCCAGCAGAGCGATCGAGGCGCCTCTGAGCATTGGTTCCTCCTCGTCCATACCGCGCAATGCTCATGCATACATTTTCAAACCTGCGCCGCGCCGGCATGGCCGGACAGAAGCCAACCGTATGAGGTTCGGGGTATATCGGACGGTTGGCGCACACATTGCCGCGCGCGAGCGGATCTGCGACGTTGACCCATGGCTACCGACAAGACCGACCCACCGAGGCCCACCGGAGTGCGCGGAGTCTTCCTGAAACAGGAGACGCCCCCCGGCCTGTGGGGCTACCTGGCAAAGACCATCGCGCTTTGGCTCATTGGGCTTGGGGTTGTCAGTTCCCTGCTCTGGAGCCTCCTTGCGTTGCTGGTAGATGACGGGGACCCGGGGGGATTGCTCTCACAGGCACTGATGGGCGCGTTCATATTCGCTGTGTTGTGGATCATCCCGACAAAGAAGCCGAAGGACCTTCTCCCGGGAGGATACCTGGAGGAATACCAGGAGCGGAAACGGAAAGACCGAGACAGCTAACGGAGGTCGTACAATGAGCGAAGCATCGCGCGAGCTGCCGCTCGCCAACAGGTGGGGGGCTCCGTTGGCCGGGTTTCTCCCATCCGTGGCGCGGCGCGCGGTGATCCTCGTAGTCGTGCCGGCCGCGCTGATCAGCTGTCGGGGCGACGAAGGGGGGGGCGCCCGAGGGTCCGGCGATCCGGAGGCTCCGGGAGCGACCGCTTCGGCGGCGGACGGCACGGGCATGGTTGGCCAGAATCAGCCGGACGATAGCTGGATCCAACCGTCCACCAGATTCAACTTCGACTACTGCGGCATGTGCCCCCGCGACCCCGTGGAGGACTGGGGTTCCGATTTCTCGAGGGGCTTTCTGGGCGAAGGCGAGTCGTGCACCTACGCGCCTTCCAGGCTCGTCGACCGGGACCCGCAGACGGGCTGGGCCGAAGGCGGCGCGGGCGCCGGCATCGGCGCGGAGGTAGCGGTGCCGGCGCTCCTCGACACCGTGCGCTACTACAGCTCCGACGATGAAGGTGGCGGGCGCTGGGCGCAGGCCGATCCCCTCGACCTATCCAGGCCGGTTCGGATCTGGGGTGGTTACGGCAGATCGCCCGAACTCTTCGCCGCGAACGCGAGACCGAAGCGCGTGCGCGTGTCGGTGCTGCGCCTGCGACTGACGCCGGATCCGAATCCGCATGATGCGACCGGCTGCAGTTTTTCCACCTATGTGGAGCCCGTCGTGGTCGCCGAACACGAGGTCGCCCTGGAGGACCTCAACGGCTACCAGGATCTCCCCGTTCCCGGGTTCGATGTCGAACACTACGACGAATACCCCATGGAATGGCTGAGAATGGATGGCACCGAACGGCACCTGCACCAGCAGCGGGTCGACGCGGGAGAGGCGGCGCCGTACCAGCCCGAACCCTGGGCATACGCCTACGCGCTCAAGCTGACGCTGCTGGATGTATACCCGGGGACCCGACACGAGGACACGGTGATCTCCGAGATCGGCAATGACCCGCGGTTCGAAGCGGCGGGCACGGTCAGCGCGGACGCCGCCGAACTGTGGGCGGGGACCTGGTACGAGCCGTCGTCGACGTCGCTGAGCGACAACGTCTATTCCATGATGGAGATCTACGGCGTACACGAGCACGGTTTCGACTACGGGACGGAGCGCCGCGATGTCCCGTACGGCCCGAACGCCATCTGGAGCGGCGAGCAAACCGCGTGGTTCGAGGATCCCCGGCGCGCGGTGGACTTGGAAGCGGGCCGCACGTTTCTGCTGACGGTCGATCCGGCCGACCCGTATGTTCGCGTCATCGACGTCGTCGAAGGGGCATGGAGCAGCACGTGGACCTTCGGCAGTCCCTTCTTCCGGGCAGGATTCGACTGTGACGCCGCGACCACTCCGGTCGAGACCGCGATATGCGGCGACGAGACGCTCGCGCGGGGGGATTTTGAGATGAGCGAGCTGTACGGCGAACTCATGGGGAGCGTCGGCGCCGATCGCGAGCCGCCGCTCAGGGCCGACCAACGCGATTTTCTCACGAGGCGCGACAGCGACTGCCAGAGCGACGACGGCGTGGACAAACGATGCGTCGCCCGGCTCTACGCCGACCGTCTCGTGGTGCTGCAACGGTTGAAGGACCCGGCCCTGGGCGACGGGTCACGCTTCGATACCAGGTATGCGATGTCGATTCTGGATGACGGTGGCGATCTCCGTCAAAACACGGCGGCCCGGCTCGCCATGTATCCGCTTCAAATGGAAGAAGGGACCGCGGCATGGGGCCTCGACGCGAGCGGGCTCCTCTACGAGCAGTCGTACACCGACACGCGCGTGGTCTGGCCGGCGGACATCGAGATCCGATACTCCGACATGTTCTACGTCGGGACAGGCGGCGAGGTCTGGACAGCGGCGCACATGGCGCCGGCGGATTCCATTTCGTACTCGGAGATCAACGCGGAATACGGCTTCGAGCCCTGGCGGATCGAACTGGACGCTGGCCGGGATTTTCTGACCATCTGGATGGACACCGGGGAGCCCGCACCCGACATGGTGCGCGATTGGCTGGAGCGG
This sequence comes from Candidatus Palauibacter denitrificans, assembly GCA_009841015.1. GTDB lineage: Bacteria > Gemmatimonadota > Gemmatimonadetes > Palauibacterales > Palauibacteraceae > Palauibacter > Palauibacter denitrificans. The sequence continues at coordinate 28,659 of VXMQ01000027.1, read as the reverse complement.
CATCCCATCCCGGATCTGGAGGCCTGGGACTAGACGGCTGCGATGAACGGGTCGGGGACAGCTCGGGGGAACACGCGCGCGCGCTTTGAGCAGTGGGCGAAGAATCCCGCCTGCCGAGCCAATACCCTCTCCGCGGTGCATAACGTGCGCATGGCGGATGTTGCCCGGCGTCTTGGCTACCGGCCCAGTTTCGGGCAGTCGGTGTTCGCGCTCACGCGGGGGAACAACTTCGAGCGGCAGATCCTCGCCGACGGAGGGGCCCGGCTTCTTCCGGAACTCGTTCGGCACGGGGTGCTCCCGGAAGGGGCGAAGGGGCTCGCCGATCTGCGCGTCCGGATGAACGGGGGGCCGCTCCCTTCCCTTCCGGCGGCCATCGACGCGACGAGGCACTGGCTTGGAGTGCTGGCCGGCCAGACCGATTCCCGCACTCCCCTTCCCGCGATCATCGCCAGCCCCACGGTGCGGATCCCGAAGGGGGTCATGCTGCCCGAGGCGGTGCTGATCCTGGATGTCCTGGCGGTGCGCTACGACCAGGGTCCTCCCCCGGAACTCATCGTCGGCGAGATCAAGACGTACGCGGATCGCGGAGGACACACCGATCCGCACAAGCTGGCGGTCGCCCGCGCGCAGGCGGGTCTCTACCTGCACGCGCTCGAGCTCGTCCTGGCCGAGATGGGGTGCAGCCACGTCAGGCTGCGGCGGAAGGGGTTCCTCGTCCTGACGCGGCCGGGCTCCAACTTCCCGTCAGTGCGCGCGGGGGAGGACCTCCGCCACCAGGCGGAGCGGGCGCGGCGGGGCTTCGAACTCCTGGAGGCGGCGGCCCGCGGACTGCCGCCCTTCTCGCCGGTCGCGGACGACCCCGTCGAGGCCGTGATGCGGGCCGAGACGGAGTATTCGGAGGCCTGTCTCCGGTTCTGCGACCGGGCGGACCAGTGCCACGCCTCCGCGGTGGTGGAGGGGAACCCCGCGGTGCTCGGCGACGAGGTGCGCCGGTTTCTCGGCGAGGTGGACCTCGGGCGCGCGGTCGCGCTCCTGAACGGCGAGGATCCGCGAAGCGCCGGGGAGAGGGATCTGCTGCGGAGGCTTCGGCGGGCGGGGGTGGGGCGGCCGTGAGGGAGCGCGACGTCGTCCGGCGGCTCGTCGCGCACGCGGAGGGGCGGCCGCTTCCGCGCGGCACGACCCGGCAACTGCATGTCGCGGCGGACGAGGACCTCCTGATCGTCGCGTTCGTGCGCATGGGGGGAGAGTCGCGGCCGTGGGGGATCGCCTTCGGGCGCCCCGGCGCGGAGCCCGAGCTTCTCACCGTCCCGGAGGGCCGGAACCGCGACCTGGTCGCCGACATGTGTTCGCGGTTCGCGCCCGCGCTCCTGCGGCACCTGCGGACGCCCGGCTTCGTCGACGTTCCGCCCACCGAGGCGGAGGAGCTTCGGCCGCTGCGGCAGGTGTGGCTCCCGAACGGAAGTCACGCCGACATGCTCCATCACCTCGCCTATGCCTACACGTTCACGCAGTGGAGACCCGAGGGCGCGACGACGCTGAACCCGCTGGGACGGGCGGCGGGCTGGCTGTTCCGGGAGGCGCAGAGGCCGGGGCAGCAGCACGTGGTCACGGCCACGGAGGCGCTGCGCACGTCGTACACCTTCCCCGCGCAGTCCACGAGGCTCGAACACCTGGGGTTCCTCCTCACGTGGCTCGACCCGGACGTCGCGCCCGGCGAGCGCTTCGCGGCGGCCCACGAGGCCGAGGCGCTGGCGGTCTCCACCGCGCTGGATCCCGTCCTCGAGCGAAGCCGGATCGAGAAGCCGCTCGACGATTGGCACGACGCCCGGAACGAGGGGGACGCGAGACGGGAGCGCGCGAGGGCCTCCGAGATCGCCCGCGTCCTGGAAGAGGAACTCCGGCGCCGATACCGGCTCACCGCCCAGGCCATCTCGCATCTGCGCGCGGACGGACGGCGCACGAACCGCGGCGTGGGGCGGCTCATCGACGCAGCGCTGGAAGAGCAGTGGCACGAGCACACCCAGCCCGAGCTGCGGCATGCCGCCGGCGCCGATCCCCCTCCCTTCACGCCATCGCCGGAGACGGACCGGGACGCGGCGGCGGCCGGAGCGCGCTACATGGCGCACCTGGCCTCGGCCTCACTCGCCGAAGCCGTGCTGCTGCACGATGACGAGGAGCTTCAGGACGAGGCGATCGCGCGCGGCGACGGTTTCCGCGGGACCATCGCCGACGTGGAGGACCGCAGCAGGGGGCGCTGGATGCGCACGGCGTGGACCGTCCGGGACGAGAACCCGGGGCCGCTCCGGCTCAGGGAGGGAAGCTGGGTGAGCATCATCGGCTCCCCCGAGAGGCGGGGCACGATCCTCGCCGTACGGACCGGATCCGATGGCCGCCGCACGTTCGAGGTCGAGGTCAGCGGGCACGTGACCTGGCCGGTGGGCAGCGAGGTCGGGTTCGTCGAGAGTTCGAACCACCAGCTGAGCCAACGCAAGAGCCAACTCATCTGGTCCGACGACGAGCCCGGCAGCTGGCTCACGCACGCGCGCCCGGACGACGATGAAGGACGGCGATGAAGGCTGAACCGCCGAGCCGAGCGCGGATCCAGGAGCAGTCGTCGCTCGTCGAGAGGCGTCTCGCCCAGGCCATCGACGGCGCCCGGGGGCTCGTCGTGGTCCGGGCGCCCCCCGGATCCGGGAAGACGTTCCTCCTCCTGCGCGGCGTGGCGCACGCGCGCGGGAAGCGGCTGCGCGTCGCCGTGGGCGCGCAGACCAACAGCCAGGCCGACGACATATGCCGCAGACTGAGCCGCGACTACCCCCACGTGAACGTCGTCCGGTTCGGGGCGTCCGGCCGCAGCCCCGCGCATCTCGGCGACACCGTGTCGTGGACGAGCAACAGGAAGGCCCTCCCGTGGCGGCCGTGCGTCGTCGTCGCCACGGTCGCGAAGTGGACGCTGACGGGACTCGAGGACCCGTTCGACATCCTGTTCGTCGACGAGGCGTGGCAGATGGCGTGGGCGGACTTCATGCTGTGCGCGAAGGTGGCGCCGAGCTTCGTGCTCATCGGCGACCCGGGACAGATCCCGCCCGTCGTTCCGATCCCCGCGCAGCGGTGGGAGACCTCGCCCCGCGCGCCGCATCACCCGGCGCCGGAGGTCATCCTCGCCGATTCCCACCCCCCGCGGCTGACCCTCGACCTGCCCGCGTGCCGGCGGCTCCCCCACGACTCCGTCGAACTCGTGCGTCCGTTCTACGATTTCGAGTTCGCCTCGTGGGCAGGCCCGGGCGAGCGCTACGTCCAGGTCCCGCCCGCCGAGGGCCGGCGCTCGCGCGTGGACCCCGCCCTCGACCTCTTCGCCTCCGGATCCATGGTGGCCGTCACGACGCCGACGCCGGTCGAGGGCCCCCCGCTGGAACTCGACGAGGAGATCGCCGTCCTGGCCGCCGAGACCGCCGCGCGCGTGCTCGAGCGGGGTGCCCGCGTCATGGCCGACGACAACGGCGAGGAACGGCCGCTCCGTCCCCGCGACATCGGACTGGCCGCGACACACCGCGTGATGAACACCGCCATCCACCAGGCACTCCCCCCCGCGCTGCGGGACGACGTGGTCGCCGACACGCCCGAGCGGTGGCAGGGCCTGGAGCGCAAACTCATGATCGTCGTCCACCCGCTGTCGGGCGTCACGGCGCCCTCATCGTTCGACCTCGAGACCGGCCGCCTCTGCGTCATGATCTCCCGCCACCGATCCGGACTGATCGTGGTGAGCCGCGACCACATCCGAGCTACGCTGGAGAACCACATCCCGGTCGCCAACCAACCGGTCGGCCGCCCGGACGTGACGGGGCGCGGGCATCGGGCGCACCTGAGATTCTGGGAGCGCGTGACGGAAACGGGCCGCGCCACCGCAGTCTAGCGGCGAGCGGACGGTTGCGAGCTCGAATACGTCACCATCGCGGGCCCGGCCCGCTTCCCTCGGAGGTGTCCGGTATGTCTGCTCCTAAGACGGTAGACGGCGGCGTAGGTGGAATGGCGAAGCCATACGTAGTCGCCGTCTGCTTCGATCTCACATCCGTCTCTTGACGGCCCTCCTTCCGTCCCCCAGAGTTCCCACTCCGATGGCCACCGTTCTGAACGATCCCCCCCAGGACATGCACACCGATCATCGAGCATTACAGATTAGAATCAAGGACATATGAATCTACTTCACGAGATACGCGATGATCTTGTCAGCGAATCCGCCGGTCTTTCGAACACGCTACGCAAGGCGCGGATACTCGCACACGAGATTGACCTGCCCGAACTAGAACAGTGGGTTCGTTCCGAGCTCGCTGGGTATTCGGACCCGGATACTGTTCCAGAGTATCGGCGCTTCCAGCCGGCGAACGTGGGTAGATTTCATGGGCCCTTTGGAAGTCAACTGACGAATCAACCGCTGCCGACAACCATGCTCCCAGAACCACTCAAGTCCTTTGCGGAGAGTATGGTTTTCCAGCAGAGCGTAAGCGAGCTGGAAGAACTCCTGTCGATGGACTCTCCTCTCGTGCCGTGGCCTATTGAGGCTGTCATTTTGGCACGCGAGCACATAACGGTGGAAGGAATGGAGTTAGCTGGTGCACATAAGCCGATACCTAAACATGCGATCGCCGGCATCCTTGACAGCATCCGAAACCGGTTGCTGGATTTTGTCTTAGATGTACCCATAACTGACAATGAGTTGCAAGATGGAACGTTCGACCGGTCGTCAGTTCGCAACGTTTTCCATACGCACATCCATGGTAGTCAGAATGCAATCGCTGTTGGCGAAAACGTATCCCAGGCGCTATCCCAGGTGAGTCGGGGACATCTCCCTTCGCTTCTACAATACCTACGGGATCAAGGAATTGATGAAGACGATGTACTCTCACTCAAACAGGCGCTAGCAGCGGAGCCGGAGATCACAGAGAAGGAGCTTGGTCCAAGGGTAGCTTCCTGGCTTGGAGGCATGATCAACAAAGCGGCCTCAGGCACCTGGGATATTGCGGTCGAGACAGCTCCCAAGCTACTGCTCGAAGCGTTGGGAAAGCACTATGGATGGTGACCGATTCCGCACTGAGAGACGCTCGGCAGCCGTTTCAGAATGACAGCGTCCTTGACTTGGCTGGACTACTCTGAGCGCGACCGGCGTCGTGCGCTGGACGTCATCGATCTCTTCCGGGAGACCGGGACGGTTGACGAGCTCGGGCTGGCGGGGATTCGCAACGCCTTTTCGGATCTCTTCTTCCCTGGCACCAGCACGATCCAGACTCGGGCGTGCTACTTCCTCCTCTTGCCGTGGACGTTCCTTCGGCTGGAACGCCTGCGGGTCTCGTCGAGCAAGGTCCGAACGCGAGCTCGGCAGGCGGAGGTCAACCTCAACCGTCGCCTGCTGAAGAGCGGCGATACCGCGGGGGTCTTCGGGTCCCAGGCGGGCGACGCCCTGAAGCGGCTGCCGAGCGAGGTGTATTGGGGCGGCCTTGGAAGTTGGGGCATCCGCACGTTCTCGGGCCACATGTGGGCATATTTCCGGTCGCTCGATGCCTTCTACCGGCGCGGCGCTCAGTTCAAGAACACGCCACGAGACCCGGAGGGGAGGGGCGCGGCGCCGGGGAACTGGCACCCCCACGTCCCGGAGCCGCCGTCCGGATTTCCGTACGATGTCTCCGTGGCATTGCGCCCGCAGGACGCCAAGTACCTGAGGGATCGGATCCAGGCCCGGCATCCCGAGAGCCTGTTGGCCGTGCTCGCGGGCCGAGCCGTTCGAGCGGACCTCGCGGCGGATCGGCCATGGCAACTCTCCCATCTCGCCGAGGTGTCGCCGGCTCTGCGAGAACACCTTCACGACGCCAGGCTGTTCGCGATCTGCATGCAGGGAGCGGCCCTTCTCTACAACCTCATGCTCTCGGAGAAGCAGCAGCATGACGGACGTATCGAGACGTATCAGGCCGAACTCGCGGACTGGGTGGCCGAGGTGCAGGGCCTAGGGGCGGACCTGGCGGACTGGCGGTTGGACGGCGTGTGGAGCGTCGTGCGGGCAAAGGGCCGCTCGCTGGGCTACCCGACGCAGTCGTTCGTGACGCGCTGGACCGACAACCTGAAGCGGGCTGGGCCTGATACTCTGGTCCCGCAAGGCTCCGCAGCCCGCGTGCTGGTGCGGGAGCGCGAGGTCCAACTCAAGCGCGGCCGCGCGCGGCTGACCAACCCCCGTCGCTTGGAGTTATGGGGAGGACGCTCGGGCACGGGGCGCATGGCGTACCGATGGGGGGCGACCAAGGTGCTCCTCAAAGACATCATCGACGGACTGGAGCGGAGCGAGGGCGATGCTGGGGACGCGTGATCGGACGCTGCTCCTGGAGAGTCTGCGTCCGCCGGCCGGCTACCGCCTGCGTCGTGCCGTGGGAACCAGCTACACGCTGGACCTGATCGCCCTCCTGACGGCTCCTCTCGCCTTCACGTTCTTCGACGCGCACGACGAGGACGGCGCGCCGGTGACCGATCCGGTTGCCCTGCTCGAAGCACTGAGGCGGCATGCCGAGAACGTCACGCTCTTCTGCCAGGCCGGGGCGATCGCGGTGCCGAGACCGGAACAGACGCTGCTGGCCTATCTCGAAGGGTCCGTCGTCGAGGTGCAGCCACCCAACGACGAAGGGATCTTCCACCCCAAGCTATGGGTGCTTGCCTTCGAGGCGGATGAAGCGCCAGCCGTCTACCGCGTGCTATGCCTCTCGCGCAACCTGACGTTCGCCCGGTCGTGGGACACCTGCCTGTCCCTCGAGGGACAACTCAAGGACCGCCAACTCGGCTACACGAAGAACAAGCCTCTGGCGGAGCTGCTTCTGGCCCTCCCGGAACTCGCCAGGCGTCCGATCCGAGACGAGTTGCGCGAGGATCTCGAACGGATGGCCTACGAGATCCGACGTGTGGATTTCCGGCCGCCCGGACCGTTCACCGACTTCCGAATCCATCACTTCGGGCTCTGGCGCAGGCGCGGCTGGCCGTTTCCCGCCGCCTCTCGGAGCCTGGCTATATCTCCGTATCTCGTTGGCTCCGTCGTCCAGAAGATGAAGAGCGGGCACGGCCTCGACGCGCTGATCTCCAGGCCAGAGGCGTTACAGGAAGTCGTCCGTACTTCCGGGCGCGAGGCTCTCCCCGAGACGTGCTATGTGCTCTCGCCGGGAGCCGACCTCGACTCCCGCGAGGCAGAGGAAGAAGACGAAGGGACGGATGCTCCATCCGGGCCGCCGGCGGCGGACGATCAAGTCGAACTCGCAGGCCTCCACGCCAAGCTGTTCCTGTTCGAAAACGGCCGGGAAGCGCGCCTCTTCACAGGCTCGGCGAACGCAACGACCGCGGCCTTCGGACTCAACGTGGAAGTGCTGGTCGAACTCGTGGGGAAGAAGAAGGACTGCGGCATCGCTTCGCTGCTCGGTTCCGAGGACGATCCGTGGCTTGAAACCCTTCGATCGCTGCTGCAGGAGTATGCGCCTTCCGCCGATGGGGACGAGGAGGACGATCCCAAGAAGGAGTTGGCAAGACGGGCGGAGCGGTTCGCTCGCGTCCTCGGGACAGCCTGCCTGACGGCGAAGGTCCGCGACGCAGACGCGGAAGAACGCTGGGATCTCACGCTTTCCGGCGAGCTCCCGGAGATCCCGAACGACGTGACGGTGACGGTATGGCCGGCCACGCTCTCCTCGGACGCTGCTCAGGGAGTCGAGGGCCCCTCCGACCGGCACCGTGATCCGGACAGCCCAACCAACCGTATCGCGACCTTCGATGGGATATCGTTCGAGGCGCTGACCGGGTTCTTCGCGTTCGAAGTCTCCGTGCGCGAAGGACAGCACAACGTTCGGCAGCGGTTCGTGGCCACCGCCGAGTTGGTTGGGGCTCCGGAGAACCGGAAGGAACGCCTGCTGCGTTCGCTCCTCAAGGATCGCCGTCGGGTTCTGAGGCTTCTGCTGCTCATCCTGATGGACGAGGGCGCCGATGTGTCGGCGTTCGTGGATGCGGCCAACCAAGACGGTTCTGGTGCCGAAGGGTTCTTTGGCGGCTGGCGCGAGGCGGCCCTGCTGGAGGCGCTCCTCCAGAGCCTAAGTCGTAACCCAAACCGAATCGATGAGGCGGCACGGCTGATCGCCGATCTACAGAAGACCGAGGAGGGGAAGGAACTCCTCCCGGACGGCCTCGGCGAGATATGGGAGCCGGTCTGGCGGGCGCGGAGGGCTGGTAAGAGATGAGCCAACGGAGGATGGGCGAGAGGCCCGACACCGAGGCCGTCCTGCGCCGCCTCAAGGGCTTCCAGCGTGACACGGTTGAGTACGCTTTCGAGCGGCTGTACACGGCCCCCGACTCGACGCGCCGGTTCCTGGTGGCGGACGAAGTCGGCCTGGGGAAGACCCTCGTTGCGCGCGGGCTGATCGCGAAGGCACTGGATCACCTGTGGGAGGGGCCGAACGAGGTAGATCAGATCGACATCGTCTATATCTGCTCTAACGCCCAGATCGCGCGACAGAACGTTCGCCGGCTTCAGATCGGGGATGGACGGTTCGTGCGCGCCGCCCGGCTGACGCTGCTGCCGCGGGAGATCCATGGGCTAAGAGCGAACCGGGTCAACTACATCGCGCTCACACCCGGGACATCGTTCGATTTGAAGAGCAGCATGGGAATCCGGGAAGAGCGGGTCCTGCTCTACCACATGATCCAGCGCGTGTGGCCAGACTTCCGGGCAGGCCCGAAGAACGTGTTTCAGGGCTATGTGCGGAAGACGAGCCGCTTCCGCTGGGAGCTGACGCAGTTCGAGAATTGGTACGATATCGACGCAGATCTTGCCGACGCGTTCGCGGACCGCCTGCGCGAGAGCGAGGGTCTGCAAGAAACGTACGCAGACCTCTGCCAGCGATTCCGACGAAGTCGTGCTCACATCCCGTGGGAGGATCGGTGGAGGCAGATCGAGTTCATCGGCGGGCTGCGTTCAACGCTGGCCGAAGTGTGCGTGGATGCGCTTGAACCGGACCTCGTGATCCTGGACGAATTCCAGCGCTTCAAAGATCTGCTCGTCGGAGAGCACGCTACGGCTCAGCTGGCAAAACAGCTGTTCACCTACTCCGACGAGGCATCCGACGTTCGTCTCCTCCTTCTCTCGGCGACGCCGTACAAGATGTACACGCTCCACCACGAGCGGGCCGAGGACGACCACTACCGGGATTTTCTGCGGACCGTCGAGTTCCTCGATGCTGAACCGAAGAAGAGTCAACACCTCCATCGGCTGCTGGAGGACTACCGGCAGGCGATGTACCGGATCGAGTCCGGGACCGAGAACCTCGTGCGGATCAAGGAACAGATCGAGGCACACCTGCGACGGGTCATGTCGCGGACGGAGCGGCTGCGCGCCTCCGAGGACGCGGAGGGAATGATGCGCCAGATCCCAAGCACGGGGTTGGAACTCACCGCGGACGACGTGGGGGATTACCTGACGCTCGGGGAGATCGGCCGCGAAGTGGGGCAGCCGCGGGTCCTCGAGTACTGGAAGGCGGCACCGTACCTCCTGAGCTTCATGGACGACTACAAGCTGAAGACCGAGGTCGTCGCCAGCCTCGACGCGTCGCCGGAGAACGGCCTCGAGAAACTCCTCACGGATGGCGGCAGGGTGTCACTCCCGTGGGAAGAGGTCGAGGCGTACGCCCAACTCGACCCAGCCAACGCGCGCCTGCGAAGCCTGCTCGCGTGGATGGAGCGCGGTGAAGCCTGGAAACTGCTCTGGCTGCCCCCTGCACTTCCCTACTACGCGGAGTCCGGTCCGTGGAAGGCGGCGCGCGACCAGCAGTTCTCCAAGCGCCTGATCTTCTCGACCTGGGCGGTCGTTCCCAAGGCGGTCGCAAGCGTGGTGAGCTACGACGTGGAGCGCCGGCTCTTCCAGCGGTTCGACGACTCGATCCGTAACACACCGGAGGAGCGCAAGAAGCGCCGCGGGCTGCTTCGCTTCGCCGCAGCGCAACGGCGCGGGGCTGGTGCTGACCACCCTGACGAAAAGGAGCGGCTTACGGGCATGCCCGTTCTCGGACTGCTCTACCCGAGTCCGACTCTGGTGGAGTTGGGCGATCCCGTCGCTGCACCGGCGCGAGAATCGACCCTTGCTGACGCCGTTGCCCGCGCACAGGCGCGACTCGAACCGCTGCTGGACCGACTCACGGAGCCATATCTCGACGGCGAACGCGAAGATGAGAGTTGGTACTGGGCGGCCCCGATTCTTCTCGACCTCCAGCGGCACCGAGAGTCGACCGCGGAGTGGTTCGGCCGCTGGGACCTTCCGCGCATCTGGAACGGGGCGCAGGAGGACGACGAAGAGGGCTCCCGGTGGGTGGATCACGTCAACGAAGCCAGGAAGCTCGTCAACGCGGGGGTTGAGGCAGCATTGGGAGGGTCACTCGACCTCGGGCGCCCTCCCGATGATCTCGCCGACGCCCTCGCCACCAGAGCCGTCGCGGGGCCCGCGACGAGCGCGCTCAGAGCCCTGACTCGGGCCTCGGGGTCGGGAACGGCGTCGCCCCTGGCCGCCCGAGACGCTGCCGGCCGGATTGCCTGGAGCTTCCGGACGCTGTTCAACATTCCGGAAGCGATGGCGCTCATCCGAGGTGGGCGACGCGACCATGAGGCAACGCCCTACTGGCGGCAGGTGGTCGACTACTGCGCGGCGGGGAACCTCCAAGCCGTCCTGGACGAGTACATCCACACGCTACGCGATCTCGAGGGGTTGTTCGCGGGCGACGATGAAGAGGCCTGGGACAAACTGGCCGAGGCGGTGACGGCGGCGCTGTCACTTCGCACCGGCGCACCGCGGGTGGACGAGATCCAACCCGTGGACGACTCCGTCCGCATCCAGCACCGCCGTCTGCGCAACCACTTCGCCATGCGCTTCGGCGCCCAGGAGAGCGACGACGGCAAGACGGGAGCGCGCGAAGGGCAGGTGCGACGGGCGTTCAACTCCCCCTTCTGGCCCTTCGTGCTCGTGTCCACGTCCGTCGGGCAGGAGGGGCTGGACTTCCACGCCTACTGTCATGCGGTCATGCACTGGAACCTTCCGTCGAACCCGGTCGATCTGGAACAGCGCGAGGGCCGCGTGCATCGCTACAAGGGCCACGCCGTGCGCAAGAACGTCGCGACGAAACACGGAGACGAGGTACTCGCCAGCGGCTCGAAGGATGTGTGGCACGCCCTGTTCGAAGCCGCCCGGGACCAATCGACGAACGGGGTTGGGCTCGTGCCGTACTGGCTCTTCCCACTCGATGACGGCGCGTACATCGAGCGGCACGTCCCGGCGCTTCCGCTGAGCCGCGACGCCTCGCAACTCGAAGCGCTCAAGCGGTCCCTCGCCGTCTACCGCATGGTGTTCGGGCAGCCCCGACAGGACGACCTGATGACGTTCCTCCTGGAGCGGTGTAGCCGAGAGAGGCTTGAGGAGATCGAGCCGTCCCTGCGGATCGATCTGTCCCCACGCCGTCGAGAGCGGCCGAATATCTGACAGGGGTGACAAGCAGGTCACATGGAAATCGTTGAGGCTCATGAGATACCGCGCGACCCGGTCGGACAGGTTCTGACGCACGAGGGCCGCTCCATTGGGTTGGTCGACCTCGGGCGGGACGCGAGCGAGGCGCTGCGAGCATCGTGGTCCGAGGACCTTCCATTCGAGTCCGGTGGAGTCCTCGACAGCCGCTGGCTGCTTCCGATGCTCGGCACCGGCAGTACGGCTGCGTCGTCGCTGCTGGCCGGCAACGTGTTCCTGGCGACGGCCAATCCCGCGACGCTGATGACCATCGGGACCGGGGTCGGTTCAGCCGTCATGGGCCCGGCCGGGATCGTGGGGCAAGCGCCGTTCGTTGCCGCCAGCAGGGCCCTGATGCCGGTCGTCGCGCCGGTGATGCTCTTCACGACTGTCTCTTCCCTGATGATCTGCGCACGCCTCGACCGGGCGCAGAGGACCCTCGGACAGCTCTCCGCAGTGGTGGAGCGGGTACGCCGCCTGCTCGACGCCGAAGACTACGCCCGGTTCGAGACCGCAGCGGAGCGAATCGACGAAATCCGCTCGGAATTCAAGGACTGCCGACGATTCGCCAGCGATGTGCCCGAACGGATCTCAAGGATCGAGCACGACGTAAGCCTGCTGCGCTCCAAGTACGGCCTTCTGGTGACCCACCAGGTTCAGTCCGAGGAAGACGCCAAGTCCGCCGTGTCGGATCTCGGTCGGTTCTTCCTGGCCAGTCTCCAAGACATCCAGATCGACGTGCTGCAGCTGTATCTGGCCCTCCAGAACGACCCCGACGTGGTGGAGTCCCGGCAGTCACGGCTACGAGAGAAGATCGAACGGTACGGTGAGGACTTCCGACAGGTCATCGATGACGATCCGGTCGGAGCCTACCATAGGAAACTCAAGGGGGACCTCGCCGAGTCCACACGGGCACGGCTCCCGCGTCACCTCCGACTCCCGCGCCGATTCCGCCTCCTCCGTGGCCCGCTGCCCCACCCCCTCAGAAGAGGTTTGGCGGCCAAGGCACGGAACGCCAAAGCCATTCGCCGGCAGTCCAACTCCGTCCAGACGCGCATGGAGCGATGGATCGATGCAACCGCCACTGACGATGCGCGCCCTCCGTCCGTCATCTTCTACCGCCAACCTGATGGCGACCGGACTCTGCGCGCGTACCACACGCACGACGTTCGCCTGGAAGGGACGTCGACCTAGCCGTTGAAGAACCGGTTGGCTGGCCGAAGGGTCAACACCTTCGCGGGTATGATGAGCGGCGGCGAAGGCGGAGACGCTCGATGAACCGACTCACGCCACGGGAGGGAGTATCCGTCGAAGAGCTGGGTGCCTCTGACGGGAGGAAGTTCTTCGCGATACTCGACAACAAGCGGCAGAAGCGCTTGCTCCTCGTGGTTGGTCGGGTCAACGAGGCCTTGCTTGTTGGGCGAAGGGATCGGCAGATCGTTCGGTTTTCCAAGCGGGAGCATTCGCCGCATTTGAGTGACGAAATATGGGTGTCGACTCTCGCACACTACCGGAAGGGCGAGAACCTCGAAGGGGATCAGTGTGACCCGATGGAGGGACGCGTCAAGCTGGATGCCACTCCTTTCTTCGCCGGATGGCTGCCGGAATCCGGGTTTGGCCACGCAGTGAGTTCCTTATCCGCAAAGGCGGAACATGGCCTTATCTGTGATCCGTGGGTGTATTGTACGGCATTCTGCCCTTACGGCGAGCGAGACGCCTACGGGCTAGGGAAACGCATCTCGTCCGATAATGACACCATCACCAACATTCTGGACGTCAATGCGTTCGCCCTCGAGCTTGGCGTCGGTTTTGCGGTCACCCTGGACCCGGCGACCCACCTGAAGGCCGTCCCGGGCCTGTCCCTAATTGAAAAAGTACGGGCTGCGCACAGCGAGTATAAGCGAATCGTCCACGTAGACCACGGGCCGGTAGCCTATGAGGACGTCTCGGGAACACTCGACACGAGCGGCCAGCCCGCTGGCTTGTCGTCACCGGCCGGGTTCATCAAACCGAAATCGTTTTCTTATCAGGCGGAGTACCGATTCGCCCTACAGATCATCGGTGAGCCCTCCATCGCGACCCTCCGTATTCCGGTTTCCGACGCACTGAGACAGTGTACGTCTCTTCGGTGAAGTTAGGTTCTGCGTCACCTACGAGATGATCCGACTTTGCAAGGTGGCTCAAGGGCAGTCACCCGACGGAGCGCGTTGCTAGCTAGCCTGTCGAACTGAGCTGATTGAAGCGCACGCAGTGGTCGCAAGCGCGACCGAAACGCACCTTCCTGCCCGCCTTCTCGCAATGGCTGCAACCGTGCCTGCCGAAGAACCACAGCGCTGGATCGAGCGCTGCGCAGGTATCGGCGATCCCGGGCGGCCCCCCGATTTCCACTTCCGAAAGGGCGTCCAACCAAGCTTGGTGGATGACAGGCTTGGCCTTGCGAAGGGGTAGGCCGCGCGTCGCCGTGACGCCAAGATTCTCCGTCGCACGACGCACCTGGGCATCCACCGCAACCGGGACAGTGTCGATCCTGCCGATCACGGCACCGCCTGGGTTCACCATCATCCGGATCCACATCAGCCGAATCTTCGGGCCGCCTAGCAGCGGAAAACGAAGGTGGCCGCCCTCGTCGCGGGTTCTGAGATCGCGCAGTAACTCCTGAGCGTCACCGCGGCCCGCGTAGATCACCTGTCGCACCGGCGACTCCGGGCAACGGGCCAACGTGGAGGCGACCTGAAGCCAAGCGCCCGTGTCTTGGCCATGCTTGCGGCTCACCCCAGTTGACTTGAGAAGCGCGTGGAGCGTACCGAACTCCATTCCCGCCGCGTGCTGCGGATCGAAGAGCTCCGGGCGCTCCTCAAAGAGGCTCATGCCGGCTCGCCAGAGTTGGGTAGCGTCCCGCACGCGGTCCATCGCCGAAATAAACGTCAGGAAGAGGCGTACGACGCGGTCGTTCCCGCCTAGGAAGCGAACCCGCTGAGACGTGCGCACGCTAAACAAGCGCGTCGAATCTTGCCCGGCTTCGCTCGTCGTCGCGGAGCGCCGTATGGCTCGCACGACCTCCACTTCGGGCATCCCTAGCCACGTCCGACCCTCCGCTCCCTGCTCGCGGCCGGCACCCGTCGCTGGCATCAACCCGCCAGGAGCCTCTCGCGACATGTCGCGAGAATCCAGGTCGAGCGCGTCCCCAAAGAAGTCTTCCGCAATCAGCCGGGCGATGCGGCTGGCCGGAGGCCTATGAGATGAGCGGTGGCGGTTGCCCTTGCTGTTCACGAGCCGCGTCTCCTCAGTTGTTCATGATACCAAGCTTGCTGGCGCCCAACCCCCGACATGCGTGCGAGTGGCCGATGAATGGTGGCGCCCGCTTCGCGCAGTCCCTCTTCGAGGCCATACGTAACGTAGGCGGCGCCGGCGTGGATCTCGATCACCTTGTCTCGTAGCGACGGGACCCGACTCTTCAATTCAGAGACTACGCGGGTCGACCAAGCCCGCCGGGCCGCAGCCCGAAGATCGTTCAACGAGACGTCGTAGGGTCCGATGCGCTTGTCGGGGTCCAGCAGTCCGTGCTTTGCACTGAGGATGTACCACGGGCACTCCAGGCTCTCGGCGTAGGCCCGCCGCCGGTGCCAGAGGGGTGATTTGTATAAGTCTTTCGCCGCATTTGTCTCCCGACGCTTAGTCTTCACGCACCCGATCAATACGAGGTCCGGGCGCTCGCCCAAGAGAGCATGGATCCAACCGGGGTGAACGGAGTCGAGTGTACCGGTCATTCATCACACAACGCCAGCCCGGCATCAATGATCGGGCCGCGCTCCCCCGAGGTGGGACATTTTCAATGCCCAAAAGCGGGACATTTTCGGTGCCCATTGACAACCTCTCACGTTAGCTCCTCTTCGGTTTGATCAGCTTAGGCGAGGCGTGGGTGAGCGTCTGCGTGTTAGCTCCGTCAACGCCCCGTAGCCTCGGACGGGGGGCCCCTCTTAGAAGACTCGACCGACTCCACGATCGGCTTCGCCTCACCTTCAAAGCCCAGGAGTGCTTCGCGACGGCGGGCATCAATCAACGATTTCGACATCCTCCACCATCCCGAGCTCCCTCAGCGCGACCTTCGTCTCCTCGACCTTGGCCTTCGAAACGCCCTCCTCCGGCTGCACGTCGGCCGTCAGCGTCAGCCTGAGCCCGTCGGCGGTCGCGAAGCGCGCGAGCACCTTCGTGTAGAAGTTCATCCACTTCTGCGGCGTGATCTCGCCGGTCCACCGAAAGCCCGAGACCGTCTCCGTGGTCGCCCCAAGTTCGGGGGGGTCGGCGGTCTCGCTTCCAGCCTCGCCGCCGGGTTTGTCTCCGGTATGCGATGTCCCTGCAGGTGGGGCTGTACCTGGCGGCGGCTCAACGCCCGATTCGCGCTGCGCCATGTACGCTTCAGCGCCGTCCTTCGTGATCAAGAACACGTCGTCGGTGACCTCGAGATCGGCTTCGTTCAGGGTCTCGCGAAAGACGAAGGGCTCGTACCCTCCGCTCGGCTCCTTGACGACGTACGCCAGCATCCCGGCCTCCACGCCGCGGGAGATGGTCTGCTTGACCCGGTCAGGATTCAGGAGGCGCGGGAACTTGGGGGAGGCAAAGAAGGCATCCCGAGCGGCCTTCGTGCTCCACTCGGGGAGGGCCGGGGGCCAGTTACGGACAAGGAAGTTTGGGCTCACCCCATCGACGACGAGGTCCTCCTGCCGCAGTCGGCCGAGGATTAGCGCGACGAGCGAGTTCGCCGCGCTGGAGTGGACAAGGCCGAGGTCGATCTTGCGAAGAGCATTTGTCTCGTCGAGCAGGAACACGGTCTTGTACGAACGCCAGACCGCTTCTTGAAGATCGCGCTTGGCCCGCTTCAAGTTCTCCTGCAGCTGCCGGTGCTGTGATTCGTCGATGCGGAGCATCCCCGTGTCAGCCTCGATGTCCTCCCACGCGAGAACCTTCCTTGCCTCATCGGAGAGCATGGCTCCATCCTCAGCTACGCACCAGATCAGCGCGCTCTTGTAGGTTCGCGACGACGAGCCGTGCTCCTTCGCCATCGTCTCCATGAGCTTTACCGTATTCCGATCCCCCGCCTCGCTCTCCGGAGGAAGTACGATGAGCGTCAGTGCTGCACGATCCGGCACCTGGTTCGTGCGCTTAGGGAAGTAGATGCGTTCGACCACACCGCGTTCGAGCGCAAAGACCTTCTGGATCTCGGCACGAACTCGGTCGCGGGTCGCGTTCGCGGACACACTCGCGCGCCGGTCGGCGAGCAGCTTGTTCAGATTAGGCTTGAAACTGAAGCGGTAGCGGTTCTTCTCGGCCGAGAGGAAGTAACAGGTATCCACCAACGCCTCGAGGCTCTGCTCGACATTCCCGATGTCGAGGTCGGGCTCGGCCGCCGCGAGCCGAACCTCAGGTAGCGTCGCCTCGCCCTGCCGCTGGCCGCCGTTCGACTCGAAGAAGATTGACGTTGCCACTTTTCGGTGCAGGCGAGCCTTTTTCACCTCCGCCGTTGCCTCGGTGTCGAGACGCAGCGCATGGGCGTGCTCCTTGCCCACGATGTCGGTGGTTACCGCCCCTTCAAGGCGTGATTCCCCGAGTTGCTCGAACACCGCAGCGCGGAACGTCGGGTCATCAAGGGGTGCCGAGCCAAGCGTGATCAGGGGGTCCTTGTGGGCCCCCTTGAAGCCTTTGACGTAGGCGTGCGATACCCAAAGAGCTAGCAACCGCAGGATGCCACGCGTGTGCTGGAAGCGAGGCAGCGCCTGCCACTTACGTTCGAAGACGGACAGCACCGATGGGTGGAAGGGATAACTCGCCGCTAGGGTCTCGCGGGCGTTGTCGATTGGAAACCAACTCGGGACTTGGTGGCGGTGCGCCGCCAGCCACTCCACGTACTCGCCGACGGTCTTCAAGCCGTCTCGGTGCAGGCCGTGCCACTCGAAGAGCCGCCGCCGAATGATCTCTGCGGTCTCCGCCTCCACCGACATGATCACCGCCTTGCCCAGTCGGTCGAGAAGCTTCTTGAACCGTTCGTGGTCGGACTGGTCTTCAACCGTCATCTCAAGTTCCGACGCGGGGATCGATACGGCGAGCACAGCGTCGTCGCGCGAACGAGCCACTTCAGACAGGTTGTGCAGGAAACTGTAGAGTTGGCCGCCGAGGCCGCTCCTCCGGCTCCGGCTCACGTAGTTCATTAACTCATCAAGCAAGATCAGCACTGGGCGATCGGCGGGCAGAATCCGCGAGACAACGTCTCCGCCGGGTGCTGTGAGCGATGCGTCGTGCTCGGCCACGACTCCGAGTGCCTCCGCCCCGCCGAGTTGCCAGGCGATCTCACCCCATGGTGTCTTACGGACGGGCGTGCCGTCCGTGCCACCTCGACCGGCGATCGAGTCGAACTCCGTGCCGACGAATACCGCGGTGGCAGCCTGAGGCATTTCCGCCACACCGGCGGTCCTAAGGAGCTTTCGTACGCCCTTCCATTCGGCAGCCTCCTGTCCGCCTCGTGCGAGATGGTAGAGGAGCGCCAGCGAGTGCGTCTTACCGCCACCGAACTGGGTGGCCATGTTGAAGACGGCAGAGGTCTCGACCTTGATGCCGGAGAGCCGACGACTGACCTCGGCCGCGAGGCTGGCAAGGTTCTTCGTGAGGTACGTGCGCTCGAAAAACTCGACCGGTTGCTGATAGACTGCCGGCGCTCGCCCGTCGCGGACTTGGTCCAGGTGCACAGCGAACTCCGAGGCGTCGAGTGGCCGACCTTCGCGCAGATCCTCGCGCGGCGTCGCGACCTTGTACCAGGGCTTTAGTGCCATCGCGTGATTCCTCCCAGATTATTCCTGCCACCCGAAAGTCTCGAATCGTCCGAGGTTCCGATTCAAGCGCCATGCCTGAAAGAACCCGTACGGGAACGTGTGGGACTCGCTGCGCGATCCGATAAATACGAGTGTGTCGCCACCAAGCCGCTCTCGATCAGGAAGCGCCATCGCACCGACGATGCCGTCGGTCAGCAGTCTGATCAGTCTGCGTGCATCGGAGCGCGGGCTGCGGTAGCAAAAAACCACCCGCAACGTGTCCCGGATGCAGAGCACCTTCCAGAGCGCGTAGGCAACCACCGCGTCGCTGCCCGAGTTCTCAAGCTCGCAGACGGCGACCGGGAAACGCCAGCCGCGCTCAACTCCTCGGAAGGCGGTCACATCGAGGGCCAAATACTCCTCGCGCTTGATTGGTAGTCCTGTGCACCGGTGGCCTCTGGCCGCTACTTCCAGCCCGAGTTCGCGTAGAGACCGGGTCACCAGACTCGTAAGGGCCTGCGTCCACCGGGCAAGATCACCGGCGATCGAGGCCTCGCGTAGCTCGGCCGCCGTTGTGTAGTCGCCATCGAGTGTCTCGTACAGCGACCGTGTCCAGTCACGCGAACCCACGGCCATCAGAAGCCCAGTCCTTTCTTCCCGGCCAGCACGCCGTCCACCCAGCGTTTTTCCTCCGTTCCGTTCGGATAGAGCGCCGAGAGCGACTGCGCGAGCTTCCAGAAGGTCGCCTGACGGCCCACGCCTTCTTCGACGAGAAACCGCTTCAGCGCCTGAGTCCGCCCAGCGGCGAATAAGACCATCCCTTGGTGGACGCGGTCGAGGGTGGTCTCACCCAGCGACGGAATGCCGACGTCCTCCCAGCCCCCATCCCGCTCGGCCGCTTCCAGTTCCTCGAACAGAGTGAGTTGCCTCAACTTCTTCGCGCGACGCGGGGGCGCGCCCTGGGCTTGCTCCCTGCCGAATAAGTGCCGAGTTCGCTCGGGCCACCGACAAGAGGCGAGCTCGGTCGCCCTTGACCTCGACGACTCGACCGAGGTTCTCGAGGTGGGCTCCGAGCCCCTGCGCAATCTTCCGGGCGGCATCGTACTCCAAGGCATACGTACCACCGAGCCTTGTCTTGCCTGTGCTTCTCTCCTTTTTGTCCTCGGTTGTGGAATCACTCTGGTGGTCCCTCATGCTGGCCGTCCCGTTGCCGCTATTCGCCTCCGTGGAAAGCGTCCATAGCCACATAACGGTAAGACGCGCGTCTTCTTCAAGCTCGGTTGTGTCGGCATCTTTGAAGATCATCGACAGCGCCTCGCGGGCGACGGCCGCCCACACTTGCTCAAGGTACTCTCGCAATTCCACGCGTTCCCCGGAGACCTTCTCGACGCGGGAGTAGCGCGAAAAGATCTCCAGCGCTGGGCCGAGGCAGGCGAATATCGCGTCGGCTCCAACGACACCTTCGCTAGCAAGACGAGGCATCCATGCGTGGATACGCTGCGGCAGCTCACGCAGCACGGCCCGCCAATCTCCTACGACGTCATCACGCAACGAGCCATCGGGGTTCTCACGCGGCCGGCAGACGAGGTGAACCGACGAGGCGAGAACGGATCGCCCCTGTGCAATTACACGGCTTGCCATTTCCGTGTCGATTGGCCACGAGGCGGTAACGACCCAGCCTGCGTCCACTAGCGCCCGCAACAGCGCTTCCCAGCCAGCAGTCGAAGTGTGGGCAAAGACAACCGTTCCGATGCCGTGGGGAGCTACTGCGCGCCGTCCTTCGGCAAGCGCCATTTGCATTCGAGATTCGTAGAATGCGTTGTTCTTTCCATCTATCGCGTGCTGATGCGCTGGGGTTTGAACGATGATCTCATCATCCTTCGGACTCAGAGTTCCGCCGAATAACTCAGTATGAACGTTCTTCAATGTCCGCCGCAGCCAAACATAGAAAAAATCTGAAAGATCAGAGTATTGAACCGAGAAGTAGTACGGAGGGTCTGTGACCAAAGCGTGAGCGGCATCGTCGGGCAAAGGATGCGCCGTGGCTGACGCGAGTTGGGCGTGGCCAGCACTGGTCATGGCAGCGCGTGTCCGCTCCAGTGCTTTAGATTGCCAGTCTACTTGCACCCAAAAATCACCGCTAGCTCCGCCGAGTGGGTTAGGTTCCGCAAAATCCCACACCATCGGCAATGCCTGCCGACCGAATGTGTCTACGACGTTCTCACCCGAGGCTTTCCATCTGCAGAGAGAAGATCCGTATTGTGCGGTCTTGCCCAGCGCGAGGGCAAGACAAGTCGTCACTGCCTCCGCGAGCTCCCCGCCTGACTCCCTGCGGCACCGTTCGCCGGCTTCAGACACTAGACGGGCGAGTGTCACGAGTGTTAACGATTGGCGAGGGGTGAAGTAGTCAGCCCACGTCCACATGCCGTAGATCGGACCGCGATTAACAAACGTCTCGTAGTCCGCCGTCGATTCATTCGGCATGAGACTCAACGCGCCATCATGATTCGCCTCTAGTCGATTCAGTTCCTCACCGGCTGCACGCACCAACTCTAAGTCTTCACTTACGGGCAGTCGGTAGAACCGCCCTGGCTGGCCTGGCCGGATCGTCACCACACACATGAGCTTTGCGTCAGCCGTGCCGCCCTGCCGCGTCTTGAGCTGCGCGCGCACCGAACCCACCGGCGTCGTGTAGCCGCAGCAAGGACAGGTCGCCGAACCGCGACGCACCGTCCCCGTGTTCGCGTCGGCGATCTGCGGCGTCTCGACGAGCTCCACCTGGACGCCGTTTCTCTCCTTTTGCGGCACGAGCCGCATGCTAACGCCACGCCCTCGTTTCGTCGACAACCGTAGTGACCGCACGAGTGGAACCTCAGCTCCACAGCCAGGCCCCTCGCAGCTGATCGTCCGCGCCCAGAGGTATGCTATTGGTACCGGGCCGCTAGGGTCGTTGACATAAAACCGACCGAGTTCGCCTTGCGCCTGCTCCTTCACCAAGCGCCCCCACGCCGCACCTCCTCAACGAGCCGCGCACCGTGCTTTGGGATGTACTCGAGCACGATCTTGTTAAGTAGCACCGCGACGGGATTGAGGTCCGAAGCGAAGGCAT
This sequence comes from Candidatus Palauibacter denitrificans, assembly GCA_009841015.1. Lineage (GTDB taxonomy): Bacteria > Gemmatimonadota > Gemmatimonadetes > Palauibacterales > Palauibacteraceae > Palauibacter > Palauibacter denitrificans. Next base: position 7,199 of record VXMQ01000027.1, on the reverse strand, counting down.
CGGCACCGACGCGAAGCGCTTCGAGCGGAATTGCACCGCCGCCCGCGAAGGGATCGATGACTAAAGGCTTGGTACCGCCTGCGCCGCCCAGCGACTCGTGCGCCACCTGGACGAGACGCCGGGCGGTCTGCAGGTGGGCAGCGTTCGTACAGTTGTCCCAGTTCGCGAACTCCGCAATGAAGTCGAGCAGGGCCGCGCGCACCACAGTTGCGTCGCTCCAGTCCCTATGAGGCCCGCCGCGGCTGTCCCGCCACCTACTCATGACATCTGCGGCTTCAATCCGGAAGCGTTCCGGACACCGCGGGTCAGCCGGATCCGGCCACAGCGCGGCGAGGACTACAGCGCGACACGCCGCGAGCGGACGCCGAGCCCACCAAATGTGCAGTGTTGAGATGTGCCCGTGTCGGGTCGACTTTTCGCGACGCGCGTGAGCGGAAATCTCCTTGATCGGCAGATCCACCTCGATCAGACGCCGCGGATACTCAGCCATCACCGAACACTCTCGCGAAGCACGTCCCTAAGGTTCACTACGTCGTTTTCGGAAACACTAGTTGCATAGATCCGAGCTAGTTCCACCAGCATCGCTCCCTCGTCCACGTTTACATGATCCGCCAAGCGTCGCATCCATTCATGATGGTCGACGTCCCCAAGTCCTGCAAAGAAATCGTCAAGCCGCACGCCATACCTGGCTTCAACGTGCGTCCTGACGTCTGGATTGCCCAACAGTTCCTTTTCCGGTGCTTCGTGGCCAGGCAGCTTGAATATATTGTCTCTAGGCGTCTCCAGTTGATCGCCGTCGCGTACAATCGCGACGGAAAGCCCCGTATCTCGAAGAACTCGCGCGGTCTTGGCCAAAGCGTCCGCGTCTCCGCCTGCATAAATCCCCACGGTCCTGACGAACCCCGGATCCACTAGCCGCAGGAGCTCTCGCACAATCGCCCGGGCGCACTCGTCCTCAACCAAGACGGTAAGCGCCTTCGTAGCACCATCGGTCATCAGGCTACGCGCTTCCGCCGCCGAAAGGCCTGCAAGACAGCGAATGGAATCCGTCGAATCGCGCATCAAGTAGAGACGAGACGCACCAGGCAGCGCATTCAGTAGGTACTCGCTGTGAGTTGTGAGGAAAATCTGGTGCCCTCGGCGAATCGATACATCCATCAGGTACTCGGCAAGGCTGTGCTGCGCACTCGGATGGTAGTGACGTCCGGTATCTTCTCGAGCGCCACGACTAGGCTCTGCGTTCTCCCCTCGCCGAAGCCCATATGGGCCTCCGAATACTCCACGCCTCCGCGCTGAACGCATACGATGTCGCCGTTGTACCGAGAGTAGGTCACGGCCTTACTTGTCGCCGCGCTGTATTGGCAGGCGAGAATGGTCGACGCAGCCTCCTTAACGACTTGAGGGATGTCCTGCTGGTCGGTGATTTGGAGATTCTTCGCATTTCGTACAACAAAGTCACGTTGTTCGATGCGGGGAAGGTAATGTCCAACGCCTGCGAAATAGACCTCTCGCTCTGGCCGTCTGACGTAACCGCTCCATCGCTGTGTCGGACGTCGGCTGATCGTCACGGTCTTGTGATCGGTCGGATTCTTCAAGTATGTGAATTCGACTTCGGCCACGTCCGAGAACGGCGCCGGGTCGAGCGGGCCAATGACCAAGAAATCCTTCACGTAGTACGGCCGCGCTGGAGCAAGTCGCTTGTAGGCAATCGCCAACATTTGTAGTAGGGTCGACTTACCCGTGCCGTTCATTCCGCAAAACGCGGTAATAGGACTTTGGATCTCAACCATGGTGTTCGCGTGGCAGCGAAAACCACGGACGCGCATTCGAACCAGCACGTCGCCAAAGTTGGCGTACCGATTCTTGGGCGTGAACTTCGCCTGGAGCTTGTTTCGGCGATCACCCATGCTGCTCGGCCTCGATGATTTGCCTCGCGCCCAGATGGTAGTGCTCCACGCGCACGACCGGCTTCCAGCCAAGTCGCGCGGGGTCGTTGATCACGTGGAGTTCGAGTGTCCCGGCGCAGTTGTAGACGACGTAGAGCCAGTAGTCGGCGCCGAGCCGTTGCGCCGTCTTATACTCATTCGCGCTCAGACCGACCTCGCCGACGCCGGCGCGCCCCTTCACCTCGATGAACCGAACCTCGACGAAGGTCTTCGGGTCGCCCGGGTGTGGCTTACGGGAGATCAGATCGAACCCGCGGTTCTCCGTCTCGACGCTCTCGACCACCCAGCCACGCGCTTCCTCGTACCTGATCGCCTCCTGAACCGCGATCCGCTCGATCTCCTCATCTCGCACCATTGGGGCGATCCCGGGACTGGTGCGGTCTGGGTGCGGCAAGACCCAGGCACGACCGACATGGACGATGTCGCCGATCATGCAGTGGCGCTCCATCTCGAGCTGCTCCTCCCGCATCTCCAACCGTTGATTCAGATCGTCGAGGTGCTGCTCGGCCTGAGCAATGTTGCCGGCCAGACCCGGGGTTGTGTCGCCCGCCTGTTGCTTCGAGACGAGGTCGGCAAGCTGCAGGTTCTGGCGGTGGATCAACTCGCCCAGCGAAATGTCCATGTGCTCACGGACTCGCTGGTTCTCGCGGGCGCGTTGCTCCGAGACCTCGGTCAGGAACGGCGTGAGCGCTTTGTCCAAGAGCGCCTGCTCCACGGCCTGCCGGTCGGGCAGCGCCTGTGACTCAGGCGCCGCCGTGCCGTTGGGGGTCGGGATAACGTCAAGAAGCATCGTCGGCTGGCGGACCGACAGGGCCCCGTCGACATCGGTTCTGATCACGAAGAGCTTCCGGTGGAGCGTGTTGCCGCGCCCGTCCCTGATCGATGCGCCGAATACGTCGATCCGGTACGGTTGGGCCGAGTGCAGGTCGAAGAAGACTGCGCCGCGCCGCATGTCATCCGAGACGCGCTCGCGTACGTCGGCGCGCACGACCTCGAACAATGGATGCCCGGGAGTCACCCACTCCAGCGTGGGATCGTCTCTGAGATGGGCCTTGTCGAAGGTGACGCGCTGGTAGGTCTTGCCGAGCCGACCGAACCTGGGCTCCAACTCCTCCCCAAGGGAGGCCAGCGTCTTCGGTACCTTCCCGATCCGGTAAACGTGTGGCTTCCCGCGCTGCGCGGCCGGACGCACGCCCGCGACCGGCCCGGCGGCGGCGAAGAAGTCCTCGATGACCTCGGGGACGAGGCGACGCTCCTTCGCCTCGGCAGACTTGCCGATCAGGGCACCGAGATTAAGCTCCCGCTTCGCCAGTCCCTCTAGGGTGGATTCGGTGATCTCCCGGAACCGCTCCGGATTGATCTCCCGGACGATCCGCTCCTCGATACTCGGCGCGGTGAGCCGCTGGGCATACATGTCGCGAAAGAGCTTCTCCAGCAGGTTCGATGGAAACACTTCGCCCACGACGTCGAAAACCTTGTCGGAACCGAGTTCGTTCTTGATCTCCAGGAGGCGGGAGAGGAGCTTCTGGAGAACGCGGCCCTCGCGTGTGTTGACAGCCACGAAGTTGAAGATCAGGCAATCGTGCTCTTGGCCGTATCGATGAATCCGGCCCATGCGCTGCTCGAGCCGGACCGGGTTCCACGGGATGTCGTAGTTGATCATGAACCAGCAGAACTGGAGGTTGATCCCCTCGCCCGCCGCCTCCGTGGCCACGAGAACCTGAGCCTCCTCGCGAAACTCGCGCTCCGCGTAGATGCGCGTACCGGGCGTGTCCCGGTCACCGATCTTCATCCCACCGTGGATCTGCGTGACGGCTAGGCCCCACTCGCGGAGCTTTCCGAGAGGACGTCCGTCCTTGCCGTCTCCAGCCAAGTAATCGAGCGTGTCCTTGTGTTCGGTGAAAAGCAGCAGCTTCATGCGCGGATCGCTGAAGATGTTCTGCTTGCTCAACACCTCGCGCAGCTTGGCAAGCTTCGATTCTACGGCCCTAGCCTGGAGGGATTTCGCCTGGTCGATCAGCCTTTCGAGCCGCTGGATTTCGTCGCGTAGAGCGGCGGGATCGATCGAGACGACGACGCCTTCGAGTTGGTCCCGGATATCGTCCTGCTCCTCTTCGGTCAGATCCTCGAAGTCGTCAGGCAGCCTGCGCTCAATCTGCTCACGACGGTACTTCTCGGGGTCTTCGAGTATCTTCTCCCGCTTGTCCCGCATGCGTTCGAGGCTCCGGCGCACGGCATAGACGCTTGAGGCCAAGCGTCGCTGCAGCATCGCCATCGTGAAGCCGAGCGCGCGCGCCTGCGGCGAGTCGCTCGCCGCGGCCTTCATCGACTGATCCTCCACGTAGCGCGTGAGAGCGTCGTAGAAGTCGTACTCCTCCCCGTCCAGATCGAACTTCGCGGTACGGACGTCGCGGTTCGTGAAGAGCGGATGGACCTGACCGTTCTCGTCGGGGAACGTTACGAGCGCTTCCTTCGTGCGCCGCAAGTAGAACGGTGCCTCGTGACGATGCATCGCCTCCTCAAGGCTCTTGACATCTCCGTAGACATCGCGATCGAGAAGCGAGAGAAAAAGGCGGAAGTTCTCCGGATCGCCCTTGTGGGGCGTTGCGGTCATCAGGAGGTAGTGGTCGGTCCGATCCGCGAGCGCCTCGCCGAGCTGGAACGCAAGCGTCTTCTTCTCGCGGCTGTAGGCACTCATCTTGTGGGCCTCGTCAACGACGATCAGGTCCCAACGGCTGCGCAGCAGGCTCTCCTTTGCGTCCTCGATGCGGGAGATCCACGAGATTGACGTGACGACCTGGTTCTTCTCCTGCCATGGGTTCTGTCCGTACTGGCTGCGGAGGATCTCGCCGCGCATCACGTCAAACTGCTCGCGGAACTTGTCCTTCATCTCGCGCTGCCACTGGAACGTGAGGTTCGCCGGGGCCACGATCAGCGTCCGCTGGACGAGGCCGCGGATCTTCAACTCCTTGAGAAGAAGGCCCGCCATGATCGTCTTGCCGGCCCCCGGGTCGTCCGCGAGGAGGAAGCGGATGCGCGGGAGTGAAAGGAAATACTCGTAGACCGCCTCGAGCTGGTGTGGCAGAGGATGGACGCGGGCGATCGATAGCGCGAAGTAAGGATCGTACTCGTAGGCGAGTCCCAGACGCTCGGCTTCAACGCCGAGGCGGAACCGAACGGAGTCCCCATCGAATGGCTCCGTGGTCGGCGACACCGTGAGCTGGGAGAACTGCGCCGCGTTCAGGATCGGGTCGTGGACTTGGCCGGAGCGGAGACCCTTGGCCACCAGCTTGACCGAGGCGCCCATCGGGACGGTCGTGATGACTTCCACCGGCTCAGGGAGCAGCGGTCCGCGCACCACGACGCCGGGCGTGAACTCGCCGAACGTGGATTGCGACACTACACGCCCCGCCTGAGCTGTACGACGCTATCCGCAGCGGTCTGGTATCTTAGCATGCACCGGAGATGTGGTAGTGATCTTGGTTTGAAGTCGCGCGCAAGGTAGGTGATCCGCTCCATCGTGACCACCGGTCCGCCACCGGCCCCGTTTCCCCCCGCGTGCCGACCGGCGCGGCTACGCAAGTCCGGGGTCTGTCTCCTCTGCCTGTCATCCCTGCAACGATTCCCCCGCGCCCCCCTCGAACATAACTGTTCGACGTCCCGCGTTCACGCTTCATTCTTGATGAATCCGATCCCCATCTCCACGCCCATTAGTTTGAATTGGCGTTTCGCCCGCCGCAGATTTATCCGTGAGAACAGCGGAAGGTTGGCCCAACCCCCTGCCGCCTCCTTCGTCGTCACGACTGCAAACACCACCCTAACGGTTCTGTCTTCAAGTCTTCTTCTTAACCCGAGCTCACCTACGCGCTCCTCAAAATCTGACGTCAACGCCTCCAACCTTTCAATCGACGCGTTCTCGGACAGAAGCAACTCCATCGAACCCGTTCCCTGACTAAACAAATGACTCAATCCGCTCGATCTCGTCGACCTTTTCACATGAACAAGACTCACCTCCCGCTCGTCACCCTCTCCCTCTACGCGCAGCACATCACACGGCTCCACCTGCGTCGCACCCGGCGGTGCGATGTTCTTACCGTCCAGACATCTCATGTTCTGGTACTCCTCCTCCATTTTCGCGTTGTAGTCGCCTTCGTTCTTATGTCTGTAGGGTGGCAGTCTCGGATCTTCGAATATGTCGGTTATATCGTTTTCCAATAGGCGCATATAATCTGTCTCCACCCGGTACCACGCGTCCTCAAGCAGATGATAACCTGCGGAATCACCCTCCAGCTGCGTATCGTAGATCAAAGCCTTCTTGATCGTATGTCGGTCGCCCGGTCGCATCTCTTCATCCACCAACTCGATCTTGTGTCGTCGTAGGTCTTCCAGGGTTAGCGATTCCTGTGGCACGCCTCGCACCTGTAGATATTCGCAGTACAGCTCGAGCGCGGCGTCGTCGCGCACAAAAGTACCTCCCGCACCTCGATATCTGATCTGAACCGACGTACTGTAATCCACAAATGCCGGAACCCCCAACAACAGCGCCGGGTCACGCTCTCTAACTCCTTCGATAAGGCGCTCGTCGAGCTGCTCGATAAGAGAAGGGTCTCGCACGCGCGAAATCGCGCGAATGCCAGGAAACGCATCCGTGTAGTCATCCGATTCGTACAATGATAACAACTGTTCACAGAGTGTCGGCAGATCCGTCGCCTGAACGTCCGAACTGATCCGAAGGTTGTCTTGGCCGGAGACATTTCGCACGAAATGGGTATAGTCATCCCGTGCCTTTCCTGCCAAGTTCTTGAGTACGGCATTGTCATGATCGAAGTCAAAGAGTGTCAGGTCAGACAGGACGGGAACTTGCGTTCGCTGCCGACGCGCGTTGACAGGTTCGATGATATCAGTGTTCTTGATTTTGTTCGGGTCCACTGCGTTGAGTGTCACGCGCAGTCCGAAATCTGGTTCGTAGCTGCCTTGTCTCAGGCTGTGATAAGCTCGACCGAATGAGAATGCGAACACGCGATCCGAAGTCGGAACGAACACTAGGGCTCCCTTGAACGCTTGTCTTAGATCACGGTCAATCCCAAAATACTTCTTCCACCATACGGGCCTTGGTTCGTCCTCTGCCAGATATAAGGAGGCTCCTTCCGGAAGATGATCCGCCTCTACGTTTGGAATCAGATCATGCTCTTCACGTAGGGCTAGCCCGGATTTCTCACAAGATGAAGTAGGCACCGGCCTCCAGTAGTCGCT
>VXMQ01000139.1 GCA_009841015.1 Candidatus Palauibacter denitrificans | reverse complement strand
ACGCCGAACTGCCCGACGAGGCCGGGGCGCTGTTCCGGCTGAACGAGTCGGAGGTGGCCCGGATCCGGGCGCTGACGCCCAAGCGTGAACTGTATCTCCGCCGCCCGGACGAGGCGGCGGTGCTCCGGCTCGAAGTCGATGCCGAGAGCTACTGGCTCTACACCTCCTCGCCGCTCGACGCCGAGAGGCGCGCCGAAGCCGTGGCGTGGCACGGCCTGGCCCGGGCGCTCGAAGCGCTCGCGGGCCGAACCCATCCCACCCCACCAACCGAGAGGACGTGAACACCATGAAGGCAACTCCAACCGCCGCGATCCTGCTGGGGATCGTCGTAGTCCTGCTGACGCTGCTTCTGACGGCGCTTCCCTGCGATGCCGCCGCGCAGCAAGCGAGCGCGGACGCCACCCTGCTCCGGGTTCCGTTGCCGGAGGAAGGCGAGGAGCGGATCCCCCGGCTCCGCGCGCGCGTGCGGCATACCACGGTCATCGTGCTTCCGGCCGGGGAGAGGATCCTCGACTTCGTGGCCGGCGACTCCGAGTACTGGCACCTGACCGGCGCGGCGAACGTCGCGTACCTGAAACCCCTGGCCGAGGACGCCGCGACGAACGTGGCGCTCGTCTGCGAGTCCGGTCGCATCTACTCCTTCCTCGTTTCGGAACACGGCGAGAAGCCGCCCCACCTGATCGTCCGCGTCGAAGCGGGCGCGGACGCGGCGGCCCTGTCCGGCGCTCCCAGGTTCGTCGCAAGAAGCGAGGTCGCCGCCTACCGCGAGATGGCGGCCCAGGCTGCCGGTGCCGCGCGGCTGGCCCGCGAGGAGGCCAAGGCCGGGATCGCCGAGGCGCGCGACCGGGCCGAGGCCGAGGTCGAAGCGTTCCGCGCCGCCTACCCGGAACGGCTGCGGTTCGAGTACCGGCTGGACCGTGATGCTTCCGAGCGACCGTTCCGGGTCGAGGCGATGTGGCACGACGGGGAGTTCACCTATCTCCGTTCGCGCGCACAGGAGTCGCCCGCCCTCTACGAACTCCGGGACGGCGAACCGAGCCTGGTCGCGTTCGATCTCACCGATGACGGCCTCTACATCGCCCGCCGCATCCTCGGCGACGGGTGGCTCCAGATCGGCGACAAGCGGCTGCGCTGGCGGTTCGAGCCCGTGGAGGGTTCGAGATGAGCCTCTGGAAGCAGTTGGTGAAGGAGCCGAAGGGCGCGCTGCCGGGCGGCGTCGTCACGAAGGTCGGGATCACCCTGATCACCGTGCTCGTGGCCGGGCTGCTGCTCTCCTCGTCGTTTTCCGGTCCCGACGAGACGGCCGAGGGCGTCGCTCCCGCGCCGGCCCGGCCCGTGGACGACCGCACGGGCCGGTCGCTCGACGGACGCTTCAGCGACGAAACCGACCGCCAGAGCCAGCAGGCGGCGGCCGATGCGGACCGGCAGCGGCAGCAGTCCGGTCCCTCCGGGCAGGACACGGACGGGCGGGACACGGCGGCAAGTTCGGGCAGTGCCGGGGGCGGCATGGGCCGGGCCGAGTTCGAGCTTCGCGAGGCGCTCCGGCTGGAGGAGGTCGAGCGTGGAATGCGCTCGCTCCGCTCATTCCCCGTCGCGCAGTCACACCGGGATCCGAACGGCCCCCCGGATGCCGCGGGGTCTCCCTTGGCGCCCGAGTCTCCCGATGCGGCACTCGACGGCGCGCTCGCGTCCCTCGGGCAATCCCTCGCCGCTCTTGAGGCCGAGATGGCGGCCGGGCTGGCCGCCGGAGAGTTCGCGCCCGGCGTCGGAGGCCCGGCACCGCAGGCGGATGGTCCCGCCGCGTCCCGCACCTCCGAGCCGAGCCGTTTGGTCCGACCGCATGACCCGCCGGGCTGGGAACGCATCCACGAAGGGACGTTCCTTGACGCGGTGCTCATCACCCAACTCTCGGGCGAGTTCCCCGGCCCGGTGCTCGCCATGGTGTCGGCGCCGCTCTACGCCGCCGACCGCCAGCGGGTGCTGATCCCGCGCGGCGCGCGCGTCGTCGGCACGGCTCAGGCCGTCCAGAACCGCGACGAGAGCCGCCTCGCCGTCGGGTTCCACCGGTTGCTGCTGCCCGACGGAAGCTGGGTGGACCTTGAGTTCACCGGCCTGAACCAGGTGGGCGAGAGCGCGCTCCGAGACCAAGTGAACCGGCGCTACCTCTCGACGTTCGCAGCCGCCGGAGCGGTCGGCGCGCTGAGCGGTCTCACGCTCGCCGGGGCCTCCCCCTACGGACTTCAGGCAGGGGTCGGGCAGGGACTCGGGGGCAGCGCCACCTCGATGCTGGACCGGTATCTGAACCGGCTGCCCGAGATCACGATCCGCGCGGGCCACAGGCTCCGCATCTGGTTCACCTCCGATGTCCTCGTCCCCACCCCTCCGACACACCGATAAGAGAAAGGACCGTCCCATGCGCCACCGCATCCTCACCGCCGCGCTTCTCGTCCCCGTCCTGCTGCTCTCGGGCGCCCGTCCCGCGAGCGCGCAGTTCGACTTCGGAAGCTGGTTCCAGCGGGCCACGATCATCGCGAATCAGATCACGCAGATCTCGCACCAGGTCACCCAGATCCGGTCGATGGCCCGCCAGCTTACGGAACTCGAAGACCAGCTCGACCACATGGAACGCGCCGCCAAGGGCGAGATCGATGCGCTGCTCCAGCCGTTCTCCGACCTTGCCGCCGATCCCGTCGGCCTGGTGCGCGACGGACTCGGTTGGCGCTCGGACTTCACCGGCCCGGCCCGCGGAACGGTCGATGCCGTCCGCGCGATGGGGACCGGGCGCTCGTTCACGCGACACTGGAGAACCGCCCGCAACGCGGCCGACCGGGTGTCGGATGCCGACATCCTCGCTCTGTTTGCGAACCTTCCGCCCCAAGCGGCGACGCGCGCGCTGGAGGACCACCGCCGCGCCCGTGAGGCTGCCGACCGGCAGCGCGTGCTCGACTACGCGGCCCTCGACGCGGCGGCGGCGCTCGCCGGGACCATCGAGAGCGCGCAAGGCTCGTTCGGCGACCTCACCGCGAATGGGAACTTGTCCAACACGGCCCTCCAGCAGGCCGGAGTCGCGGCCGCGCTGAGCCAGGGGAGGATCAACGCGGCCCTCGGACAGGTGCTCGCCCATCAGACGGCAATGGAGGCGAGCCGGGCGAGGCAGGCCGAACTCGCCCACCTCGAATGGCTGGGCCGTTGGCACGACGGCCGGGCGCGCGCGAACGCGCTCGCCGGGACCATGCGGAACGCGGCTTCGCTGAACCGGGCCGCGCTCAGGGACGGGCTCCTGTTCCGCGTGCCCTCGTTCTACCGCTAGGGCACGACGGCCATGCAACTGCCCCCGCAGTCCATCGACCCGAACGTCCCGGCGCAGATCCCCGCCGATCAGCTTCAGGACTTCAAGAGCTTCCTCGACGTGGTGCTCGACACCGTCGTCGGCGGGGCCGCGCCCGACGTTCACACGCTCGGGCTCCAGCTCTGGGGCGGGCTCGCCGCCGTGATGGTCGCCTGGACCGGACTCAAGATCGCGTTCAGCGGCACGTTCCAGCCCTGGGAGATCATCAAGCTCGTGATCGGCATCGCGATCCCGCGCACGCTGCTGCACTACTACGTCGTTCCGATCCCCGGCGTCGGGCTCACGTTTCCGGCGATGGTCGCGGGAGGCGGGATCTGGCTCCAGAACCTGTTCCTCTCCGACGTGGTCTCGCCGGTCGGCCGAATAGAGCGGGGCCGACACCATGGCGAGCACCGGGCCGGGGAA
>VXMQ01000181.1 GCA_009841015.1 Candidatus Palauibacter denitrificans | reverse complement strand
TGATGTCGACGAAGGACGTGCCGTTGGACTTGCCCAGGAGGACGTATTCGCGGCCCGTCTCGGGGTCGGTCCAGCCCCAGATGTCGTTCGCGATCGACGTGGGACCGGCGCCGAGTTGCGCGAGCGGGAGAAAGGCCACGAGATCCACATCCGTGCAGGCGTAGTCGAGCGCGGTCCCGTCCTGGCAACTCACGGTCTCACCCGAGACGGCGGTCATGTTCGGGCGCTCCGGGTCGCGCAACGTGCCCGAAGCCACCCAGGAGCCGTCGGCGCCCGAGCGCTCGAGGACGGCGGCCGCGCCGAGCCTGAGGTCGGCCTGGCCGGCTCCGACCACGGTCATCTCCGCCCCGGCTCCGAGGCTGGACCCGAAGGCGCCCCCCGGACCGAAAGGCGCGGCGTCAACGGACTGAACGTGGTCGAGCGAGGTCCGGTCGATGGCGTACGCCGCCCCGGCCCCCGCAGCGGTGCCGGGCGCGCCGACCCACAGCATCCCGCCGCCGACGGCCAGCGAGGCGCCGAAGCCGGTCGCGCCGGAACCTTCCGGGGGGCTCACGAGTCGCGACGCCCCGGCGGGCTGGCTCACGTCGAACGCCGCGACGATGCCCCCGCCGGCCTGGCCGGGCGCACCCGCGAACAGCGTGTTGCCCTCGAGGGCCAGCGACGTGCCGAATCGGGCTCCCGCGGCCAGGCCCTCCAGCACGAACGCGCCGCCGGGCCGCCAGGCGTCGCCATCGCGTTCGAAGCGGTAGACGGCGCCCCGGCCGCCATCGCTCCCGGGTGCGCCCACGATGAGCAGGTCACCGACTGCGGCCAGGGCGGCGCCGAAGCGGTCCGCCCCTTCCGGCGAGGGACTCGCGAGACGGGCCGCCATCGTGGCCTCGCCGTCCGGCCCCACGGCGTAGACGTAGACGGCCCCGGGTTGCGCGGGCGCCGGCTGGCCGAAGCGCGGCAGGTCTCCGAGCCCGCCCGGAGCGCCGAGGAAGGCGGCGTCGGCGGCGACCGCGACGGCGCTCCCCGCGCCGCCGCGCCGGAAGACGTACGCCGCGCCGGCCTCAGGGTAGGTCGGAAGCCGGATTTCGGCCCCGTTGCGCGAGACGAGGACATCTTCCCCCACGAGCGTGATGGAGACCGCGAATCCCGAGGCGGAGGTCCCGGCGCCCGCCGCCGCCGGAAGGGTCTGGGCAGCGGCAAACCCGGGCGAGACCAGGAGGCCGGAGATCAGGAGCGGGAAAGTTGCTGCACGCATCGTCACCTCCAGTGGAAACCGCCTACTTCGCAATTCGACCCACTCCGTCCCACCATCGTTCAGCCGGCCCGGGCACGCGCCAGCGGGTTGGCGCCCGCCAACTCCGCGCCGACGAACGCGAGCACCAGCACGCCCAGTCTCAGCCCGAACGGCCCACCCCCCTCCGCCGCCACGCCGCCGAGCGCGAGGAGCGCCAGGCCGGCGCAGGCCACGGTCGCGCCCCCCGCGAGAAGCCAGCCGGGACGGGTCCTTCCCGCTCCGGCACGCCGCTCGAGCCTTCCGAAAGCGAGCACGCACAGAACCAGAGCGAGCGCGTACACGGCCAGCCAGAGGGGCCGGACCGCCCACCATCCCGCGCCGGCGGGGTCGACACCCAGACCCACGCCGCCCAGGAGGAGCGCCGCGCCGATCACCAGGGTGGCGGCCGTCAAGTGCCAGAGGAAGATCGTCATGATCATCCCGTTCACGAGCACGGTGGCCGTCCACGGCGCGGCCCGGTCGAGCCAGCGCCGCATCGGGCCCTCGATCGACAGCAGCAGTCCGGTGTGCATGAGGGCCAGCGCCAGCATGGGCAGCTTCGGCGGCAGCGAGTTGCTGATCTCGTCACCGGGGACGCTCACCATGCTGACCGGATACGGCCCGAGCGCCACCATCCCGACGAGCGCCGCCGCGCCGAGGGCGGCCCACGCCGCGCCCCTCCGCAGGCCCGCCGCGTAGCCGTCGCGCCACGCGTACCCCAACTGGTGGACGGCGACCCAGATGAAGGCGTAGTTGGCCCAGCCCACGACGGTCAGATCGGCGGCGAGGAAGAGGATGTCGTCCGCGACCGCGGCGGCGACCAGCACCCAGAACGACCACAGCCCGTACCGCCGCCAGGCCGCGTACGTCAGCGGCACGATGAGCACGACCATGACGTAGACGGCGAGGAACCAGACCGGGATGAGCGCCATCTGCGACAGGTCGCCCACGAAGCCCGCATCGACGCCGCCCAGTGCCATGCCGATGGCGAGCAGCACCCAGACTCCGAGCAGCACCTGTACCGGTCCGAGCAGGCGCCGGAGCCGCACCTGCAGCCACTCCGCGTAGCTCGTGCCCCTGTCCGTAGCAGACTGCCACGAGACGCCGTTCGAGTAGCCGCCGACGAGGAAGAAGATCGGCATCACCTGAAAGATCCACGTGAGCCAGCGCGTCCACGACTGGTGTTCGAGCACGCTCGAGAGCGCGATTTCGCTGCCGCCCGTGTACGGCGCCGCCTGTATCCAGTGGCCGACCACGACGGCGCCGATCGAGGCCGCGCGCAGGAAATCGACGTACCGGTTGCGCGACTCCGGCGTCCGCGCCGCCACGCCGGCGGCTTGAGACCAGAGACCGCTCATCGAGCCCGGCTCACGGCAGGCCCAGCGCCACGTACTCGGCTGGCTGCTCGCTCCCCCCGACCGCGACGACGATGTACTGCTTCCCCGCGTGCAGGTACGTCATCGGCCCGCCGGTCGTCCCCGACGGGAGTTCCGTCTCCCACACGACCTGTCCCGTCGCCTTGTCGTACGCCCGGAAGGTCGTCCCCCAGTGCGTGTCCGGCGTCCCGATGACCGCGTCGCTCCCCTCCCCGATGAAGAGCAGCGACCCCGTGACGAGCGGGGCCGGCCGGTTCGCGTTCCCCAGCGGGGGAAGGTCCAGGCCCTCGAGAAGCGGATGGTCGTTGGGACCGTCGCCGTTCGCCGCCATCCAGAGGTGTTCGCCCCGGTTCATGTCGATCGCCGTGATCCGCCCCCACGGCGGCTTCACGAGCGGCAAACCCTCGATCTCGGCCCGCGGCCACCCGCCCTGCGTGCCGAACTCCATCTCCCCCGGTTCGGAGTTCTCCGACAGGCTCCAGACGTTCGGCAGCGTGTGCGACACCGCGTAGTAGACGCCCGTCTCGGGGTCGAACGCGCCGGTGTTCCAGTTCCCCGCCCCCCAGGCACCCGGGATGACGTACGTCCCGATCTTCCCCTCCGCCGTCCCCCGCTCCATCGGCGGCGTGAACAGCGGCCCCATGACGAGCGAATCCGCCAGCGCGAGCGCCCGCTCGCGGATCTCGGGCGTGAAGTCGATCACGTCTTCCGGCGTGACCGCCTGGCGATCGAAGGCCGGCGGTCGGCTCGGAATCGGCTGCGTCGGCGACGTGGCCTCGCCCGGCACGGTCGACTGCGGCACCTCCACCTCGTCGATCGGCCACACCGGCTCCCCGGTGCGCCGGTCGAAGGTGTAGAGGAAGGCGGTCTTGCTCGCCTGCATCACCGCGTCGATCGGGCGTCCGTCCACGTGGATGCGACCCAGCACGGGCGGGCCCACGGTGTCGTATTCCCAGATGTCGTGATGCACCATCTGGAAGTGCCACACCCGCTCGCCCGTCTGTGCGTCGAGCGCCACGAGGCTGTTCGAGAACAGGTTGTCGCCGGGCCGGTGCCCCCCGTAGTAGGCGGAGGTCGGAGCCGAGAGCGGCACGTAGACGTAGCCGAGTTCGTCGTCCGCGCTCAGGCAGCACC
>VXMQ01000068.1 GCA_009841015.1 Candidatus Palauibacter denitrificans | reverse complement strand
AGTCGGGCCACGAGCACGTCACGCCCGTCACCGCCGAGGCGCTCGAAGTTCTGGAAGAGGCGCGGAGGAAGAACCCCGGACTTGGGGAAGCGTCTGTGATGCCCGCGCCCAAGGATGCCTCAAGGTGCATGGGACCTACGGTGGTACGAGGGTGGTGGGGCAGGGCCGAGAGGCTGGCGGGGCTGAAGCCCAAGCGCGGGAGAGGCTGGCACTCGCTTCGGCGTAAGTTTGCCAGCGACCTGATGGACCAGCCGCTCAAGGTGCTGTGCGAGCTCGGCGGCTGGAAGGAGGCCAGGACGGTCCTCCAGTGTTATCAGCGAGCCGACGAGGGACAGCTCAGGACGGCTCTGGAAAACCGCCGGAGGGCTCGCGCCTGAGAGTTCGCGATCCAGCGGGAACGAAACGGCGGGAGCCGGACCTTATGTTCCCGTAACGTCAATCACCTCAATCAGATGTGAATCCGCTCGACACTGCCCGTCCGGCGAGAATCGCGGCTCCGACCCCCACGGGAAGACCCGAACCGAGTCCTCTTCGATCCTGCGCACGCGGAGTTCCGACGTCTCGTCCACCCGCGTGACCTCGTAGGCGATCCAGTCGCCGAGCGGCGAAAACTCGACCCCGCCCAGCCGCTCCCAGCGGCCATAGTCATCCGGCGTGACAAGCGGCCGCTCCTGGGCGGAAGCGAAGGAAGGGAGGACGAACGCGAGCCCGCCAAGCACGGCGAGCGCGGCGAGCGTCGCGAGCGTCCGGAAACGGGAGGCGAGGGTCCAAGTCATAGCGCACTCCTGTGAATCACTGGAACCTCCAGCCGGTTTCGGTCGGCGGCCAACTCGATGGTCGTTTTCATGCCTGCCATGATAGCTGTACCACCGTATCCCCCCCAACGTGTCCGGATCGCGGCTGCTTCTCCTGTTCCCGTATCGGCACTTACGATCGCGTCAGCCTTCGGAACCGGAACAGTGCGAGCCAGTGGTCGAAGGTGAGGTCGCGGGGCGGTCCGGAGGGATCGAACCGGAGGTCCCGGCCCAGCCGGTGGATCTGCGTTTGCGTGAATTCGGAGCGCAGGCACCGCCGGATCGAGCGGCCGTCGCGGCCGAAGCAACTCCGGATGAAGCGCCGGTAGTCCGCGGCCTGGGAGCGGTCCACGAGCGGTCGCGGGCGGCGCGCGAGCCAGAGCACGACGGCGTCAACGCTCGGAGGGGGATCGAAGTCGGTGCGGCGAAGGCGGCGCGCGATCTCGATTTGCCACCACGGCTTGAGCAGCAGCGACGGCAGCGTCTCCCAGGAACAGGGACGGCCGGCAAACCGCTCGGCCGCTTCACGCTGGACCACGAGCCAGGCGTCCTGCGGCGGAGGATCGGCCTGGACGAGCCGCCGGACGATGGCGGCCGTCCGGTTGAACGGGATGTTTCCCAGGACCTTGTAGGGAACGTCGGGCAGCCGAAAACGCAGGAAGTCGGACCGGACGATCGTGACGCGGTCGTCGCTCGGGAAGCGCCGGCGAAGCGCCTCGGCCAGCGCCCCGTCGAACTCTACCGCGACGACCTCACGGCATCGACGCGCCAGCTCTCGAGTGAGGATGCCGCGGCCCGCCCCAACCTCGACAACCAGATCGTTTCGTGTGACCGGAGCCTGAGCGATCAGGCTAGCCGCAAGCGACCTGCTCCGAAGGAAATGCTGCGAAAGGTCCGCACGCCGGGGTGTCCGTTGTCTGGACACGGCGAACCATCTCGAACCGCAAAACCGTCGCCCACGACGCTAGACCACCGGCGTCTCACCCGCAAACGTCTTTCGTTGTAGTCTGACTCACCCATCCGGAATCAAAGGAGGCAATGGACGGTGACCGAGGGGGACGGGGAATCGGCCCCGCGCAACGTGTCCAACTACTGGGACACGCTGGCGCCGCATCATTGGCGCGTCGAAAACAACTACCTGGACGTGTCGAGCCTGGGTCGGATTCTTGGCGACATTCGGGAGCCCGTTCTGATCGTCGGTGCCGGGCAAGGGCTGATTGTGGAGGAGCTGCGGCGTCAGGGACTGCGCTGCTACGGCATCGATCTGAGCGCCAGGATGCTGGAATACGCCAGGTCGCGAAGAGGCCTGGCCCTTGTGCGCGCGAACGCGACCTCGATGCCGTTCGTCGATGGGGCCTATGAGACGGTCATCCTCGCGACCGGCGTCATCGACTTCATGGCCGATCTGCGGGACATCGGGGCGGTCATGCGCGAAGCGAACCGGATCGTTTCCGGGACGGGCAGCGTCTTCGTCGCGTTCTACAGATTCAGTGCGACCCAGAAGCGCTTCCTGACCTCGCTTGGACTCTTGCGCGACGACACACTGCACATGCGGTCGTCATTGACGCTGCATCGTCTCGGCTTCGGCGGGATGGTGGCGTGGGTCGCGAAGATGGCCAGGATCAGCACGTTCCAGGCTGTCCTGCTGTGCATTCGCACGGGCCTTGGATCGACGAAACAGGAACGCGCCGCCGCCCTCGCGATGCGGCGGGTGATCGCTCAGTCCGGGGACCCCGATGCTTTCATCGAGGCGGCGCCGGAGACCCAACCGTACCGCGACAAGTCGGCGATCACCCGCCTGCTCGACAGCGTGTCGATACGAATCGACGACTGGCAGGCATCAAGCAGCTGCCATCTGGTGCGGGTGTCGCAGCAAGGAGCACCTGTCTCTGAGGTTGCCGGGCGTTACTGACGCCGGGATTCGGGGGGGAGATCGGCTTCGCTGGGGACGACGGTGTGGCGGGCCGGCGGGGCCAGTCGTTCGTTGTCGGCAGGGTCGGTCGGCAGGCGCGCCACGGCCAGCGACAGCTCCGCCGCGAACTCTTCGGCAATGAGCCGATCCGCGCGCTTGACCCGCAATACCAGCTTGGCGGGGTGTTTCAGCTTGAGCCCCTGCTCGCCCGCAATCTTCTCGAACGCCAGCAGGTCCGACGCCGCGATGACCAGCCTGGGGCTCAGGACGTGCCACCAGCGACGCGGAGGCACGGCCGCGCCCGCCACCTTGGCCAGCGGGATCACGATCTCCTTTACGGGCTCGATCGTCTCACTCGTCTCCCACGTGTCGCCCATCTTCTCGGTCTGCACGGCGAGCCGCCATTGAATGACCAGCTGGTCCGCCTCCAGGCGCACGAGGCCGTGGGCGGTCTCGGTCGTCGACTCGTAGCCACCACGCGCATCCCAGAGGTCGGAGCTGCGCTTGAGCGTGAACGGGACAGCGGAGAAGCGGGTCACCTCCGGCGAAGCTCAGGACCGCGCGGGGGAAGTTCGAGTTCGACGCCGCCGAGAGACGCGAAGCACTCGCGGGTGAACGTCGCGAGGTTTCGCGGACCAGGTCGACGATCAGCCACGGCATCGCGCAAGATGATTCGCGCTTCCTCCTCCATCGAACGATGATGCTCGGCGGCGCGTGCGCGGAGGCGCCTCGCTACGTCATCGTCGAGACTGCGGATCGTGATGCTCTCCATCGGCCGTGCCTCCCCCTAATACGCAACGTGCAGTGAAACTACCGGACGATTGCGGTGCAAGTTCCGGCATATTGTTACCGGGGCCTTCGCCACGGCGGCCTCGAGCGGTTGTTCGAGAAGAGAGACCGGAGCCGGATCCCCCCGGACTTGATCGACTACCATTAGGAAGCTCGTGATATACCGACTCGTGAAGCGTGCGGGCGGCTTTCTGCGTAGGCGGGGGTCATGGGCAGGAGCATTGGAGGACGCGCGAGCGGGCTGACGGTCGAGGTGCCGGGCGTCGAGGTGCCGGGCGGGCCGGGCGTCGAG
>VXMQ01000049.1 GCA_009841015.1 Candidatus Palauibacter denitrificans | reverse complement strand
AGAGTGGTATAAGAGACAGCCGGTGGCCCCCGAACCCGTCGGCTCGATTCCCGCCCAGATTGTCGACGCCGGGGATACGGTTGCGGTCGACGTGGCTGCGTACTTCCGCGATCCGGACGGAGGGGCGCTCACGTACGAGGCGTCGTCGTCCAACGCCGCGGTGGTCTCCGTCTCGCAGTCCGGCAGCACTCTGACGCTGGCCGGCGTGGCGGAGGGGACGGCGACGGTGACCGTGACGGCGACCGACCCGGACAACCTGTCCGCCATCCAGGAGTTGGGTGCGGCCGTGTCCCGACCTCCCGCGACGAACCTGACGAACCACTCCGCGCATGACCTGCGGCCGACGTGGTCCCCGGATGGTGCCCGGATCGCCTTCGCGTCCTCCCGCGACGACAACTATGAAATCTACGCCATGAACGCGGACGGGAGTGGCGTGACGAAGCTGACGAACCACTCCGCAGATGATGAGAGTCCCGCATGGTCCCCCGACGGCGCCCGGATTGCTTTCTCGTCCTCCCGAGACGACGGGCGCGGAGAGATCTACGCGATGAACGCGGACGGGAGCGGCGCGACGCGGCTGACGAACCACTCCGCGTTCGACGGGGTTCCCGCGTGGTCCCCGGACGGTGCCCGGATCGCTTTCGTGTCCACCCGGGACGGCAACGCGGAGATCTACGCGATGAACGCGGACGGGAGCGGCGTGACGCGGCTGACGAACCACTCCGCGCCCGACCTGGGTCCGGCATGGTCACCCGACGGTACCCGGATCGCCTTCGCGTCCCGCCGAGACGGGAACACGGAGATCTACGTCATGAACGCCGACGGGAGCCGTGTGACGCGGCTGACGGACTACCACGCGAGGGGACCGGCGTGGTCTCCCGACGGCGCCCGGATCGCCGTCTCATCCCCCCTCCACGGCGACTATGAGATCTACGTCATGAACGCGGACGGGAGCGGCGTGACGCGGCTTACGGAGCACTCCGCGTTCGACGGGCTTCCCGCGTGGTCCCCCGACGGCACCCGGATCGCCTTCACGTCCGACCGGGACGGCAACGACGAAATCTACGTGCTGTACGTTCCCGCCCGTTAGCGCGCGGGGACAGGCCCCGGCGCGTAGTATGTGAGGATGAAGAAGAAAAGGTACCGCTTCCCGATCTCAGCTGCGGCGATCCCTCCGCCGATCATCCGCTACCGAGAGATTTCGCGCGGTATGTCCATGAGGAGTTTGCAAGCCGATACCTGGAGTTCGACTTGGGACCAAGCCGTGAGCGGATCCTTGTGTCGCCCGAAAGCTTCACCCGGGTGACCGAGCTCGTGGAGTACGCTCCCGAGCCGACGCGTGAGTTGAGAGAACTGTTGAGGAACGCCACAGACGAGGAGTCTCCGACCGGTTGACTAATCCTCTCCTACGGAGGCGCGACCGTCGAAAGGGCCTCGGTTCCGGCGAAATACGCGGCAGCGGAGTGCGGCCCGAGTAGCTTCCGCAGCGTCGCAGTCACTTCGCCGTGCGGCGACGGATCGGGTCCAGAGTCCGGCTTGGGCGCGAACGGAATTGCACCGACGCCCTCCAACAGGCTGGGCAAGTCGGTTGGTTGGATCACCTTCCTAGAGTTCGAGGCGTCGAAGAAACGGAACTCCGACCCGGGGTAGAGGATCCACACCGAGCGGGCGTTCCGAATCGCGTCCCGGTAGGTGTGCATCTTGTAAATGTCTCCGCGCTTGAAGTCGCCCCTGCGTTCACTGGCCCTTTCCGCTGGGTTCTCGTCCCGCTCGAACCCCGCCTCGCCCAGCGTCTGAACCCTGAACTTGGCATCGAGGACGTGTAGACCGCGGTTCGGTCCCTCTGGCACATGGAGCGTGATATCGGGCCGGAGCGGGACCGAATAGGCATGGTTCGGTGACTGCCGCGACCGAGAGAACGATTCGTTGTACGCCAACCGTGTGCCCCCGGGCCATTCAAACGTCCGGTTCCATCCGAGGGCAACTTGAAAGTCGTCGCCCGCGTCCGTCCGGGCGCTCCTGACGGGTGGTCCCAGCAACTCGCAGATGATTTCAGCGAGGCGGAAGAAGGTCCACAGCTCGTACAGGAGGGCGATGTTCTTGAGCTCAAGGAGGTCGCGCATCTCGCCCTTGTCGAGCGGGATGCGGGGCGCCATCCGGATCCGTGTGTAGTGCCGCAGCACGTGACGGTAACCTCGCCGCCGCTGGAGTACGGTGGAAGAGAAGGGGATTCGTACCATGGTCCCCACTTCATCCCACATCGAATGACGGGTCACTGGCATCAGCGCCGCCTCCATTCGGTCGCAGTCCGCGAGGAGACTGCGGCCGAATACGTCCCGGCGACTCGCCGCTCTCGACCGGACGCGACCAATGATGCCGTCCGCCTGGCCGATGAAGGCTTTCGCGAAGCGGTTCTCCGGGGTGTCGATGGCGGCTCGGATCCGCCGCTCCGAAATCTCTTCGGGCAGTCGTCCTCCCAGTCGCTCGGTGAGCGTCGCCGCCGCCGGAGAGAGGGAAGCCGTGTGGACCGGTGCCCCGGTCCGCGTCACCAAATCGAGCAGCGTGCGCGAATCTACCCGCGTGAGGGCGTCCACCGGCACATCCCGCCACTCAGTGCGCCAGCGTCGGTGGGGGGCACGCTGGATCAGCTCCAGGGCCGGTAGCAGGCGCTCCTCGGCCGGCGCTCCGTCCGAGAGAATGTGCCGCAGATACACGAACGCGTGGTAGAGCACCTCATCGCGGGGTGGTGGGCCGCTTGCATATGGCGACGAGCCGGGATCGCCGGCCGAGAAGGGCAGGCTGGTGGCGAGACGGATCAGATCCGCGAGGAGCGCCTCGAACCCTGCCTCCTCCAGCTTGCCGGTGTGCAATTCGACCGGTCCGACCCCGGGAAGGTCGAGGACGCCCACGGAGTTGACGAGATTCAGAACGAGCGCGCCGTGCCCCGTCCTGGTGCAGATCGAGCGCGGGAGGACCGCTTCGACGTCGGCCAGCATCGCCCGTGGGCCCTCAACGACCCACCTCCGCTCGCTCTGCAGATGCCACCGCCCGTCGCGGCGGGGGGGCGTCTCCTCGGATCCCCACTCGGTGAGAATGAGGCGAGACCCCATCTCCCCGCGCTCTGCCGCTCCTTCCGCCCGGGGGCGGTCTCCCGCGGAAGGCAGGATCACTCGATGAACCCTGCGAAGCCTCGCTGCTCAAGCCGCTTGAGCATGCGCCGGATCTTGGCAGCCGTGCGCGGAAAGCGCACGGCTCGGCCTTCCACGTTCGCCTCCGTGCCTGGCTCAAGGCCTGCAACAGACGTTCCCGCGGGAACGTCCTCGCTCGAATCCAATGGTGTGGCGCCGAGGGCTGCGGCCAGCCGCCGGAGGATGGGTTCCAGCTCCTGCTGCGTACCATGGAACTTGGGCAGCACCTTCTGGAGCAACGCGAGGTCGAATGCGATCTGGGCGGCCGCCTCGCCGTCGGCCTGCTCATGCGCGAGGTTGACGAATCGAGCGATCTCGTTCGCGACCCGGTATCCGAAGTGGCGGTGTTCCTCCTCGAGGATGTCGTGCAGTTCCAGGAGGGTCCGGTGAAACCGGCCGCCGCTGAGTTCGCTGAACTTCAGCCAATCGTCCCGCGCCGGCTTCCGGTAGGGGGTAAGCCGCAGTCCGCCGTCACCTCCATCCAAGCTGAGACCGGCCTCCCCATCGGCGTGGGCCCCCGTCGTGAAACCGCCTAGCCCGGATTTCTCACACGCTGCCCGGAGCGCCGTCGTAGGCGCGGTTCGGGG
>VXMQ01000107.1 GCA_009841015.1 Candidatus Palauibacter denitrificans | reverse complement strand
TCACCGCCGCCAGCGCCTCCGCGATCGCGAAGAAGCCGATCAGCATCGGGACGAGGCCGAGACCGTCCATGAGCGCGTTCGTGCCGAACGTGAGCCGTGGGGCCCCCGTGAGCACATCGAGCCCGACGACGAAGAAGAGGAGTCCGAGGAGCGCGCTCACGATCCCCTTGAACGGGTCCTTCCCCACGAGGTTCGCGACGATGGAGAGCCCGAACACGCCGAGTCCGAAGTACTCCGCCGGCCCGAAGGCGATCGCCGTCCGCGACAGCGGACCCAGCGCCAGAACGAGGAGGATGGTGCCGAGGAGCCCGCCGCTCATGCTGGAGAAGAGGGAGATCCCGAGGGCGCGTCCCGCCTCGCCGCGCCGCGTCATGGCGTAGCCGTCAAAGGTCGTGGCGAGGGCGGGCGAACTCCCCGGCACGCCGATCGCGATCGCCGTGATCGAACCGCCGTACTCCGCCGCCATGTAGATCGAGACCATCATCAGGAGCGCCGGCGTCGGGTCGAGCGCGAACGTGACGGGGAGGACGAGCGCGAGTCCCACCGTCGAACTCAGCCCCGGCATCGCGCCCGCGAACACGCCGAGGAGGCTCCCCGCGAGCAGCGCCGCGAGGTTCCCCGGCTGGAGCGCCGTCAGCAGGCCGTCGAGGAACGCGGACACGGGCGGCTCAGAACCCGGAGGGGAGCGGGACGCCGAGCGCCACGATGAACACGAGATAGATGAAGGCGGCGAAGGCGAGCGGCACGGCGATGAGCGCGAGCCGCGAGCGCTCGCCCGTCAGCCACATCAGCCCGGCGACGAGGAGCGGAACCGACACGACGGTCCCGAGCCTGGGCCAGGCGAGGAGGAAGACGGCGATCCACGCCGCTCCCAGCCCCAGACGGGCGCCGCGGCCGGCTCCCGAGCCCGTCTTCGCGTTCCCGCGGGAACGTTCCGAGTCCGAATCCGGCGGCTGTCGCGCGGCCCGGACCGCGAGCCAGGCCGCGCAGCCCATGAGCAGCACGGCGAGGAGCCGCGGGAAGAAGGCCGGACCCGGCGCCCCCTCGGCCAGCGATCCCGGGTATGCGCGCGAGTCCAGCAGGACCCCCGCCGCCACGACCCCGAGCACGCCGGCCTCCGCGAGCAGGCGCAATCGCGTGGTCCCGCCCGCTGAGGCACTACTCATTCAGGATTCCCAGCCGCCGCAGCATGTCCCGGCTCGTCGCGACCTCCTCGGCCATCCAGGCGCCGAACGCGTCCGCGTCCGCCATCGTCGCGTACTCCAGGGCGGCCCGCTCCATGTATTCGCGGAACCCCGGGTCCTCGATCGCCGCCATCAGCCGCGCACGCAGCTCCGCGCGGAGTTCCGGATCCAACCCCGGCGGCCCCACGACGCCGCGCCAGTGGACCGGCGTCAGGTCGTATCCCTGCTGCGCGTAGCTCGGCGTGTCCGGGAGCGCCTCGACGGGAAGCGCCACGCCCAGCACCCGCATCGTCCCCGCCCTCAGGTGTTCGCGCACGATGTTGTAGTTCGTGTGCGCCGCGTCCGTGTGCCCGCCGAGCGCCGCCACCACGGCGTCCGCCGACCCCTCGTACGCGATCCAGCGGATGTCCGGGTCTTCCGCAGCGGCCCTCAGCCGGGCGAAGCCGAGGAAGTGGGCCGACGCCGCCCCGAACCCCGACACCGAGACCTCTCCCGGCCGGGCGTGTGCCGCCTCGAACAGGTCGCCGAGCGTGTGGAAGGGGCTGTCGTCCCGCACCGCGATCAGAAAGGGGTCGATCTGGATCCGGAGGATGGGGGTGAAGTCCTCGGGGGAGAACGGAATCCGACCGGTCGCCATGTTCACGGTGCCGCTCGCCGTGAAGACGCCGAGCACGTGCGGGTCGCCCTCCCGTCCCTGCAGGTACTGCATGCCGGCGGCCCCCGCCCCGTCCTGCCGCGTCATGACCGTGACGCGCCGGCCATCGAAGTGCGGCGGAGCAGCCTCGGCCAGGGCCCGCGAGAGGAGGTCCGTGGGTCCGCCGGGCGTCGCCCACGAGACGATCTCGATCGCCCGGCTCGGAAACGCCGCCTCCTCCCCGGACGGCGAACACCCGATCGCCGTGAGCGACAGCACGGCCAAGCCCGCCGCGGCCAAGGCGAGTTGACGTCCGGATGATGGAGCAGACCATCCTCTGACATTCATGGGAGGAATGTGACGCCTTCGTCGAAGACGGGCCACGGGAAGCGGAAGCCCATTGATCAGACTGGTCTGACTAGTTATGGTGGGTCGATGGAACTGCTCTACTCGACCTATGAGGCGAAGGCCCGTTTCTCCGAGGTACTACGCTACGTGAGGGAGGGACGAACCGTGACCATATCCTACCGGGGGGAGCCGGTGGCCGAACTCCGTCCGCTTCGGCGCGAGAACACGGATCTCGAGGAACATCTGACGAATCTGGAGCGGCGAGGGATTCTCACGCCCCGCCCGAAGCATCGGAAGCCCATCGAACTCGGTACGCCGGTACCGGGCGCTCTGGAACGCTTTCTGGCCGACCGAGGAGAGTGAGCGCCGCCTACGTGGACACGTCCGCGATCGTCTCGATCACGTTCGTCGAGGCGGGCGCGGACGAGATCGTCCGCCGATTGCGGGGGTGCCGGGATCTGATGTCATCCAATCTCCTGGAAGCGGAACTCCGATCCGTCTGCGCCAGAGAGGGAAAGCCCTTTCCCGGGGATCTGGTCTCCGGATTCAGCTGGGTTCAGCCGAACCGGCCTCTGTCGGCGGAGATGCGGACCGCCCTCCGAGCCGGCTACTTGCGGGGCGCGGATCTCTGGCACGTGGCGTGCGCCCTGTACGTGGCGCGGAGGCCTTCGGATGTCTCGTTCATCACCCTGGACGAACGACAGGCGGAGGTGGCGGCAGCGCTGAACTTCCGGATCGCGTAGGACCGACGGGCGCGGATCTCCCGGGCTGGTGGCGGCGGGCGGGCGTTCGGTAGACTGCCCCGCATGAGCGAGCCCACAGGCGAGACGATGACCGTGGCGACCGCTGGTGGCTGGCGGCGCGACGTGTGGCCGGGGATCCACTGGATCCAGGAGCGCGGCGGGCACCGGGCGGGGATCGCGCGCGCGGTGCTGGAGAGCGGCGCGGACTGGTACAGGCCCGGGAACGAGCTTTACGTCCCGCAGAACGCCTACCTGCTGACGGGCGAGCGGACGCTGCTCTGGGACACCCTCTCTCCGGCCTCGGGCCACATCCTTCTCCCGGCGCTCGATGAACTGCTCGAAGGGCGGCCGCTCGACTACCTCGCCCTCTCGCATCCCGACGTGCCCCACGCGGGGAATACGATGCAGGTGCTGCGGCGCTATCCGGACTGCCGCCTCGTGGCGCCGGCGACCGGCGAGACGCACGCGCTGTACCACCTCGACGACGCGATGAAGGTGGGGCCCGAGGACGAGATCGATCTCGGCGGGCTCCGGGTCCGCTTCCCGGAGGCGACGTTCCTCGACGCCGCGATTCACACGTGGATGAGCGAGGAGACGACCCGCACGCTCTTCACCGTCGACTGGATGGGATTCCCGCACCAGAGCGGCGAGAGCCTGCGGCGCACGGACGAGATCGACACGGTGGTGGACGTGGGGCGCCTCGAGGAGTTCCACAGCCGGGTCATGTTCTGGTTCCAGTACGTGGTTCCGGAAAAGGTGACGGCGGCGACGGACGCGCTCGCGGCGCAGTTCGCCGGATACGGGCTCGCGCCGGCGCACGGACTCCCGATCCCGGGGGAGGACGCGGCCCCGTACTACGAGCGCATGAACGAGGTCGTGCGGCGCGTGGCGGCGGGCGGCCGGGGGGGCGTCCTGTGAGCGGAGGGAGGCGCGTCCCGGGAG
>VXMQ01000116.1 GCA_009841015.1 Candidatus Palauibacter denitrificans | reverse complement strand
GCCGCCACCTCCGCCACCTCCGCCTCCGCCTCCGCCTCCGGTGGCGGAACGACCGGCGGTGGAATGGTGATTGGCGGAATGTCCGGGAACGGCGGCGTCACCACCTCCACGGTGTCGCCGCAGGCCCCGATGACAACAGCTGCAAATCCTGTTGCCAGCAAGCCTTTCTTCGTAGCCTTCTTCATTCAACCCCTCCCAGGGCATCTCGCCCCACTAGATGAAAAGGATGCGGGCCTCTCCCGCGCCGGTCAGCGACCAGCCGGCACCGACGTTTCGGTGCGGTCGGCCGAGCCAGTTCTTTGTGTTCTCCGTGCATGCCTTGCGGTCCCCTTTGCTTCAACCCAGGTATGTAGTTCCCACTCGATCGATCAACATACCACGGTCAACGAACGATGAACCACACCCCAGCCCGCAAATCGGGCTGAACATACCAACGCTCTCACAGGGTGGCAAGAGTGCCGGAAGCCGCAAAAACGCCTTGTTTTCTTCGATGTTTCCTTCGGTCGAGCAAGTCCGCGAAACCGTCACTTCGGCTCACGTATTCCCGGGGGGATTCGAGGCAGGCCCCGCCACACTCTCCACACCCACTCCCCCACGTAATCTGGAGTATGGCGTCAAACGCCGCCTGCCGTCAAGGTTTTGAACCGTCGAGCGTTGCTGCACCGCGTGCTGATACGGCCCCCTACCCCGATCATATGGCCAGGGTTCCGCTCGCTTTCCGGCTCGATTCCGGCAGGAGCGAAGCGAGGTGCCGGCCGGTGTGGCTGCCGGGGGTCCCGGCCACGAGTTCCGGCGGGCCCTCGGCGACGACGAGGCCGCCGCCCGCCCCGCCCTCCGGACCCATGTCGATGACCCAGTCGGCCGTCTTCACGACATCCATGTGGTGTTCGATGACGATGATCGTGTTGCCGCGGTCGGCGAGACGGTGCAGGACGCGCAGCAGGAGGCGCACATCCTCGAAGTGGAGGCCGGTGGTGGGCTCGTCGAGGATGTAGACGGTGCGGCCGGTGCTCGTCTTCGCGAGTTCGGTGGCGAGCTTCACGCGCTGGGCCTCGCCGCCGGACAGCGTGGTGGCGGGCTGGCCCAGCGTCACGTAGCCGAGGCCGACGTCGGAGAGGGTGCCCAGGCGGCGCTTCACGGACGGCACGGCGTCGAAGAATTCGAGCGCCTCGTCCACGCTCATCGCGAGCACGTCGGCGATGCTCCGCCCGCGGTAGAGGACCTCGAGCGTCTCCCGGTTGTAGCGGCGTCCCCGGCAGATGTCGCAGGGGACGTACACGTCGGGCAGGAAGTGCATCTCGATCTTCACGAGGCCGTCGCCGCGGCAGGGTTCGCAGCGCCCGCCCTTCACGTTGAAGCTGAACCGCCCGGGCGCGTAGCCGCGGATGTTCGACTCGGGGAGGCGGGCGAAGAGTTCGCGGATGGGGGTGAAGAGGCCGGTGTAGGTGGCCGGGTTCGAGCGCGGGGTGCGGCCGATGGGGCTCTGGTCGACGTCGATGACCTTGTCGAAGAGGTCGATGCCCTCGATCGCGTCGTGCGCGCCGGGGACGAGCTTGGAGCGGTAGATCTCGCGGGCGAGGCGGCGGTAGAGGATCTGCTCGACGAGAGTGGACTTGCCGGAGCCGGACACGCCGGTGACGCAGATGAAGGTTCCGAGCGGGAACTCGACATCGATCGTCCGCAGGTTGTGCTCGCGGGCGCCGCGCACGACGAGCCGGCCGTTATCGGGGGGACGGCGGCGTTCCGGGACGGCGATCTCGCGCTCGCCCCGGAGGTAGGCGGCGGTGAGCGAGCGGTTGTCCGCCAGGAGCCGGTCGATGTCGCCGGAGACGACGACTTCCCCGCCCTCGCGCCCCGCGCCGGGCCCCATGTCGACGATGTGGTCGGCGCGGCGGATCGTGAGTTCGTCGTGCTCGACGACGAGGACGGTGTTCCCGAGATCGCGCAGGGCGCCGAGCGTCTGCAGGAGCTTGCGGTTGTCGCGGGGGTGGAGGCCGATGCTGGGTTCGTCGAGCACGTAGAGGACGCCGACGAGGCGGCTTCCGATCTGGGTGGCGAGGCGGATGCGCTGGGCCTCGCCGCCGGAGAGGGTGCCGGCGGAACGCGCCAGGGTGAGGTAGCCGAGGCCGACGTGGTCGAGGAACTCGAGGCGCTCGACGACTTCCTTGAGGATGGGGATGCGGATCTCGGCGGTCTGGCCGGCGGCGGCGCGGGCGGCCTCGAGCCAGCCGCCGAGGAGGGGGCGGAGTTCGGCCACGGACTGCGCGGTGAGCTCGGGGAGGGAGAGTCCCTCCAGGGTGACGGCCCGGCTCTCCGGGCGCAGCCGGCCGCCCTCGCAGGCGAGACAGGTGGAGAGGGTCATGTACTCCTCGAGCGAGAGGCGCACGCGCTCGCTCGTCGTCTCGTGGTAGCGGCGCAGGGTGGCGGCGACGGCTCCCTCCCATCCCACGTCGGTGTCGCCGTAGAGGATCGCCTCCTGCTGGTCCGCGTTCAGGTCGCCCCAGACGGTGTTGAGGTCGAAGTCGAGCTTGCGGGCGAGCCGCGCGAGGGCGTGGCGGCGGGCGCCGTAACTCGGGGCGCCCAGGGGGAGGAGGACGCCCTCGAGGATGGAGATGCGGTCGCCGCCCACGATGAGGTCGGCGTTGGGGACGCGCTGGGTGCCGAGTCCGTCGCACTCCTGGCAGGCGCCGAAGGGGGAGTTGAAGGAGAACTGCCGGGGCTCGAGTTCCGGCATGCCGAGCCCGCACGCCGGACAGGCGTAGCGCTCGCTGAACAGGTGCGCCTCGTCCTTGAGGGCGACCTCGACGACGCCGTCGGCCATGCGGAGGGCGGTGGCCACGGAGTCCGCGAGCCGCTCGCGGTCGGAGGCGCGCACGGTGAGCCGGTCCACGACGACCGAGATGTCGTGGTTGCGGCGCCGGTTCAGGAGGGGCGGGTCGGAGAGGTCGACGAGTTCGCCGTCCACGCGCGCGCGCACGAAACCTTCACTGAGCGTGCGCTCGAACAGATCGCGGAACTCCCCCTTCCGCCCCCTGACCAGCGGGGCGCGGACCTCGATGCGGGCGCCGGCGGGCCAGCCGAGGATCTGCCGCGCGATCTCCGACGGCGACTGCGGGCGCACCGGGCGGCTGCAGGCGGGACAGTGGGGGGTGCCGGCGCGGGCCCACAGGAGCCGGAGGTAGTCGTAGATCTCGGTGACGGTGCCGACGGTGGAGCGCGGGTTGCCGCCGGCGGTGCGCTGCTCGATCGCGATGGCGGGCGAGAGTCCCTCGATGACGTCGACGTCGGGCTTCTCCATGACGCCGAGGAACTGCCGCGCGTAGGCGGAGAGGGATTCGACGTAGCGGCGCTGCCCCTCCGCGTAGATGGTGTCGAAGGCGAGCGAGGACTTGCCGGAGCCGGAGAGCCCGGTGACGACGATGAGCCGGTCGCGCGGCAGTTCCACGTCGACGTCACGCAGGTTGTGCTCCCGCGCCCCCCGCACGATGAGAGCATTCGAGTCTTCCATAGCCCGGCATCGTAGACGCGCCCGCCACCCCCGCGCCAGCTTGCCGGCCCGGTGCGCGCGCGAGGGCCGCACCGGCTACGTTAGTGTGGCGGGCCGTCGGGAGCACCGGGATCCGGAGCCCGGTTGATGGCCCGTTGATGGCGCCGGGCATGTTTGGAGCGTCACGCTACTCCGGATGCGAGGGGGACGTTGCTGATCCGAAGAATCACACGTAACGACCGCGATGCGGCCTTGGTGGCCGCCGTCGTACAGGCGCTCGATCCACGCTTCGAGGCGATCGAGAACCGTCTGGATGCCATGGACCGCCGCTTCGAAGTCATCGAAGGCCGCCTGGACGCCATGGACCGCCGCTTCGAAGCCATCGAAGGCCGCCTGGACGCCAT
>VXMQ01000136.1 GCA_009841015.1 Candidatus Palauibacter denitrificans | reverse complement strand
ATGGACCAGGACCGGTCCATCGAGCGGGGCAAGATGCGGACCTGGCAGCGTTCGCACGACGGGACCGCGTGGACAATGGTCGTCCAGGGCGCGCAGAGGCGCTCCTACACCCCGACCGGAGCCGACCGGGGCAAGTACCTGCGCGCCGTGTTAACCTACACCGACGGCCACGGGCCGGGCAAGCGGGCCGAGAGTCCGGCGGTGATGGTCGTCGGCGCGACCACGCCGGTCGTCTCGTTCGGCGCGGAGAGCTACACGGCCGCGCCGGGCGGATCCGCCGATGTCGCCGTGCTCCTGTCGCCCGCGGCCTCCTCGGCGCTCGCCATCGAGGTCGTGGCCGCAGACAGCGTGCGTACCGTCGCGTTCCAGACCGGGGCGGGCTCGGCGACGCTGGGCATCGGCACCGCGGGCCTGTCGGCCGGGGACACCCTCGCTGTACGGTTCGGCGACCTGCCCGACGGGGTGGCGGTCGGCGTCCCGGCGACCACGCGGATCATCGTCGCGGCGGTCGCCGGGGACCGGGTCTCCCGATCCGTCGTCGAGGATGGTTCGCCGACGGAGCTTGAAGTGGAATACGCCCAGGCGGAGTACGCGGCGGTCGCGGGCGGGCCGGGAATCGAGATCACGCTCCGCGCGAGCCCCGCCGCCGACCGGCGGGTGGCCGTGCCGCTCACGGCCACGCATGCCTCTTCCGCGGAATCCATGTTGCCGGACTCCGTCGTGTTCCAGCCCGGCGACTCGCTCGCCGCGTTCGTGCTCGAAGTTCCGGTGGACACCGAACCCGGCCTCCTCGCGCTCGGGTTCGGTTCGCTGCCCGAAGCCGTGAGCGCCGGTGCCGCATCCTCCGCGACGGTCGATATCGCGGACCACGACCCCGGCCCGCTCCGGGACGAGGCGTTCGACCTCGGACTCGCCGCCTTCGGGCGCGCCGTCGCCGAGGGCGCGCGCCAAGCCGTCGGCGCGCGCATCGACGCCGTCATGCGGCCTGCGGGAAGCGGTTCCGGCACCGGCGTGCCCGGATCGGCGGCGGAGTGGGCCGGACGCGCAGCAGGCACCCTGACTTCGCTCACCGGCGCACCGCTCAATGCATCCTCCGGGGCAGACATGACCCACCGTTCAGGGTCGGTCGATCTCCCGACCGGGCGGGAGGCCGTGCGGCGCTTGCTGCCGAGCCTCTCGTTCGCGACCGCGCTCGGGCCGCGGTCCGCCGGGGGGCGGCCTGGGATCGGGCTCTGGGCCGAAGGGTCCGCGCAGTCGTTCCGCGGCGACCCCGGCATCGACTACGACGGCGGACTCCGAGCGCTCACCGTGGGCGCGGACGCACGCATCGGCTCCTCCGCGCTGCTCGGCGTGTCGCTCATGCGCAGCGACGGCGATCTCGACTACGGGCACCGATCCACCAAGGGCTCGCTCGGGCACGCGATGAACAGCGTGCATCCCTACCTGTTCCTCCAGCCCTCTCCGAGGATCGGACTCTGGGCCATGGCCGGGTACGGAAGCGGGGATGTCCGGGATGACGACCGCCACGGGGACACCGGCGCGTCGCTGCGTATGCTCTCGGGCGGCGTCAAGGTGCCGCTCGCCCGCAGCGGCGCGTTCGGACTCGCGCTCAACGGCGACGCATTCACGGTCGGCATGCGCACGGACGACGAAGGTCGCGAAGGCTCGGCCTCGCGCGCACGCGCCCTCCTCGAAGCGTCATGGACTGCCGGAGGACTCAGGCTCGCCACCCGGGCCGGGGCGCGCTACGACGGCGGCGACGCCGACACGGGCGGTGGCGCCGAAACCGGAGCTTCGGTCGGATACGCCGCGCACGGGCTCGACCTCGACCTCCGTGGAAGGCTCGCCCTCGGGTCTGGCTCCCACCGCGAATGGGGCGCCGCGCTAAGGCTTGCGTTCGATCCCGGAACACGGGGCGAAGGGTTCCGGCTCGCGATCAGTCCCCGGCACGGGCACGACCGAAGCGGGCTTCACGGCTTCATGGACGGCGGAACGTTCCACGCAATGACGCCCGCCACGGGGCGGGACTGGCGACTCGAAGCGGAAGCCGGCTACGGGCTCAGGAACTCCGGCACCGAAGGCGCGCTCGACAGCTACACCCGGCTCTCGGCGGACGGCTCGAACCGCTCCTTGTCGTTCGGAAGCCGGTACGGCGTCAGCCAAACCCTCCGACTCGGAATCGAGGGATCGCACACCCAACTGCCCGGCCAGAACCCCAACCTCGGAATCAGAGTTGCACTCGACTTTACGTTCTAGGAGGCTTGGAACCGCGATTCGGCAGGCCCGCGAACCGGGCGGCTGAATGCCGCCGGCAACGCTCCGGGCTTTGCGTTTCGGCAACGCGCTTTGTGTCGTGCGCGTTCCCGTCATTTCGTGCCGGTAGTCCCGTGATTCGGCAACGCGCCAACCCGATCAAGCCCCACGGCGGGAATGGCAGATCGTGCAGTCCTGATTAGACTTACGTGATTCCCTGCCGTGATTCAAGCCTCATGTGCTCCGCCCGCTCGCCGATGAAGCGGCTGCCGCGGCCGAACTGTCCCCCGAGACGGTGGAGGAGCGGCTCGCGATACGGCAACCCGTCGTGGAGGAGGAGTTGGAACGCCGGGAGCTTGGCCAGCGCATCGAGCGCGAGGCGCCGGAGTTCGCGATCGCGGACCAGAACGGGGTCGAGTGGCGGCTGAGCGACCTCGAGGGGAAGATCGTCGTGCTCAAGTTCTGGGCGACGTGGTGCGGCCCGTGCATCGAGGAGTTCCCGCACTTCGTCGAACTACTGAAGGCGTACGAGGACGATGAGGATGTGGTGTTCCTCACCGTCGCCACGGCGGGATCGCCGCGGGACGAGGTCGCCGCCCAGATCGAGGAGGGTGGGTTCACGTTCCCGGTCCTGTTCGACGAACAGGGCCTCGCGCTGGACTACGAGATCCTCGGCTACCCGACGACCTTCTACCTGGATCAGGCGGGGTTCATTCAGTTCAAGCGCGGGGGCTTCGTCGAGTCCGGTTACGAAGAGGGCGTCGCGCGCCGCATCGACGCGCTCCGCGGCCAGTAGGCGTCGCCGCTCCGGGAGCGTTGCGTGGACCCCAGCCGGGACCACAGCTTGACGGGCTCACAGCTTGAGGCAGTGGAGTACCGTCCGTGGGGCCAAGAACCCGGAGGCATGTCCATGTACATTGCTGCATTCATCACCGACAAGCCTGGCGCGGCGCTGGTGCGGGACGAAACGCGCCCGGCATTCCTGGAATACCTCGGCAGTCATCCGGCCCATCCGGATGTCGTCGTGCATCACGGCGGGCCGACGCTCGGGGACGACGGCGAGAGCATTGTCGGACGGCTGATCGTGATGGAGGCTCCCTCGGTCGAGGCGGCGCGCGCGTTCCTCGACGACAGCCCCTTCGCCCGGGCGGACGTATTCGCGGAATGCCATGTCCACGCGTGGGACTGGACGACGGGGCGGCCCCGCTAGCGAGGCGGCCCCGCTAGCCAACTGTCGGTGGACATCAAGGATCTGATCGTCGACGACCGGGACCGCGGGGTGTTCAGGGTCCACCGGTCGTGCATGACGTCCGCCGATCTGTTCCGGCAGGAACGGGAGCGGATTCTCGATCGCTGCTGGATCTACCTGGGGCACGAATCGGAAGTGGAGGCCCCCGGAGACTACCGCCGCCGCACGGTAGCCGGCCGGCCGCTGTTCTTCATCCGCGGCAAAGACGATCAGATTCGGGTCTTCCTCAACTCCTGCCCGCACCGCGGCGCCATGATCTGCCGCCGCGACGCCGGGAACGCCGGGGTCCTGCAGTGCTTCTATCACGCCTGGTCCTTCAGCACGGACGGCGATCTGATCGGCGTCCCCGGGGAAGATGCCTACGGCCCCCACTTCGACCGGACGGAGTTCTGCCTGAAGTCACCGCCCAGGGTCGACAGCTACCGCGGCTTCCATTTCGTGAGCTTCAACCCGCAGGCCGAGGACCTGGTCACGTACCTGGCGGGGGCCAGAGACTACCTGGACCTGGTCGTCGACCAGGCTGAGGAAGGGATGCGGGTGGTTCCGGGCTCCAACAGGTACACGATCAAGGCCAACTGGAAGCTGCTGGCCGAAAACAGCCTCGACGGATACCACCTGGTCCCGACCCATCGGACCTACGTGGACTACATCGCCGGTTTCGGGACGGACGACAGTGGAGACACGGTGTCCGCCCGTCCCCCCGGCGTCGCGAAGGCCCTGGGCGGCGGCCACTGCGTGTCGGAGAACATATCCCGGAACGGCCGTCCCATCGCCCGCTGGCACCCCATCTTCGGCGAGGAGGCCAGGGAGCGAATCGCGCGAGTGCGCCGGCGGCTGGTGCAAAAACACGGGGAAGAGCGCACCTACCGGATGGCCGACACGTCGCGAAACCTGCTCATCTATCCGAACCTGCTGATCATGGATTTCGTGGCCATCAGCATCCGGTATATCGAACCGGTGGCGCCGGACAGAATGGAGGTCACGGCCTGGCATCTCGTACCCAGGGAGGAGTCGGGCCCCGCGCTGGCTACCCGGCTCGACAGTTACCTGACGTTCCTCGGGCCGGGCGGCTTCGCCACACCGGATGACGTGGAAGTCCTCGAATCGTGTCAGGCCGGTTTCCGCGCCACGGAAGCCGGGTGGTCCGACATCTCGCGGGGCATGCTGAACCCTTGCCCGGGCACGTCCGATGAACTGCAGATGCGGGGATTCTGGCGGCAGTGGCACGCCCACATGCAGGGTCGGGACAGGACCAATGTCAAGGACCGGTAGCCTGCGAAGTCAGGTGGAGGAGTTCCTGTTCAGGGAAGCGGCGCTCCTGGACGAGTGGCGGTTGGACGACTGGCTGGATCTGTTTGCGGACGACGCCCGCTATGTGGTCCCCTCCACGGACCTGCCGGAAGGGGATCCCGAACGCGACCTCGTCTTCATCGATGACGACATCATCCGTCTCCGCGCGCGGGTGGACCGGCTGAACAGCCGACATTCGCACCGCGAGTCGCCGCGCTCGCGGACGCGCCGCTTCGTTTCGAACGTGAGGGTTGAAGAAACCGGCGATGGCGAACTCCGGGTTTCGGCGAACCTCCTGGTCTACCGGTTCCGAAGCGGCGAGGGCGCGCCTTACGTCGGCGCCATCGAGTACATCCTTCGGAGGGACGGGAGAGACTTGAAAATCGCCTACCGCCGCGCGGTGCTCGACCTGGAAGACCTCTCCTGGCACGGAGCGGTGAGCATCATCCTCTGAATCGCCTGTCCGGAGGGAGACACCCGTTGGCCACTCTGGGACCCGTTGCCGAGACGCACCGTTTCGACGCGCGACGACTGGCCGGCTACCTCCGCGGCCGGGGGCTGCGGGAGTTCGCGGGCGGGCTGACGGCGCTCCAGTACCAGGGCGGGCAGTCGAACCCCACCTATCGGCTCGAAGCGGGCGGGCGGTACTTCGTGCTGAGGAAGAAGCCGCCGGGCGAGTTGCTCCCCTCCGCGCACCTCATCGAGCGCGAGTACCGCGCGATGGAGGCGCTCGCGGACACCGGGGTGCCCGTGCCGGGGATGATCCACCTGTGCGAGGACCCCGGCGTGATCGGGCAGGCGTTCTTCGTCATGGAGCACGTGGAGGGGCGGGTGCCGTCGGCCCCGGGTCTGCCCGAGGTCGAGTCTGCCGCCGAGCGGGCGGCGATCTACGACGCGATGAACGAGGCCCTGGCGCGACTCCATGCGGTCGACTGGGCAGCCGTCGGCCTGGCGGACTACGGAAAACCGTCGGACTACGTCGCCCGGCAGATCTCCGTCTGGACGCGGCAGTACGAGGCGGCCCGGACCGACCCGATCCCGGCCATGGAGGCGCTCGTCGAGTGGCTCCCGGCGCATGTCCCCGCCTCCGACGCGTCCGGGGAGGAGACGACGATCGCCCACGGCGATTACCGGCTCGACAACATGATCCTGCACCCGACGGAGCCGCGGGTGCTCGCCATCGTGGACTGGGAGTTGTCGACGCTGGGCCATCCGCTGGCCGACCTGGCCTACAACTGCATGACGTACCACCTGCCCGAGGGGCCCCTGTGGAAGGGGTTGGGGGAGATCGACTGCGAGGCGCTGGGGATTCCGTCCGAGGGGGACTACGTCGCCGCGTACTGCCGGCGGACGGGGCGCGACGGGGTGCCGGACTGGGAGTTCTTCATGGCCTTCGGCCTCTTCCGCCTCGCCTCGATCTGCCAGGGCGTGTACGCGCGGGCGCTCCAGGGCAACGCGAGTTCGCGGAACGCCCTGGAAGTCGGGGCCAAGGCGCCGATGCTGGCGGAAGCCGGCTGGAGCTTCGCCCGCCGCGCCTGAGATCCGCCCCGGGCGCCCGACCCCGCCCGCTGTGCTCGGGGGCCGTCGCGACGCCTACGACTCCCGCGACCCCCGCAGCTCGAGCTTCGCGAGCGCCTCGAGGTGGACCTCGTCGGGGCCGTCGGCGAGGCGCAGCGTGCGGGAGTGCGCGTAGGCCGCGGCGAGCCATGTGTCGGGACTCACGCCGAGGGCGCCGTGGACCTGGATCGCCTGGTCGAGGACGCGGCAGGCCATGCGCGGGGCGACGACCTTGATCATGGCGATCTCGCGGCGGGCCGCCTTGTTCCCGACGGTGTCCATCATGTGGGCGGCGTGCAGGGTGAGAAGCCGGGCCTGGTCCACGGCGATGCGGCACTCGGCGAGCGCGTGGCGAAGGGCGCCCTTCTCGGCGAGGGGACCGGAGAAGGCGACCCGGGTCCTCGCGCGCTCGGCCATGTCCTCGATCGCGCGCTCGGCCACCCCGATGAGCCGCATGCAGTGGTGGATGCGGCCGGGGCCGAGGCGGCCCTGGGCGATCTCGAACCCGCGGCCCGGGCCGAGGAGCATGTTCCCGGCGGGCACGCGGACGTCGGTGAAGCGGACCTCGCCGTGGCCGACCGGGGCGCTGTCGTAGCCGAACACGCCGAGCGGCCGCACGACCTCGATGCCGGCGGCGTCGCGCGGCACCAGCACCATCGACTGCTGCCGGTGGCGCGCCGCGTCGGGATCGGTCTTGCCCATGAAGATGAACAGCCGGCACTCCGCCCGGGGGGCCTGCGTCGCCCACCACTTGTGGCCGTTGATGACCCACTGGTCCCCCTCGCGGACGATGGACGAGCGGATGTTCGTCGCATCCGACGAGGCGACGTCCGGCTCCGTCATCGCGAACGACGAGCGGATCTCCCCGGCCAGCAGCGGCTCGAGCCACTCCTTCCGCTGCGCCGGCGTCCCGTAGCGGGCCAGCGTCTCCATGTTGCCCGTATCGGGCGCGTTGCAGTTGAAGACCTCGGGCGCCCACTCCACGCGTCCCATGACCTCGCAGATGAGCGCGTACTCGAGGTTCGAGAGGCCCGCCCCGTAGCGGGGGCCCGGGTCTGCGTCGGGCGGGAGGAAGAGGTTCCACAGTCCCTCGTCCCGCGCACGCGCCTTCAGCGTCTCGAGGATCGGCGGCGTGGAGAACCGGTTCTCCGCCGCTTCGATCTCGCGATGGAAGGTCTCCTCGTTGGGGTGAACGTGCGCCTCCATGAACTCGCGCACGCGCGCCTGGAGTTCGAGGGATCGTGTGGAGAAGAGGGCTGGGGCGTTCACTCGGCGCTCCGTCGGGATGTCGACTCAGGATCGGGACATCGGCTCAGGGTCGGGGTGTCGGGTCCGTGTCGCGGTCGCGGGGTCCGTGTCGCGGTCGGGGTGACATTGTCGGGGTGCGCCCCAAGATTAGCGGGCCTTCCGGCGGAAACAACGGGCATCGCCAGCGGCACGGTCACCGACACGGACCCGCACGGCGGCCGGCACCTCCAGGGACTCGGGGATGAGCGAACGGCACATGGGGCTCTACGGCGCGACGGCGCTTGGCGTCGGCGCGATCGTGGGAGGCGGGATCCTCGCCCTCGCGGGCGTCGCGTTCGCCACCGCGGGCCCCGCCGCCATGCTCGCCTTCGGCCTCAACGGGGGGATCGCGTTCCTCACCGCGATGAGCTTCGCCCGCCTCGCGCGCCGCTTCCCGGAATCGGGCGGCATCTACACGTACGCGAAGAAGGTGCTCTCGATCGAGGTCGCCTTCATCGTGGGATGGGTGGTGTGGTTCGCCTCCATCGTCGCGGGCGTGCTCTACGCGCTGGGTTTCGCGGCGTTCACCGTGGAAGGCCTCCAGCGCCTGGCGCCGTCGCTCGGCGTGTCCGCGGACTGGATGGGACACGGCGGGACGCAGATCGGGCTCGCGATCGCGGCGGTCCTCGGCTACTCGCTCCTCCTCGTGCAGCGCACCGCCGGCGGGGGGAACGCGGCCACGATCGGGAAGGTCGTCGTGTTCGCGGTGCTCATCGCCGGGGGTTTCGTGGCGTGGCTCGTCGGTTCCGCCGGTTCTCCCGCCGAGACGCTGGGGCGCCTGAGCCCGTTCGCCCCGGAAGGCTCGCTCGGCCTGCTGCAGGCCATGGGCTACACCTTCATCGCCCTGCAGGGGTTCGACCTCATCGCCGCCGTGGGAGGGGAGGTCCGGGATTCGGAGCGCACCGTGCCGCGGGCCATGTACCTGTCGCTCGGGATCGCGCTCGTCGTCTACATCCCCCTGCTCGTCGTCGTCGCGACGGTCGGCGCGCCGCCCGAGGGGATCCAGGCCGCGGCGCAGGCGAACACCGAGGGGCTCGTGCCCGACGCGGCCGAGCGCTTCATGGGTCCGGCCGGATACTGGCTCGTGATCGGCGCCGGGCTCCTGTCGATGCTTTCGGCGCTGCACGCGAACCTGTTCGGGGCCTCGCGCGTCGCGTTCTCGATGGCGCGGGACCGGACGCTGCCGCATCACGTGGGCGAGATGCGGGCACGCACGGGGACGCCCGCCGTCGCCGTGGCCGCGACCGGCGCGATGATGATGCTCATCGCCGTCGCGGTGGGGAACGTCGCGGCGGCCGGCGCCGCATCGAGCCTCATCTTCCTCATCTCGTTCGCCATGGTGCACTGGGCCGCGATGCTGGCCCGCCTGCGCTCGGGCCACCCGCGGCCGGCCGCGCTCCCGGTGGTCGGCGCGGCCCTCTGCCTGGGGCTGGCGATCTTCCAGGCCATCGCCGTGCCGGAGGCGGGGCGCGTCGTCGCGGTGTGGCTCGGGCTCGGGGCGGTGTTCTACCTCACCTTCCTCGCACCGGGCGCCCGCCTGGCCGACGCGAGCGCCCAGGCCCGGGACCCCGACCTGGCGCGGCTGCGCGGCCGCAGCTCTCTGGTCCTGGTGCCGATCGCGAATCCCGCGAGCGCGGCGAGTCTGGCGGATGTGGCCGCCACCGTGCGCGCGCCGGGGGTCGGGCAGGTCCTGCTGCTGTCGGTGATCCCGCGCGAGGGGCGTCCCGCGGTCTCCTTCGACGCGGTGGTGCAGGACGCCAAGGATATCCTGGGAGAGTCCGTGAGACGCGGACTCGAGGGCTCGGTTCGCCCGGAAGCGCTGTTCACGATCGCGTCCGACGTGTGGAGCGAGATTGCCCGGGTGGCCAACGGCCACCGCTGCGACACGGTACTCCTGGGCCTGACCCGGCTCACCGGGCCGCGGGTCGAGGCGCATCTCGAGGGTCTCATCTCGAAGATCGACGCGGATGTCGTCATCCTTCGCGCGCCGCCCGGCTGGCGGATCGCGGAGACGAGGCGCGTCCTGGTCCCGGTGAGAGGACGGCGCGACCACAGCGAACTGCGCGCCCGCCTGCTCGGCAGTCTGGCGCGTACCTCCGAGCCATGGATCACGTTCCAGCACACGCTCCCATCCGATACGCCCCACGACCGGCGCCGCAGGGTTGAGCGCGGCCTCCGCCGACTCGCCCGGGACGAGGCGGCGGGGCCGCACGAGGTGGCCTTCGAATACACCGACGAACCCGTCGAACCGGTGGCGCGCCTCGGGCGGGAGAGCGATCTCGTGGTGATGGGAATGGAACGGCGGGGCCGGGGCGAACCGGGGATCGGCGCCCTGGCCCTCGAGGTGGCCCGGAGGACGGACATGCCGCTCATCCTCCTCGGCCGGCGGCGCCGCGGTGGGACGCGCGCGGCGCGAGGGCTCGCGCAGGCCGTGTCGACGATACCGAGGCCGGGGCAGAGGTCGGGACAGTGACGGCCGACGTCGTCGTCGTCCTCGCCATCGTCGCGGTGGCGGTCGTCCTCTTCGTCACGGAGTGGGTCCGCTACGACGGCGTGGCGCTAATGGTGCTCCTCTCGCTCGCCATCTCCGGCGTCGTCCCGATGGCGCGCGCGATCGAGGGATTCGCGAACCCCGCCGTCGTCACGATCGCGGCCGTGCTCGTGCTCAGCGGCGGGCTCTACAAGACCGGCGTCGCGAACGTCGTCGGGGCGCAGGTGTTGCGGCTCGCGGGGGACTCTCCCGTGCGGGTCACGGCGCTGCTGATGCTCACGTCGGGACTGATGTCGGGGGTGATGAACAACACCGCCGCGGTCGCGCTCCTCATCCCCGTCGTGATCGAGATCTCCCGCCGCCTCGGCATGCGTCCATCCCGCCTGTTGATCCCGCTTTCCTTCGCGGCGCTCCTCGGCGGCATGACGACGCTCATCGGCACGGGACCCAACATCCTCCTCTCGAGCATTCTCGAGCGCATGGGGCAGGGGGGATTCGGTTTCTTCGCCTTCACGCCCGTTGGCGCGACGGCGCTCACCCTGGGTGTCCTGTACGTGGTTCTCGCGGGGAGGCACTTCCTTCCGGACCGTTCCACCGGGGACGACGATGGTGGCGACGATGGTGGCGACGAGATCGACCTGACCGGCCGCTACCATCTCGCCGAGTCGCTGCTCACGCTCCGGATTCCGGCGGGTTCCGCGCTGGACGGGTGTTCGCTCGTGGAGGCGCGGCTCGGACAGGCGCTGGGGTACGACCTGCTGGCCGTGCGTCGCAAGGGGCACCTGGTGCGGGCGCCTGAGCCGGACTTCCGGCTTCGGAGCGACGACGTGCTCATCGTCGAAGGGCGGATCGAGGCGCTCGACCGCCTGCGAGCCTGGGGTCACCTCGCCGGGCACGGGGAATCGAACGACGCCCCGGGACATCTCGTGCGGGACTCGACGGTGCTGGCGGAAGTCGAGATCGCCGAGAAATCGGACCTCGTCGGCAACACGGTGCGCGGAATCGATTTCCGCAACCGGTTCCAGGCGCACGTCGTCGCCATCCGGCGCGGCGGCCAGCCCTTGGGGGGATTGTTCCCGACCGTGCAGCTGGAGGCCGGGGATGCGCTCCTCCTGCTGGGCCGCGAGGATCAACTCCGGCAACTCCGCTACGCGACGGAGTTCTCATCGGTCGGATGGACGGACATCGGCTCCGCCACCGAGGAATACGAGCTGTACCGACGGCTGATGCGGCTCCATGTCCCGGATGGGTCCTGGCTGGACGGGCAGACGCTCGCCGCGTCCCGTCTGCGGCGCGCCTTCGATCTCACCGTGCTGGAAATCGAGCGCGAGGACGGGGACATCGTCCTGCCGCACGCGTCGGAGAGCTTGCGCGCCGGCGACTGCCTCATCGTCGAGGGAGCGCCGGCCTGTTTCGCCGTGCTGGAGGCGCTGCAGGCGCTCGTTCCGGCGGACGAACGTCCCTCGGTCGGCGAACTGGAGTCGGAGGACACGGGGTTCGCGGAGGTCACGCTGGCTCCGAGTTCGGATCTCGTGGGGAAGACGCTGCGCGACGTCCTCTTCCGGGAGTCCTATGGACTGAACCTGCTCTCGATCTTCCGCGGGGGGCGGGCGTTTCAATCGAACCTCCGCATCTCGCGCATGGCGCTGGAGTTCGGGGACGCGCTCCTCGTCTACGGCAACCGGAAGAAGATCGCGCTCCTCGCCCGCGACCCGCGCTTCCTCGTCCTCCACGGGCAGCTCCACGAGGTGTTCCGCGTCCACAAGGCGTGGATCGCCAGCGCGGTCATGGTGGGCTTCATACTCGCGGCCTCCCTCAACGTGCTCCCCGTGTACATCGCGGCGCTGCTCGGCGCACTCCTGATGGTGTGCACGGGCTGTGTGAAGGGGAACGAGGTCTACACCTTCGTCGAATGGCGGGTCGTCATGCTCCTCGGGGGGATGCTCGCGCTCGGCCTCGCGATGGAGGATTCCGGCACGGCGGAACTCATCGCCCGTGAAGTCGTGGGGCGGGCGGCGGAGATCGGACCGCGCGTGCTCATCGCGAGCCTCTTCCTCATCTGCGCGCTCGCGGCGCAGTTCGTCCCCACCTCGGCGGTCGCCGTGCTCGTCGCGCCGATCGCGCTCAGCGCCGCGTCCGAACTGGACCTCTCCGCGCGGGCGCTGCTCATGGTCGTGGCGGTGGGCTCCTCGTGCGCCTTCCTGAGCCCCTTCGGCCACCCGGTGAACCTGCTCGTGATGGGGGTGGGCGGGTACAAGGTCGTGGACTACACGAAGGTCGGCGCGCCGCTCTTCCTGCTCATGCTGCTGATGGTCGTCTTCTTCCTCCCCATCGTCTGGCCGCTGTAGGTCAGTCCAGGCGGGCGAGTTCCGTTTCGATGCGTTCCCAGGCGGCGATGAGTTCGTCGAGTTCGCTCTGCCGGGATGCGCGCTCGGTCTCGAGCGTGCGGACCTCCTCGATGGGCGTTTCGGCGTAGAAGACGGGGTCGGCGAAGATCTCGTCGATTTCGGCGATGCGGGTCTCGGCCGCTTCGATCCGTCGGGTCGTGTCGTTCAGTTTCTTCCGCAGCGAGCCGCCCCGGTAGCGGTTCCGGTTGCCCCGCGCGATTTCCGCGCCCGCGCCGCGGCGTGAATTTCCCTCGGCGGGGAGCTTTCCGGCGCCTCGGGTGTCGGCGGCGGCATCGCGGGCGGCGCGCTTTTCTCTCCGCGCCCTGAGGA
Source organism: Candidatus Palauibacter denitrificans (assembly GCA_009841015.1). GTDB lineage: Bacteria > Gemmatimonadota > Gemmatimonadetes > Palauibacterales > Palauibacteraceae > Palauibacter > Palauibacter denitrificans. The sequence goes on along the minus strand of VXMQ01000136.1, from coordinate 26,295 downwards.
CGACGGTGTCCACGTCGAGGTGGTCGTCTCCGCAGTAGTGGACGTACGCTTCGTAGCTTCCCCTGAAGTCGCGGATCCCGTCCTCGGAGATCTCGACGATGCGGGTCGCGAGCTGCGAGACGAACCAGCGGTCGTGCGAGACGAGGATGAGCGTGCCGTCGTAGCTCCGGAGCGCCTCGACCAGCGACTCGATGGACTCGAGGTCGAGGTGGTTCGTGGGCTCGTCGAGGACGAGGACGTTGGGCCGCTCGATCGCCATCCGGCAGAAGACGAGGCGGGCGGCCTCGCCCCCGGAGAGGTTGCCGACCCGTTTCTTCGCGTCGTCGCCAGAGAAGAGCACGCGCCCCATCTCGCCGCGCACGAACCCGAGTGTCCGGCCGGGGCAGAAACCCGCGATCCAGTCTTCGGCCGTCTGTCCCGGCGAATCGAAGCGGGCCTCCTGGTCCTGCGCGAAGTAGCTCGGGTGCGTCTCGTAGCCCCACGTGACGCGGCCGGCGTCGGACTCGAGCTCGCCCATGACGATCTTGAGCAGGGTCGACTTCCCGATCCCGTTCGGGCCCATGATCGCCATGCGATCACCGCGCTCGAGGGTGAGGTCGACGCCGTGGAGGACTTCGTTCAGCTCATCACCGTCGCCGAACGCCTTCTTCACACCCTCCACGCCCAGGACGGTGCGTCCGCTGGGACGGCGGGACTCGAACCGGAAGTTCGGATAGCGACGCGAGGAGACGGGGAGCGGCTGCAGCGCCTCCGCCCGCTTCTCTATGAGACGCAGTTTGCTCTGGGCCTGCCGCGCCTTGCTCGCCTTGGCCCGGAAGCGGTCGACGAACTGTCGGTGGTGGGCGATCTCGCGCTCGCGGTTCGCGAGTTCCTTCTCCCGTCTCTCCTGGTCCTCCTTCTTTCGGATCAGGTAGTCGTCATAGTTGCCCTTGTATGTCGTGACCGTCTCATAGTCGATGTCGAGAATATGCGTGGCGATATTGTCGAGAAAACGGTGGTCGTGGGAGATGACGACGATCGCTCCCTTGAACTCCCGCAGGAACTTCTCGAGCCAGCGGATGGAGAGGATGTCGAGGTGGTTCGTCGGCTCGTCGAGGAGGAGGACATCGGGTGCGCCGGCGAGCGCCTGGGCGAGCAGCACGCGGAGCTTGAACCCGCCGGAGAGGGTCGAGAGCGGACGGCGGTGAATCTCGCTCGGGAAGCCGAGGCCCTCGAGGATCTCGCCCGCGCGGGCCTCGGCCGTGTAGCCGTCGTGGCGCTGGAAGATCTCCTCGAGTTCGGAGAAGCGGTCGGCGTCGAAGTCTCCGTCCTCCGCCTCGATGAGCGCCTCCCGTTCGACCATGGCGCGCCACAGATCGGGGTTCCCCATGAGGGTGGCGCCGAGGATCTCCTCTTCATCGTGGAGGAAGTGGTCCTGGCGCAGGACGCCGATCTGGAGGCGCTTCGGGATGGTGACGGACCCCTCCGTCGGATCTTCGGTGCCGCCGAGGATGTTGAGGAGCGTGGTCTTGCCGGATCCGTTCGCGCCCACGAGGCCGTAGCACTCGCCGGGGTTGAGGAGGAAGGTCGCGTCGCGGAAGAGAACCTGGCCGCCGAACGCCTTCCCGAGGCCGGAAACGGTGATCATGGCTGGAGTGGCGCGGGCGGGCTGTGGGTCAGCAGGACACGCAGTTGTGGTTGTTCTTCGAGCCGAGGCTCTCGAGCAGGGCCACCGCCTCCGGGAAGGGCTGCGTGCGCTGGTAGGGGCCGTTCGCCATATCTGCGGTGGTCTGGCCGACGCGGCTCACGGCGGTCGGGTCCGCGCCGTGCTCGACGAGAAAGCGGATGACCTCGAGGTCGCCGCGCGAGGCCGCGTTGTGGAGCGGCGTGTAGCCCTCGTCGTCGCGCTGGTTCACGTCGGCGCCGAGTTCCTCGACGAGATAGCGGATGGCCGGCAGCCAGCCGTCCGGGACGTACCGGTGCGCGTTGCTGGGGAAGCCCTGGCCGTAGCCGATGCCGGTCGCGGCGTGGATGGGGTAGTCGGCGGGGCCGCCTACGGGCACGGGGGGGACGCCGGACAGGTCGCGCTTCTCGCGGTCCCAGGCCGGGAGTCGCCGCGGCGGCACCTTGATCGTGGCGAGGTGGGGGTCGGCGCCGTATTCGACGAGGAGCTTCATCGCCTCCACGTCCAGCGAGTACGCGGCGCGCCAGAAGGGGGTCGCGCCCTTCAGGTCGATCTGCAAGAGGTCGAAGTTGTACGACACCCACCACAGGTGCTTCTCGAGACGGGCGTTGGGGTCCACGCCCGCGTCGAGCAGCCGTCGCATGACGTCGAGGTAGCCGTGCCGCTGCTGTCCGTAGGCGTGCTGCTGCGGGTAGCGGGACTTCGGCGCCCAGTGGGCGTTGAGGGCGGCGAAGAGCGGCGTCGCGCCGGCCGCGGAGGCGAGCCGGGGATCGGCGCCGGCCTCGAACAGTTCCATCGCGAGGTCGAAGTGGCCGTTGATCATCGCGATGAGCATGGGGCTCGTCCGGTCGCCGCCGCTCACCTGGTCGAGGTTCGCGCCGCCCTCGATGAGCGCGCGCACCGTGCCGGCGTGCCCTTCGCGGGCGGCGTGGAGCAGGGCCGTCATGCCGCCGTGGCCGCCGATCAGGTCGCCGTAGCCGAGCGGCTCGGGCTCCTCGATCGGACGCTCGTACTCTTCATCTTCCTCGGCCGCGGGACGGTCCGCGGGGGTGTCGGGAGCGTCGAGCAGCGGCGCATCGGACGGGGCGGGGCGGGGCGGCACCGGCGGTTCCGGCTCTCCGCGCATCCGGGCCGCGCGGGCGCGGCGGTCGGCCTGCGACCACTCGGTCAGGGCCGTGATGTCGGTCACCCACGTGGCGAGGGCGGGATCCGCGCCGCCGTCGAGCAGCGCGCGCACGGCGGCTTCCCGGCCGAGCGCCGCGGCGTACATGAGCGGCGTCTGGCCCCAGCGCGCCTCGCGGACATCGGCGTCGCCGCCGCGCGCCAGGAGCAGGCGGACGGCGTCCGCGCTGCCCGCGGCGGCGGCGAGGTGCAGCGGGGTGGCGCCGCCCACGTCTTCGGTGGTCGCGGTCTGCTGTGCGCCGCCGTCGAGCAGGAGGCGCACGACCGGCGCGCTGCCGACCTCGCTTGCGAGGTGCAGCGGCGTGTAGGCCCCGATGCGGGTGGTGGCGTCGACATCCGCGCCCGCCTCGATCAGCAGCCCGGCCAGGTCGGCGTTCGCGGCGCGCGCCGCCCAGTGGAGGGCGGTCATCCCGTCGCCCTGCGGCGCGTTCACGTCCGCGCCATCGGCGAGGAGCGCCCGCACGGCGGCGAGGTCGCCCGTCATCGCCGCATCGGCGACCGGCGAATCGGGCGTGAGCGCGCCGCTCAGAAGTATGGCCAGCAGCACGGCCGCCGCCGGCCTCAGACCTGTGGCGACCCGGGTGCGACCGTCCCGCTTCACGAGCCGGCCGCGCTCGCGTCGGGGGCGGCGAGCGACAGGGCGCCGGTGCTGTCGCCGAACTGCTCGACGTCTTCCAGCCCGAGCGCGTGCATGAGCGAGAGGAGGGCGTTCGCCATCGGCGTGCCCGCCGGCGCGCGCACGTGGAGTCCGCCGTCCAGCTTCCCGTTCGCGCCGCCTGCCACGAACAGGGGGCAGCGCTTGTGGTTGTGCACGTTGGGGTCGCCCATCGGCGAGCCGTAGATGACCATCGTCTTCTCGAGCAGGTCCGTCTCGCCGTCCATCGTGTTCCGCAGCCGCTCGAGCAGGTACGGGACCATCGACACATGGAACCGGTTGATCTGCGCGAAGTCGTCGATGTTCCCCTCGTCGGCGCCATGGGGCGAGGCGGGGTGGAACGGCTTGTCGACGCCGCTCTCCGGGAAGACGCGGGCCGACGAGTCGCGCCCGAGCTTGAAGGAGAACACGCGCGTCATGTCGGACTCGAAGGCGAGCGCCTGGAGGTCGAACATCAGCTGCACGTGCTCGACGAACGAGTCGGGCACGCCGGCCGGCGCCTCGGGCAGCGCCCGCTCCTCGCCGCTCCGGTTCTGCGTCTCGACCCGCTCGATGCGCCGCTCGATCTCCCGCACGTTGTCGAGGTAGCGGTCGAGCCGGCGGACGTCGACGGGCCCCAGCTCGCGGCGGAGTTCGCCGATGCGGCCCGAGATGAAGTCGAGCACGCTCCGGTTCGCCCGGCGGCGGGCGGCGCGTTCCTCCGCGCTCCCCCCGGCGCCGAACAACTGGTCGAACGCGACCCGCGGATCGCGGATCATCGGCAGCGGCTCCGTCGGCGACGCCCAGCTGATCGTGTCCGTGTACACGCACGCGTAGCCGTACGCGCAGCCCCCCGACTGGTCCACGTTCTCGATGCAGAGCTGCATGGACGGAATCGGCGTGTCCTGCCCGAAGCGCTGAGCGTAGAGCTGATCCATCGACGTCCCGGCCAGGATGTCCGAGCCCTCCGTCTGTCGGGGGTGGGACTGGGTCAGGAAGGTCGCGCTGGAGCGGAAGTGGTCGCCCCCGATCTCCTTGGGGATCCGGGCTTCCGCCGCCTCGATGTCGGTGTCGCTGATGATCGTGAGCCGGTCCCTGAACGGTTCGATGGAGGCGAGCGCCCCGGCGCTCAAGTCGAAGTCACGGCCGGTCTGCAGTGGCGACCAGTAGCCGCGCGACGCCCCGTACGCGGTCGAGCCCGCGGCGCCGTGCACCATCTCGATCGCGATCAGCCGCGTCGGATCCGCGGGGCGGATCGATCCCCAGAGTCGTCCGGCGGGAACCATGGCGTCCAGCATCGGAAGGGCCACCGTGGCCCCGACTCCGCGGAGGAAGGTGCGGCGCGGAATGTGCTTTCCCGTGATGATGTCCATCTGGATCACGTCCCCTGGTTGGTTCCGCCGTTGGTCGCCTGTTCGGTCCCCCGGTCCGAGCTGCCGGTCTCGTCCCCCTGTTCGACGATGGCGCCGCCCCGGCTCATGAGGAAGGCCGGGCTCTCCGCCACGCCGAGGATGAAGGCGGACATCCGGTAGTCCTCGGCCTCCGCGCGGCGCACGATACGGCGCACGGTCGGCATGTCGAAGTACTCGACGCGGCGCCCCAGTGCGTAGGCCATGAGGCTCTCGGTAAAGGACCGCGCCAGCGATTCGCGCCGCGTGAGGAGGGCGGTTCGGAGGTCGGCCGGCCCCGAGAGCGGCGTCCCGTCGTACAGGTCGCCGCTGGGGTCGACCGTGCGCCCCTGGTCGTTGATCCGGTACGCGCCCGTCACGTCGAAGTTCTCGAGCGCGAGCCCCAGCGGATCGATGACGCGGTGGCACGAGCGGCAGGCCGGGCTCGCGCGGTGCATCTCCAGCCGCTCGCGCACGGTCAGGAAGCGGCCCTCCTCGGCCTCGTCGATCGCCTCGAGATCCGGCACGTCCGGGGGCGGCGGGGGCGGCGGCGTCCCGAACAGGACCTCCATGATCCACTTGCCCCGCAGCACAGGCGAGGTCCGGTTCGCGTGCGAGGTCGAGGTGAGGATGCTCCCGTGCGCCAGCACGCCGCGGCGGATGTCGTCGGGATAGTCGACCTTCCGGAAATGCGTTCCGGCCACGCCGGAGATCCCGTAGTGCCGCGCGAGCCGCTCGTTGACGAAGGTGTAGTCCGCCGTCAGCAGTTCGAAGAAGCTGCGGTCCTCCCGCACCACGTGCTCGAACAGCAACTCCGTCTCGCGGCGCATGTCGCGGGCGAGCTGCTCATAGAAGTCGGGGAAGCGGAGCGCGTCCGGGTGGACGTTGTCGAGATCCTGCAGCCGCAGCCACTGCGCGGCGAATCGCGTCGCGAGCCCCTCGGCGTTCGCGTGCGCGAGCATGCGGCGGACCTGGCTCTCCACGCCGGCCGCGTCGTCGAGCCCGCCCGTCCGGGCCGCCTCGATGAGCGCCTCGTCCGGCGGCATCCCCCACAGGAAGAAGGCGAGCCGGGTAGCGAGATCGAGCGGCGCGATGCGGTACGGTCCCTCGGTGCCGGCGCCGGCGGGCGGTTCCTCGAAGCGGAAGATGAAGTCCGGGCTCGCGAGGATGCCCTGGAGCGCCGTCCGGACGCCGACCTCGAAGCCGTCCTCCTCCGCCCCGGCGTCGTACAGGGCGAGGAGCGGGTCGATGTCCGACGCGTCCACGGGCCGGCGGTAGGCCTGCGCCGCCAGCCGGTCCACGATCTCCCGGGCGCAGCCGCGCTCCTCCGCCTCATCCCCGGTGTCCGGCCGGCACGTCAGCACGCGCGCCCGCGTCGGCGTCTCCGATACTCCCGACACGCCGAACGGCCCCCGGACCGTGAGGTCGCGGAGGTGGGCGACGACCGTGATCCCGTGCGAATAGCCGATCTTCTTGTCCGCGAGGCTCCATTCGTGCGGCGACACCAGGTCTTCGATCGGTCCGTCGAAACGCTTGATGAAGGCGGCGGACACGCGGTGCGGTCCCGCCGTCACGTGAATCGGCTCCGTCTCGACCTGAACCCCGTTGGGATCCTGCCGGTGCATCCAGCGATCGATGTCGATGAGCGCGCGCCGCTCCCCGTCCACGGAGAGTTCGACCTGCTCGTCAAAGGGCGTCGTCTGGCCGAAGAAGTTCCCGGTCGACTCGTGCTGGAAGGCGAGCCGGAAAATGTAGTCCCCGTCCGCGGTGAAGTTGTGCACGACGGAGATCCCGCCGCGCGTGCCGATCGGAGTGCCCGGCACGTGCTGCCGCTGCTCGGCGTAGCGCGACACCTCGTATTCCGTCTCGCTCGGCGTCACGGTCGGGTCCCCGAGCGCGAGCCGGCTGATCTCGCTCGCGGCGGTCAGGTATCCGTCGAGCAGCGTCGCGGAGAGGTTCTGGACGTCCGCGATGTTGTCGAAGCCCGCGCTGATCGTCTCGTTCGGCAGGTAGGCGGAGGCGTCGATGTCGAGCCCGAGGAGCGCCCGGATCGAGCGCTCGTACTCCGCCCGATTCAGCCGCTGGAAGGAACGGACGCCGGGGTCGGGGCGGTCGGCCGCCGCGGCATCGACCCGCGCTTCGAGCGTCTCGGCCAACTCGAGCAGGTCCTCGGGCGGGGGACGCCGGATCCCCGGCGGAGGCATCATCCCGGCCCGCAGCTTGCGGATCATCTTCTCCGCCGTCTCCGCCTCGAGGTGCGCCATCTCCACCTCGAACCGCTCCAGCGAGAGGTTCCCCAGCACTCGGGTGTCGTTGTGGCAGTTCGTGCAGACCTGGTTCACGATCGTCTGCGGGATCGTGTCCGGGATGAGTCCGTGGGCCTGCGCGGGGAGAGGGGCGGAGAAGGACGAACCGCCTGGAAGCGAGGAAATCAGCCCCCAAAGCGCAATGCAGGGCAGCGCAATCGCGAGTCTCTTCATGAATCGCTCGTCCTCCGCGACGGGCGGTGCGATCCGGCTTCTCGAACCTTCTCCTGCCTAACCCTTCAATATATGGACGCCGACTCGATTCCGCCCTACGCGGATCCTGCGCGCCCCCCGGTTTCGCGCCCCCCGGTTTCGCGCTGGCACAGCCTGTATGTCCCGATCGTGAGCAGCGGAAGCACGAAGATGAAGAGGAATGCCCAGCTCAGGGCTCCGTAGCCGGTGGCGATGAGGTCGATGATCCCGAACCTCGAGAGGAGCGAGGCGAGGACCAGGAGCAGCACCGCCACGGCGGGTCGCAGCGCCGGGGGCATGCGGGTCCGGCGCGCCGCGAACACGCCCGCCACCCGCTCGTTGAACGCGTGGATCACGCCGGTCCCGGATTCGATGAGGGTGCCGAAGAGGACGACCTGGAAGGCGATCTGGAATCCCCGCGACCCGAGCAGTTCGAGGAGGTAGTTGGCGGGCACCGGGCGGTCCACGATGCCCGGGTACTGTCCCGCCATCGCCACGAGGAAGAGGACGCCCGGGATGATTGCGAGCGGACCGGTGAGGGCGCCGGCCCACAGCGCTTCCCGCCGCCGCCGGATGTGGCGGGTCGCGAAGAGCATCGCCGGGATGAGCGACACCTGGAGCACTCCGTAGCGGAACCCGGAGAGCGCCCAGCCCTCCCGGGCCTCGCCCGACGCGAAGGCCGCTCCGATCGCATCCCCGAAAGCGCCGATGGACCAGGCGAAGAACACCAGGTAGACGCCGTAGAGGACGAACGACCAGCCAGACAGGAAGCGCTCGATCGCGTCCGTCCCCTTGAAGACGAGGAAGCCGACGGTGACGAGGAGCCCGGCCACGCCGGCCGCGTACGGCAGCCCGAACGTCTCGAGGAGGAACGTCCCCGCCGCGGAGCCGATCACGGCCAGGATGAGGAGGACGGCCGCGAGATACCCGATCTCGTAAACGAACCACCCGCGCCCGAGCAGGCGCTGGAAGAAGGTCCGGTAGTCGTACGTCCCGAAGACGCGCACGAACTCGAACGAGGCCATGGCGGTGACGCTGACGAGGATCGTGGCCGGGAGCAGCATCCCCAGAAGTCCGCCCACCGGTCCGAAGCGGAGAAAGAACTCCACGAGTTCGCGCCCCGTCCCGTACCCGCCCGCGATGATGATGGACTGGAAGACGAACCCGGGCAGCAGATACCGCCGAAACCACGAAGTCATCGGCTCATCCTCCTCCGGACCCGGTCTTGCGGGTCCCGTCGCGCCAGGTCGCCAGCGGGATCGGGCTCGGCCGGCGCTCGCGTACCGAAGAAGACAGCGACTCCAGCACGCGCATCGCGATGCCGCCGACGCGCTCGCGCCAGCGCTGGCGGCGCTCCTTCGCCGGTTCCCGGCAGCGCGCGAGATCGGGCTCGAGTATGCGTTCTCCGATTTCGCGGACGAGATCGGGCGCGCTCGTGATGAGGACGATCTCCGGCTGCATGCGAAAGCTCACGTAGTCGAAGTTCGCCGAGCCGAGCACGACCGAGTCGTCGATGCGCATCACCTTCGCGTGCGTCATGGGACCGGGCAGCATGAGGACCTCGAAGCCTTCGCGTCGCGAGGCGTCGAGCGTGCCCCATTTCATGACGGCCCGGTTGTGATCCTCCGGCATCATCACCGTGACGTGCACGCCGCGGCGGTGCGCCCGCCCGAGGGCGCTCCAGAACGGCTCGCTGATGTACGGGCACTGGACCACGATCCGGCGTGTGGCCCGGTCGAGCGCGCGGGAGACGGCGTCGCGCAGCCCGGGGTTGCCCCGGCCTTCGCCGACCACGATCTCGTCGCCGTCGATCTCCGCGGCGGCCTGTCGATCGTGCCCCCGCCACGTGTGCTCGAAGTCCTGGCGCAGGAAGGCCGCGATGCCCGGGCTCTCGATCCGGATCATGAAATCGTGCCAGGCGAAGTTGTGCTCGCTGAAGTTGATCCCGCCCAGGTAGGCGACCCGGTCGTCGATTGCGACCAGCTTCTTGTGGTTGCGGGCGATGAGCCGGTGAAACCGCCGCCCCACCGGCCATGTGAACCGGACGGGCACCCCGCCACGTTCCAGCCGGTCGCACATCTCCCCCGTAGCCGCGACCTCGCGCTGCAGGACCGGGTCTCGCCGCGCGCGCGGCAGGCCGATGAACCGGTCGTTGATCAGGTACTTCGTCACGGCATCGGCGACGATGCGCTTCCGCGGCGCCTCGCAGGCCAGCAGCGCTTCCGCAAGACCCAGCCCGGCCGCATCGCCCTCGAAGGAGAGCGTCTGAATGTAGACGTAGTCGCGCGCCCCGCGGATGTCGCGTTCGAGGTGTTGCCAGAACTCGGCCCCTCCGAGGCAGAGTTTCAGGCCGCCCCCTTCTCGTCGGCCCGGACGTCGGCGACGTGTCGCCGCGCCTCGCCGAACAGCACGAACGCCCCCAGGAGCGTCCCGAAGAACGTCGTGAGCAGCCGCCAGCCCACGACCCACAACACCGTCACCTCGACGAGCAGCACGCGGTTCATCAGCAGCCCGGTCGAGGCCTCGGCGACGCCCGAAGCGCCCGGTGTCGGCGAGAAGTAGAGGACGATGTGCTGCAGGAGCTGGAGTCCGATGAAGGAGACGTCGACCGGCCCCTGGAGCGCCGCCGCGAGGACGTAGCCCATGAAGTACTTGTTGAGGTAGAGGACAGCGGTCGCGAGGCACACCCATACGAGCGTCACCTTGCCGCGCGACGCGACGGCCCGGACCCCGGAGGTCAGCCGTTCGATCTCACGGCTCAGCAGCCGTCGGCCCGCGGCCGCCCAGCGCCGGACCCGCGTCCCCCGCGTTGACACCGCGTTGAGCGAGCGTCGGAGCAGCCGAACGGTACGCCGCTGGGCCGCGACGGCCGAAATCAGCAGCCCGGCCAGCATCGCAATGACCGTCACCGCGACGACGAGCGCGATCAGCACGCCGCGCGACAGGGCCTCGCCAGGCAGGAAGGCCAGCGCGGCGACGCCGCCGAGGGCGAAGAAGAGCAGCGTGGCGACGAACGTCAGCAGCGAGCAGAGAATCGCTTCGGACAGCCGTGCCCCGCGCCGGCACAGCACGTAGAGTTGCGCGGCGCCGCCGCCCGTCTGCGCCGGCGTGATCGCCCCCAGCAGCATGTTCGCCCAGTTCGCCCGCATGCAGTGCCAGAGCGAGACTCGCGAGAAGATGCGGCCGTCGAGGAGCAGGCGGTAGCGGACGCCGCCCAGCGTGAAATCCAGTGCGAGCAGGGCCAGCAGGGCGACCGCGAACCCCGGCGTGATGCGGGCGAGGATGCTGTCCAGTTCCGTAGGAGGGCGCCACCGGACGAGCGCCGCGAGTCCCAGCGCGGTCAGCCCGCCGAACGCGAGCGCGCCGACGATGAGCTTGCTTCGCGCCGGGATGGGGGAACTCGGTTGGGGACTCGCCACTCGTTGGTTACGCCTCGCGGGGGGCAGGGAGATTCAACGCGCCCGCGCGGCCGTGGACCGCGCGGGCGGCGTCCGCTGCATGCCTACGTGCCGGCCCTGGCGATGGATTCGCGGATCTTCTCGACGGTGAGCGCGGTCCGGTAGGCCCGAAGCTTGAGGCCGACCTCGATCGTCTTCTCGCTGGGGGAGATCGGGACGCCGTTGATCTTCGCGAGCCCCGCCTTCACGCGCTGGTCGTAGCGGACCACGGTGGGGTCGACCGTCATCATCAGACTCGTGATGCCGAAGCTGTCGTGGATGCCGTCGTTCTCCGTCTCCACGATCCCCAGCTCGGACTCGAGGAAGTCCCCGCCTCCGTACCGGTAGTACTCGGGGATGTGATGGGCGTGGGCGTCGTCCCAGCGCTCGTTGAGGCGCGCCGCGACGTTGGCCATTCCCCGCACGTTCCCTCCGCTGTCGCCGATGAAGACGATGTGCTCGAAGCCATGTGCCCGGAGACTCGACGCGACGTCGTCGAGCACCGCCTCGAAGGTCTCCTGGCGCAGCGAGATCGTGCCGGGGTAGCGCATGTGGCCGGAGGGTTCGTCGATGTCTCCCTCGGGAACGAGCTTCACGATCGGCGCGCAGAGCGCCCTGCCCAGCTCCCGGGCGATGGTCTCGCACGTCCCCTGCAGCACGTAGTTGTGCTTGCCCGTGGCGACGTACGGTCCGTTCTGCTCGATCCCGCCCGTGGAGATGATCGCGATGTCGTAGCCGTCGGCCATCATGTCGCGGACTTCCATCCACGTGAGTTCCTCGATCCAGATCGAGTCGAACATCTCGATCGGGCGCTCCGAGACGAGTTCGGCGTCGATCCGGGCCTCGTATTCCGCCATGAGACGGGCGCGCTCCTCCGGGGTCATCTCCGGGTTTTGGGCCGTGGCTCCGGCCGGGACCGCGAGGGGGATCGCCGCCAGGGCGATCAGTGCGATCAGGGCGGTCAACCTCGAACGGGCGTGCGACATGGTTCTCCTCCTGTTTCCTCGTACCGGGCCGGAATCGACCGGGACGGAGCCGGACCGGTTTGGCCGGACTACAACCGCGTGGTATTTCACGTCATATTTCGGGTGACCGGGTGACACTGTATTCGGGTGACACTGCCTTCGCGTGACACTGCGGCCGAACAAATGTCCGGTTCGGGGAAGCCGGCCGGCAAGGGGACCATAACCATGGCAGATCGAAACGGGCGGCGGGCCGAGCCGGTCGCGATCATCGGGATGGCGTGCCGTTTCCCCGGCGCGTCGGGCATTCCGGCTTTCTGGCGGTTGCTCGAGGAGGGCGGAAACTCCGTCCAGGAAGGGGTCCCGGGTTCCGGCGTGGGGCGCTGGGGCCAGATCTTCGGGGACCACGCGGTCCTGAGCGATGGCTGCCGCTTCGGCGCCTTCGTGGACGACATCGACCTGTTCGACGACGCGTTCTTCAGGATCTCGCCGGTCGAGGCGGAACTGCTCGACCCGCAGCAGCGCATGATGCTGGAGACGACCTGGGAGGCGCTCGAGGACGCCGGAATCGACCCCGACGGACTGAGGGAGACGCTCACGGGCGTCTACACGGGGATCAGCAACGACGAGTACCGGATGCTCGTCGTGGACTCCAGCAAGCCGGCCGAGCCCGCGAGCTGTCTCTACGCGCTCAGCGGCACGAACCTGAACGGCACGAGCGGCCGGGTCTCCTTCGTGCTCGGGCTTCGGGGGCCGGCGAAGGCGGTGGATGCCGCGTGCGCGTCCTCCATGGTTTCGGTGCACGACGCGGTGGCGGACCTGCAGCAGGGCAGGGCGGATTTGGCCATCGCGGGGGGCGTGCAGGCGATCCTCAACGGCCGCATCTACGAACTCCGCGCGGACGCGATGATGCTGTCGCCGGACGGGCAGTGTAAGACCTTCGACGCGTCGGCGAACGGATACGTGCGGGGCGAGGGCTGCGGGGTCGTCGTCCTCAAGCGGCTGAGCGAGGCGGCAGCGGACGGCGACCGGATCTGGGCCGTGATTCGCGGCTCGGCCGTGAACCACGGCGGGGCGAGCACGGGGCTGACGGTGCCGCACACGCCGGCGCTGGAAGAGGTGATGCGGACGGCGCTGGCGGATGCGGGCGTCTCTCCCCTCGAGGTCGACTACCTGGAGGCCCACGGGACGGGAACCACGGTGGGCGACCCGATCGAGGCCAACGCGGTGGTCGCGGTCTACGGACAGGGCCGGGACGCCGACAACCCGCTTCTCATGGGCTCGGTGAAGACGAACATCGGGCACCTCGAATCGGCCGCCGGGGTGGCGGGCGTGATCAAGGCGGCGCTGGTCCTGCACCGCGGCGTGATTCCGAAGCACCTTCATTTCCACGATCCGAACCCGAGCCTCGACTGGGATCGTCTCCCGCTGCGGGTGACGTCGTCGATGATGGAGTGGCCGAGCCGCTCGGAAGGGCCGCGACGCGCGGGAGTCAACTCGTTCGGTATTTCGGGGACGAACGCCCATCTGGTGATGGAGGAATACCGCGCGCCGGACAAGGCCCCGGGCGACGCCCCGGACGACGCCTTGGCCGATGGAGGCTGGGTCGCGGGTGCCGGACTGCCGGTGGCCGTGTCCATGTCGGCGACGGTGGCGGACGTGCCGGTTCCGGCCGGAGTCGGCCCGCGCGCGACGCGCCTCCTCCCGCTGTCGGGCAAATCGGCGGGCGCGCTCCGCGACCTCGTCGAACGCTACGCGTCGTGGCTGGACGAGCACGGCGGGGAGTCCTCCGCCGGGGACCTCGCCTCGGGCCCGCTCCTCTCGGACATGGCATGGACGGCGGGCGTGGGACGGACTCACTTCGACCACCGCGCGGGCGTCGTCTTCCGCGACGCGGCGTCGCTGAAGGATCGACTCCTCGCGCTGGCCGAGGCGGGCGAAGACGGACAGGCCGGGAACGCGGCGGCGGCTCCGTCCCGCGTGGCCTTCGCCTACACGGGGCAGGGGAGTCAGTGGGCCGGCATGGGAGAAGCGCTCTACGTGAGCGAGCCGGTGGCACGGGCCGTGCTCGACCGCTGCGAGGCCGTCTTCAGCGAGGAGATGGGCGCCTCGCTGCTCGACGTCATGTTCGGCCGACCCGGCGGGACCGGGGATCTGGGGGACACGGCGTGGGAGCAGCCGGCGCTCTACGCGCTGGAGTGCGCGCTGACGGCGCTGTGGGAGAGTCTCGGCGTCCGTCCCGACGTGGTCATCGGGCACAGCATCGGCGAACTCGCGGCGTCGCAGGCGGCGGGCGTGTTCTCGCTCGAGGACGGGATGCGTTTCGCCGCGGCGCGCGGGGCGCTGATGTCGCGCATGGAGGAAGGCGGCATGGCGGCGGTGTTCGCGCCGCCGGAGCAGGTGGCGTGGGCGGTCGAGGCCGTGAACGCGGCGGCGTCCGGGGTCGGGCTGAGCATCTCGGGCTACAACGGAAGTCACCAGGTCGTGAGCGGGCCGGTCGCGGACATCGAAGCCATCTCGAAGCGGTTCGAGGGGGACGGCGTCCGGGTCCGGCGGCTGAACACGAAGCGGGCGTTCCACAGCGCCCTGGTCGATCCCATCCTGGACGAACTCGCTGCGTCGCTCGATGGGGCCGCGATCGAAGCCCCGTCCCTCACCGTCGTCAGCAACCTCACGGGCCGGGCGGTGGAAGCCGGGCAGGCGCTGGACGGAGCCTACTGGCGGCGACACGCGCGCGAGCCGGTGGCCTTCGCCCAGGGCGGGCGGACGCTGGCGGATCTCGGCGTCGACCTCGTGCTGGAGATCGGTCCCCGCTCGCTCCTGGCCCCGATGGTGGCCTCCGCCTGGCCCGAGTCGCCGCAGGCGCCGGCTCCGGCGGTCCTGTCGAGCCTCACGGCGCCGCCGGCCGATGCGCCCGATCCCGAAGACGCGGAGGGCTTCACGGACGCGGTTGCCGCGGCGTACGAGGCGGGCCTTCCGATTCGCTTCGCCGGGCTCTTCGCCGGCGAGACGCGACGACGGATCTCGCTCCCCAGCTACCCGTTCCAGCGCGTCCGCCACTGGCTCGCGCCGCCGAAACGCCGTCGTGGAAGCGCGGGCCACCCGCTGCTGGGCGCGCGCCACGAGTCCGCCCGCGGCGAGATCGCCTTCGAGACGGACGTGTTCCCCGCGGACCCGGGCTGGATGGACGATCACCGCGTCTTCGGCCGCGTCGTGGCGCCCGGCGCCCTGTACGGGGCCATGGCTGTCGCGGCGTCTCGTCTTGAGGAAGGTGGTCCCGTCGTCGTGGAGGAGATGCAGTTGCACAACCCGCTCGTCTTCGATGAGGACGGGGACGACGCCGATGCGGCGGGGCGGACGCTGCAGGTCGTGCTCGACGCTCCGGACCCGGCGGAGCCGCGCGGCGTCCAGATCTTCAGCCGGGGAACCGAGGGCGTGTGGACGGTGCACGTGGAGGGCCGACTGGCGGTCGGCGTTCCCGACCCCGAAGACGGCGGCCCCGTCGACCTCGAGAGTCTGAGAGCCGATCTCTCGCCCGTGGACCCGGCGGAGTACTACCGCCACCGCGCGAGCACGGGGGTGGATCTCGGTCCGTCCTTCCGCACGCTGGGGAGGGCCTGGTCCGGCCCGGGGGAGGCGGTGGCCGAGGTGTCGCTGCCGGAGGCCATGGCCGGACACGGGCTGGACGTGCATCCGCTCGTGCTGGACGGCTGCTTCCAGGCCGTGGGCGTGGCCCGCAACGTGGCGGGAACGGAGGGCGGCGCCACGTATCTCCCGTTCGGCTGGGAGCGGCTCTGGCTGGCCGGGCCGCTGCCCGACCGGGTGGTGTGCCACGTACGCCTGAGCGACGCTTCGCGTGAGGCGGAGGCAGAAGGAAGCGAGCCCGCGGAGGTCCTGAGCGGCGAACTGCGCATCTACGATCCGCAGGGCGCGCCGCTCGGTCGGCTGAGCGGCTACAAGGTGAAGCGGGCCACGCGGCAGGCGCTCCTCTCCGCGGTCGAGGGGATCAAGGACCTGCTGTACGAGATCGTATGGCGCGAGCGCGAACTTCCGTTGGGTATCGCTCCCGCGGACTTCTTCCCGAGCCCCGCCGCCGTCGCGGGGGGCGCGCAGTTGTTCGCCGGCTACCTGACGGACGCGGGCGTCGACCCGGACGACCGCAACGCCCTCCTGGCGGACCTCGAGCGCTGGTCGCACGCCCGGGCTCTCGCGACCCTCGAGGAACTGGGCTGGCGGAGAACGGTGGGGGAGACGGTGGACCCGGAGCGACTCCGGCGGGAGTTGGACGTCCTCCCGGAACACGGGCGCCTCTTCCGCCGCATGTTCGAGATGCTCGCCTGGTCCGGCGTGGCGGAGGAGACGGCCGACGGGTTCCGCATCCTCGTGGGGCCGGACGATCCGCTGCCGGAGCAGCTGCCGCGGGATCTCGACGAGTTCGCGACGGGGATGGCCGGCCGCTATTCGCACGGTCTCACGGAGGTGGGCCTCTTTCGGCGTTCCGGCCTCGCGCTGGCCGACGTGCTGCGGGGCGGAGAGGATCCCCTCACGCTCCTGTTCAGTAGCGGGGAGCCGACGGCGGCGGACCTGTACCTGAAGGCGCCCGTCGCGCGCGCGGCGAACGAGATGCTGGCGGAGGCGGTGCGGGCGCTGGTGGCCGCGCTCCCGGACGGCCGGCGGCTGCGCGTGATCGAGGTCGGGGCGGGGACGGGGTCGGCCACCGCGTCGGTTCTGCCGGAGCTGCCGGAGGGGCGGTTCGAGTACGTCTACACCGATATCTCCGCCGGTTTCTTCGCGGAGGCCGAGGCGCGCTTCGGCGACGGCGGTGGGTGCATGGAATACCGTCCCCTGGACATCGAGAAGGACCCCATCGCCCAGGGCTTCGACGCCCACGGCTACGACCTCATGATCGCCTCGAACGTGCTGCACGCGACGCGATACCTGGAGGAGACGCTCGGACACTGCCGGGACCTCATGGCGCCGTCGGGGCAGCTGGTCGCGCTCGAGAACCTCACCGGCCTGGGCTGGATGGACCTCACGTTTGGGCAGCTCGACGGCTGGTGGCGCTTCGCCGACGACTACCGTCCGCACCACGCGCTGGCCGACCCCGGCGTGTGGCGACAGGCCCTCGGCGACGCGGGGTTCGAGGCGGTGGAAGTCCTCGGGGTCGACGAGTCCGATCCCGACATGAAGCTGGACAAGGGCGTGATCGTGGCGCAGGGCCCGGCGAAGGTGATGGAGCCCGCGGGCGCGTGGGTTCTCGCGGCGGACGAGGGCGGCGTGGCGGAGCGGCTGGCCACCGAGTTGAGGTCGCGGAACCAGACGGTCGTCCTCGCGAACGGGAAGGGCACCAGCGACCGCGAGGCGTGGCGGTCGCTCATCGAGAGTCTGCCGGAGGAGGTGCCGTTCCACGGCGCCGTGCACCTCGCGGCGCTGGATGGCCACGGGGAGCGCGCCACGACCGATGAACTGGCGGCGGACGTCGAGGGCGCGGTGGCGAGCGGGCTCGCGCTCGTGCAGGGCGTGGGCGATTCGGACCTGACGCCCGAGAAGGGCGTGTGGTTCATCACCCGCGGGGCCCAGATCCTCGAGCGGGAGCGGGGCGGGGAACTCGCGGGCGCCGCCGTGTGGGGGTTCGGGAAGGGCGTGGCCCGGGAAGCCGCGCACCTGCAGACGCGGATGCTCGATCTCGATCCCGGCTCGATGGCGCCGGAACCGGATCTCGTGAACGAACTCCTTTACCCCGACCCCGAGAACCACATCGCGTACCGCCGCGGTAGCCGCCGGGTGGCGCGCCTCGTGCGCATGGACTCCGGCGCCGAGCGCCTCGACTTCCCGGAGGAGACGGAATGGGTGCTGGCGCCGGACCCGGGGGGCGTGTTCGACCGGCCGCACGTGCAAACGCTGCCGGCGCGGCCGCTGGAACCGCACGAAGTCCGCGTCGCGGTCGAAGCCTCCGGCCTCAACTTCTGGGACGTGTTCCGGTCGCTCGGCTTCATCGAGGAGGGCCTGCTGGGGCGGGAGATGAGCGGCCGCATCCTCGAGACGGGTTCCGACGTGTCCTCCGTCTCGGTCGGCGATCACATCGTGGGGCTGGGGTTCGGCGCCTTCGCGCCGCAGATGATCACGCACGAGGAACTCGTCGCCCCCGCGCCGCCGGACTTCTCCGTCAGCGGACTCGCGACGGTGCCGAGCGCGTTCGTGTCGGCGGCGCTGTCCTTCGAACTGTCCGGGTTGGAGGCCGGGGAGCGGGTGCTCGTGCACGCGGGCGCGGGCGGCGTCGGGCTGGCCGCGATCCAGCTCGTGCAGGCGGCCGGCGCGGAGGTCTTCGCCACGGCCAGCGCCCCGAAACAGGCCTACCTGCGCTCGCTCGGCGTCGAACACGTGTTCGACAGCCGCACGACCGACTTCGGGGATGAGATCCTCGAGGCGACGGGCGGCGAGGGCGTGGACGTGGTCCTGAACAGCCTCACGAGCGAGGGGTTCATCGATGCGAGCCTCGCCTGCCTCCGGCAGGGCGGCCGCTTCGTAGAGATGGCCCGGCGCGACATTCTCACCGAGGAGGAGATGGCGGCGGTGCGTCCGGACGTCGGTTACTGGATCCTCGAACTGGACGTGGTCAAGAAGACGGACCCCGCGTGGGCGGGGCGGATCCTGCGTGATCTGATGGCGCGCGTGGCGGCGGGAGAACTCGAACCCATCATCCACAGTCGGTGGCCGCTGGCCGAAGCGGGCGCCGCGCTGTCGTTCATGCGCTCGGCCCGCCACCTCGGAAAGATCGTCGTGACGACGCCTCCGCTCGTGCGCGGCGGATTGCGCGGAGACCGGAGCTACCTCGTGACGGGCGGCCTGGGCGGGATCGGGATCGCCGTGGCCGACTGGCTCGCGGAGCGGGGCGCGGGGGCGATCGTGCTGAACGGGCGGCGGGACCCGGACCCCGAAGCCGAGGAAGCCATCCGGGCGCTGCGGCAGCGCGGCGCGACGGTCGAGGTCGAACTGGCCGACATGACCGACCAGGGGGCCATCGACGGCATGCTGGAGCGCATCGAGCGCGATCTGCCGCCGCTCGGCGGCGTGATCCACAGCGTGGGCGTGCTGTCGGACGGCGCGCTCCCCAACCAGAGCTGGGAGCGGTTCGAGCGGGTGCTGTGGCCCAAGATCCTCGGCGCCTGGCACCTGCACCGCGCGACGCTGGACCGCGACCTGGACTTCTTCACGCTCTTCTCGAGCCGGGTCGGCGTCATGGGCAATCCGGGCCAGACGAACCACGCCTCGGCCAACGCCTTCCTGGACCAGCTCGCCGGCCACCGCCGCGCGCTGGGCCTCCCGGGGCAGGCCATCGCCTGGGGCGCCTGGTCGGACATCGGCGAGGCGGCGGAGCAGCGCGACCGGATCGACCGGCAGCGGTCGGCGCTCGGCGGCCGCTGGTTCACGCCGCAGCAGGGCATGCGGGCGTTCGACCGGCTCGTGCGGCAGGACGCCACGACGTCGGTCGTCATGTCGATGGACTGGGATGTGTTCGAAGAGGCCGTCGAGGATCCTCCGCCCATGCTCGAAGACCTGCTCTCCGCGGCGTCCGAGGCACGGGCGGGCGACGACGCCTCCTCCGAGGATGTCCTCACCCGGCTTCGGGGGACCTTGGCGGCGGAGCACGAGGATCTCCTGGTGTCCTTCGTGCAGGGAGAGGTGCAGGCCGTTCTGCGGCTGTCGTCGGCCCCGGCCCCCACCGTGGGCTTCTTCGATCTCGGCATGGACTCGCTGATGGCCGTGGAGTTGCGCAACCGGCTCAACCGGGCGTTCTCGGGGACGTACACGGCGCCGAACACGCTGGTGTTCGACTATCCGAACATCGCCGAACTCGCCGCGCACCTTGCGGAGGAAGTCGAGGAAGGGGGGGCGGCTCCCGCCCCGGCGCCCGAGCCCGCGCGCGAGGCCACGGTGCAGCCGTCGGAACGCGACCCGGACGACGTGGCGGTGGACGATGGCGTCGCGATCGTCGGTATGGCGTGCCGTTTCCCCGGCGCGCCGGACCTCGCCGCCTTCTGGCGCCAACTCGAAGCCGGGACGGATGCGGTCACGGACGGACGCCGGGACACGGGCCCCTGGAACGGCGTGGCCGGAGATCCCGCCTCCGAGGACCACTACTCGCGCCGCGGCGCCTTCCTCGAGGACATCGACAAGTTCGACGCGCGCTTCTTCGGAATCACCCCGATCGAGGCGCGCATGATGGACCCCCGCCAGCGTCTCCTGCTCGAGACGACGTGGCACGCGCTGGAGGATGCGGGCCTGGATTCGGCGCGGTTGAAGGGTACGAACACGGGGGTCTACGCCGGAGTCACCACGGGAGACTACCGGGATCTCGCCGCGGCCATGGGTCACGGGCACGGATACCTGGGGACGACGATGAGCGTGACCGCGGGCCGGATCTCCTTCGCGCTCGGTCTTACCGGTCCCGCCGTGCCGGTCGACCTGGCGTGCGCTTCCTCGCTCGCGGCGGTCCACCAGGCCGCCGCAGCCGTCCGGCACGGAGAGGTGGAAATGGCCCTCGTCGGGGGCGTCAACGCGATCCTGTGGCCGGAGACCACGACTTTCATGAAGGAAGTCGATATGCTCTCCGCGAGCGGACTCTGCCACACCTTCGATGCGGCCGCGGACGGGTTTGTGCGGGGCGAGGGCTGCGGGGTGGTCGTCCTCAAGCGGCTCGTCGACGCGAAGGCGGATGGGGACCGGATCTGGGGCGTGATCCGCGGATCCGCGGTCAACCAGAACGGGACCAGCGCGGGGCTCACGGTCCCGAACGGGCCAGCCCAGGAACGCGTGATCGAACAGGCGCTCGCGCGGGCGGGCGTCCCGCCGGCGTCCGTGGACTACCTCGAGGCGCACGGGGCGGGATCCGATCTCGGCGACCCGATCGAGGTGCAGGCGGCGGCGGCCGTCTACGGCCGCGGACGCGACGAGGAGCGGCCCCTCCTGATCGGTTCGGTGAAGACCAACATCGGCCATCTCGAGTGCGCGGCCGGGATCGCGAGCCTCATCAAGGCGGTCCTCGCCATGAACGAGGGCCGGATCCCGAAGCAACTGCACTTCCACAACCCGAACCCCCACCTGGCCTGGGAGGATCTCCCGGTGCGGGTCACGGACGAGGCCGTGGCGTGGCCTCCAAACGGCGATCGGCCGCCCCGGGCGGGGGTGAGTTCGTTCGGGATTTCGGGGACGAACGCGCACGTCGTCGTCGAGGGGAACGGCGGGCCGGCCCGCGCGTCGCTGTTGAACGGCGCCCGGATGCCGGCGGGCCCGGCGGTCACGGTTCCGGCCGCCGTGCCGGAGTCGGCGGGGGCATCGCCGCCCGACGGGGGCGCCGCCGCTCCCCGGGAGACCCGCCTGCTGCCGCTCTCGGCGAAGTCGCCCCGGGCGTTGCGGGAGCTGGCGCGGCTGTACCTCGCGTGGCTGGAAGGCCACGGCGGAGCGGCGCCGGAGGAGGACGGCGCCGGAGACCCGGTGCTCGCGGACATGGCGTGGACGGCGGGTGTCGGCCGGACTCATCTCGTCCACCGCGCCGGCCTCCCGTTCCGCGACATGCAGTCCCTTCGCGATGAGCTCGGCGCGCTCTCCGAGCGGGCCGTCGACGACGACTGGCGCCGCGACGCCGGGCCGGGCACGGCACCGAAGGTGGCCTTCGTCTTCGCCGGAGAAGCGGGCGCGCGGGACGGATCGAGCGAGGCGCTGTACGACCGGGAGCCGGTCGTCCGCGCGGTTCTCGATCGCTGTGACGCGGTGCTGAGGGAAGCACGGGACGGGGCATCGCTCATCGACGTGATGTTCCGTCGCGACGGGGCGCACGGAACCCTGCGCGACCCCGAGTGGGCGCAGCCGGCCGCGTACGCCCTGGGCTGCGCGCTGTCGGCCCTCTGGGCGAGCGTGGGCGTCCGCCCCGGAGCGGTGGCGGGCCACGACGTCGGCGAGCTGGCGGCGGGCTGGGCGGCCGGCGTCTTCGGCCTGGAGGACGGACTGCGGCTCGCCGCGGCGAGAGGCACGGCCATGGCCCGGCCGAAACAGCGGCTGGCGGCCGCCGTGCCCGACGGCGAAGCGGGCGAATCCCCGCACGATCCGCTCGACGACCTGGAAGAGGCGGCGCGCGGGATGGAGCTTTCCGCGCCTTCCGTGGCGCTCGTGAGCCAGGTGACGGGCCGCCGGATGGACCCCGCCGGGGCGCCGGAAGGAGCCTACTGGCGCGAGCAGGCGCGCACGCACGGAGATCCCGACCGTACCTCCCGTGCGCTGGCGGACCTGGGCGTGGACCTCGTGGTGGACATCGGGACGGCGTCGCCCGCGGGTCCGACGACACTTCGCGACTGGCCGGATGCGGAGGAACGTGTGGAGCAGCCGTTCGCGGCCGCCGTGGCGAGGGCGTACGAAGCCGGGCTTCCCGTCTCCTTCGCGGGGCTCTTCGCGGGCGAGACGCGGCGCCGGATCGCGCTGCCCGGCTATCCGTTCCAACGCCGACGCCACTGGATCGAGACCAGGACTTGAACGCCACCGCCGCGGACGGCCGGGCCGGCGTCCGCTACCAGCCCGACGAGAAGCCCCCGACGCCCCTGGCGCTCGGCGTCGGGCTTCAGCTTACGGTCCTGAACATCGCGGCGATCGTGTTGATCCCCCTGGTCGTGATGCGGGCCGCGGGCGTCGGCGAGGAGTATCTCTCGTGGGCGGTGCTGGCGTCCGTCACGGTCTGCGGCCTGGCGACGATGCTGCAGGCGGTCCGGGCGGGGCGTTTCGGTGCGGGGCACGTCATCCTGATGGGCACGTCCGGCGCATTCATCCCGGCGAGCATCATGGCGCTCACCGTGGGTGGCCCGTCCCTGCTCGCGACGCTGGTCGTGGTCGCCGCGTTCATCCCGCTCCTGCTCTCCTGGCGGCTGTCGCTCTTCCAGCGGATCCTGACCTCATCCGTCTCCGGCACGGTAATCATGCTGATCCCGGTAACGGTGTTGCCTTTCGTATCGGGACTCCTCGCCACCGGGCCCAACGGGGGCGCGCTCCCGGGCGCTCCGCTCAGCTTCCTTGTCACCCTTGTCCTGATCGGATGCCTCGCGCTGCGCGGCGCGGGGGCGCTCCGCCTGTGGGCCCCGGTGATCGGCGTGATCGCCGGGACCGCGGTCGCCGCCCCCTACGGGCTCTACGAGGTGGAGCGAATTGCCGCCGCGGAGTGGGTCGCTCTTCCAGATCCGCGCCCTCCGGGCTTTGACCTCGAATTCGGACCGTCCTTCTGGACGCTTCTGCCCTCGTTCCTGCTCGTGGCGGTGATCGCGGCCATCCGGACGTTGAGCAGCGCCGTCGCGGTCCAGCGGGTCTCCTGGCGGCGCGCCAGTCGCGCGACCGACTTCCGGGCCGTGCAGGGCGCGCTGGCCACGGACGGGGTGGCCAACCTGCTGGCGGGGTGCGCCGGCACGGTGCCGGGCAGCGCGACCACGACCAGCGTGTCGCTCACGCAGCTGACCGGCGTGGCGGCGCGCGGCGTGGGGCTGGCAGCCGGAGCGGCCTTCATCGCCTTCGCCTTCCTGCCCAAGGCCTTCGCGATCGTGCTCGCGATCCCGGATCCGGTGTTCGCCGGATACCTGGCCATCCTTCTCGCGATGTTGTTCGCGATCGGCCTCAAGATCGTGCTGCAGGGTGGACTCGATGTTCGCAACGGCATCGTCGTCGGTCTCGCCTTCCTCACCGGCGTCAGCTGCCAGTTCGGGCTCATCCTCCCCGAGCAGGTGTCCTCATTCGCCGGCGGTTTGCTGGCCAACGGGATGAACGCCGGCGGTTTCACCGCCATCGCGCTGACCTTCTTTCTGCGTCTGACCGAACCCCGCCCCGCCCGCATCGAAACGGAGTTCGGTCCGTCGGCCCTGCCGCATATCCGGGCATTCCTCGGGACCTTCGCCGCGAAGGCCGGTCTGGACGAGGGAATCGCGGATCGCCTGGACGCCGCCGCCGAGGAAGCGCTCCTCTCGCTTACGGGGCCGGAGTCCGGAGACGGCCGTTCCCGGCGCCGACTCGTCATGTCCGCTCGGCGCGACAAAGGTGAGGTGGCGCTCGAATTCGTGGTCGCGCCGCGGGAAGGGAACCTCCAGAATCGCCTCGCACTGCTCAGCGGAGGGGTCGAGGAAACCTCCGCTGACAGCGAAGTGTCGCTGCGCCTCCTGCGACACCTCGCCTCGTCGGTTCGCCATCGGCAGTACCACGACACCGACATCGTCACCGTGCGGGTCACCGTCTCCGGCACACGCGGCCCGGCCGCATAGCGACCGCCTGCGGGGCGGACCGCCGGCCGTGGGTCTACAGCAGGCCGTGGCCCTCGAGAAATGCGCACATCAGATCGAAGCACTCCGCCGGGTGCTCCACCTGGAGGAAGTGCGTGGAGTTCGGTATGAAATCGTAGTCGACGGTGTTGATGTGGCTGAGGTTGAACGACGGCATGTATGAGAACGTCAGCGTGGGGTCCGACCCAATGACCTTGGTCGGACACGGAAGGCTCCCGAGGTCCACGAGGAAAGCGTACGTACGCGCGTACGCGAAGATCTGCGCCTCGTATTCGCGCGGACACCGAAGCTCGACCCCCCCGTCCGCGGACTCGCGAAGCACGGTGCGGGCCATCAGCTCCGCAGCCCCCGGCACGGCCCGCGTCAGCACGAGGTGGTGGAGGAGTTCCGAGAACTCGGCCTGCGTCGGGAACCTGTCCGTGCGACGCCGTGCAAGTTCCGCCGACCGGTCGGCCGACTTGTCGAATTCCGCCTCGCCCATCCGCGGCTTGAACAGAGGGGGATCGAAGAGGATCCAGGCGGCGAGATCGCCCGTCCGTCCGGTTCCGAGCGAATCCGAGAGAAGCGCCGTCAGCGCCGAAAGGGAGTGGAAGACGCCGATTGTGGGCGCCGGCCCGTGACGGGTGGCTACAGCCTCGACGACCTGTTCCTGGTCCCGGATCATGTTGGGGACGTTGTGCTCGTCGCGCGGGCCGATGGCGTTCCACCCGTGGTTCCTCAGATCGTAGACGAACACATCGAAGTCGTCCAGGAACCGCGACCAGAGCGGGTAATACAGGTCGACCGCGAGGCCATTGCCGTGGCCCACGAGCAGACGGCGGCCGTGGGGGTTCCCGTGTCGCCGCACCCTGGTGACGCTGCCGTCGTCGTGCCGGATATCGTCTATGGAAAGCGGTTCCGGTATCCGCCAGATGGCGCCGGCAGTCATGTCACGTCGCCCCCCGGATGGGTAGGCCGAGGGGCGCGGTCAAGGGCGGTGAGGTGCGTTCAGCTGGTTTGGGAGTCGATATATGCGGCCAGCTTGCGCAGCGTGTCAAAGCACTCGGGGGGGACCGTGACGCCGAACTCCTGCTCGACGACTTTCTTGAAAGCGACGGCGGCGAGGGACGAGACGCCCGAGTCGGCGAGCCCGCCATCCCACTGCGGTTCGCGGCCCAGATCCAGATGCTCGTCGACCAGTTCTCTAAGGCGAGCTTCGGCGGCCATGCGTGTGTCCTTTCACAAGTGACGTGTGGGGCACGGGTTTGAATGACGACCATGGGCATCCCCCCTAAACGGTGGGATATCCCCCCACAATATGGGGATACTTCGGAATTCATCGCGAGGCGTCAAGTCGCCGCTTCGGGTGGGCTTCGCAACGCTGGGGACCGGGAAGGTGCCGCGGGCGACGGCACTGCAGTAGCTTTGCCCTCAACGCCCCATCACGGCCGTTGTCGGATGATCCGGGACGGCAGTCTGGACCTTTGAGAGTCCAAACGCTTCAAGCTCGCCTGATTCAGCTCGAAACCTTTGCCCATGAAGAGCATCTGGAGATCGAAACTGTCAAATAGCACGCACCCGGGTCCCCACCCGCGAATTGACCGGCGCCAGGGGACCTCGCCGACCCCGCATGAACCCGTCGCGATCATCGGCATGGCCTGCCGCTTCCCGGGCAGCAAGGACCTCTCCGGCTTCTGGAGACAGCTCGTGGCTGGCGAGAACGCGGTGGTGGAGGGCCCGCCGGGTTCGGTCATCGGGCGCACGGGGCGGCAGTTCCCCCGGTTCGCCGCCAGGAACGAGGCCATCCGTTTCGGGGCGTACGTCGAAGACCTCGACCTGTTCGACGCGGAGTTCTTCCGCATCTCCCCGATCGAGGCTCAGATGCTCGATCCCCAGCAGCGCATGATGCTGGAGGTGAGTTGGTGGGCGCTCGAGGACGCGGCCATCGACGCCGGGAGCCTCAAGGGCAGCCGCACCGGCGTGTATGCCGGCATCAGCATCATGGACTACAGGGACCTGGCGATCTTCGATCCCGACTCGAACGAGGCTGCGAGCGGGCTCTACGCCGCCACCGGCAATGCGCTCAACACGGCGATCGGCCGGGTGTCCTTCGTCCTTGGCCTCGAAGGGCCGTCCATGGCGATCGACACGGCCTGCTCGTCCTCGCTTGTCGCCATCCACCAGGCCGTGGCGGGGCTCCAGCGTGGCGAGGCGGACCTGGTTCTGGCCGGCGGCGTCCATGCCCAG
>VXMQ01000076.1 GCA_009841015.1 Candidatus Palauibacter denitrificans | reverse complement strand
AGGCGCGGTCGCCCTGGACGTGGCGGACCGGGACGCCAACGTCCTCCATGACCCGCTCGGCCTCCTGGTGGACCTTCCAGAGCGGCTCGGGCGTCGGGTTCGAGCGCTTGGGCAGCCCGTCGGCCTGCTCCGCGTTGAACACGGTGTACTGGCGCACGAACGGCGCCTTGAGCTTCTCGTAGCGGTAGACCTTCTTGCCCTCGGCGTCCCGCCTGGGCTTGCCCTGCGCGTCGGTGACGGCGATCCGCTTCTTGTCCTGGAAGGAGAGGATGCGGGTGCCGCGCTCGCCCTTCCTGACCTGTCCGCCCCGGGCCTGGATCTGGCGGTAGGTGCCCCAGCGCACGTCGCCGTAGCCCATCTCCTGCTGCACGGAGGCGAGGTGCAGGCTGTTGCCGCCCCGGTAGGAGCGGTCGGTGTCGACGTTCATGGGCATCACGCGCTCGCCCGGCGCCCACGGCTTCTGCCACGGCGCGGTGCCCTGCCTGATCTGCTCGATGATCGCGTCGGCGAACTTGCGGTGGTATTCGTCGTGGTTCATGCGTCCACCTCCTCGCCGTGCGGATCGTCCCAGGCGGCGGCGATCTCGTCCTCGGTCCCCACGTCCTCGGGGAAGAGGCCGTACTGCTCGGCTAGGAAGGCGTCGACTTCGAGCGTGTCGCCGCTGTCGCGCGCGAGCTCGCGGTCGAAGTCCTCGAACGTCTCGACGCGGATGGTCCCGTCGATGCTTCTCATGCGTTCACCTCCTTCGGTGGTTGGGTGGTCCATGCCGGTTCCGTGATCCAGCGGCCGGTGGCCGCGTCGTAGCCCCGTACTTCGAGTGCCTCCTCGACGAACCGCCGGCCGTCGCGGCGGGTGACGTGCAGCACGAGCGAGATGCCGTCCACGACGCCCCGGCAGGTGACCTCCCAGGGCAGCGCGTCCCCGGCCTGCATGGCGCAACTGGCGAGGCGCGAGAGCGCGGAGCGGGCGTTGTTGGCGTGGACGGTCGTGAGCGACCCGCCGTGTCCGGTGTTGAGGGCCTGGAGCAGATCGGCGGCCTCGGCCCCGCGCACCTCGCCGACGACGATGTGGTCGGGCCGGTGGCGGAGCGCGTGGCGCACCAGGTCGCGGATCGAGACGGGCGTGTCGTGGGTGGCTCCGGCCTCGAACCGGAGGCAGTTGGCGCGGTCGATCCGAAGTTCGAGCGTGTCCTCGATGGCGACGATCCGTTCGTCCTCGGGCAGCAGTTCGATCAGCGCGTTCAGGAGCGTCGTCTTGCCCGATCCCGTGCCCCCGGAGACGAGGATGTTCCGGCGGGCCGCAAGCGTGGCCCGGGCGGAATGGAGCGCCTCTTCCGGCAGCGAGCCCATCCGAACGAGATCTCCGGCCGAGAATGCCCGACCCCCGAACCTGCGGATGGTGATCGCGACCTCGGGACTCGCGGGCGGGGTGCAGATGGCGACCCGAGACCCGTCTTCGAGCCGGGCGTCGAGGATAGGGTTCGCGGCGGGATCGAGTCCGAGCGGTCGGGCGATGTGGATCGCGGCCCGGTGAAGCCAGGCGGCGGTGAGCGCGGGCGCCTCGTGGGGTTCGAGGCGACCGCCTCGCTCGACCCAGACGTTGCCGGGGCCGTTGATCATGATCTCTGAGACCCCCGGGTCTTCGAGCAGACCCTCCAGCCCCGGAAGGAACGGGGCGAGATGGTCCACGCCGCTGGCGCGCTTCATATCCGCCCCTCCTCGCGCTGCCGCCAGTAGCCCTGGGTCCTGGGCAGGTAGTGGGGCTTGAGGTAGACGCGCCGGGCCGGGAGGGACTTCACCCCGTCGTACGGGAGACAGATCGCCTGATAGTTGGCGAGCAGCCCGAACTGGCGCGGGGTGAACACCGGCTCCCTCTGTTGCCGGAACGACTTGCTCGCGCCGAGCTGGCCGTCGCCGCCCCCGGCCCGTCCAGACAGGAGCGAGAACTCGGGCTTGTTCGAGGTCTCGGTGAACGTGTAGGACGCCTGCGTCTTCTTGACATCGCCGCACATTTCGGACGCGATCTTGGCCGAGGCGTCGTCGGACAGCGACAGGAAGATCCGGGTGCGGAGCGTCTGGACGAGCGTGCGCCACGCCTCACCCGAGGGAAGCACGGAGCGGAGCGAGGAGAGCGACTGCGTGGCGACGATGGGGATGCAGCGGCACTGCCGCGTGAGCGCGAACGCCTTCTCGTCGCCCGACGGGTCGTCCTGGCCCACGGTGGCGAAAGCCTGATACTCGTCGCAGATGAACACGGCGGGCCGCATGTAGCGGTCGGGCCGGAGCGCGGCCTCCGCGGGACGCCGGAGCAGCGCCTGCATCCACGCGTTCTTGAGGAACACGCCGATGGCGCGTGCCAGCGCCGGGTTGGCCCCGGCGGGCATGTTGAGCGCCAGCACCTTGCCGCCCTCGATCAGGTCGGCGAGCGGCGGCAGGCGGCGGCGGAGTCCCGGCATGGGCTGCACGTCCGGGACCTCCTCGTCATCCTCGCCGTCCGTCCGTGCGGCCGGGGGATCGTCAGGCGGCGGCGGGCAGAACACGCGCGCCACGTCCGGCTGGTCGAAGAGCGACAGGAACACCGAGATGCCTTCGACGATCGAGGTGCGGAGCTTGGCGTCGAGCTTCAGCCAGTCGTGCCGGTACCACCGCTCGACGGCATCCACCTGCTCGGCGTACTCGCGGCCCGCACCGCTCCCCACCGGCTCGGTGGCGTAGTCGACCTTCAGCTTCTCAAGCCGCGCCCCGCGTTCCGCGTCGAACCGGCACGCCACGGTCTCGGCCCCCGGTGCCATGTCCCAGCCCCAGCTTTCGAGCGCCTTCTTGTGCGCGTGGAGATCCTTGGCGGCGATGACAACCCGCATGGGGCACCGCCGCAGGGCCTCGCCCTTCGCCTCCCCGATCCTGTTCGCGAAGAGCTTCGCGTCGACCGTGCAGCGGTAGATGTCTCGAAGCGTGACCCAGCCGCCCGGCAGGAGCCGGTGAAGCTCGACGATCCAGCGGACGAGGTTCGTGTACGCCTGCTGCCAGAACGGTTCGCGGGACTTGCCGAAGAGCTGGTTGATGAGCGATGCGACGCTGTACGCCATCGAGTAGGAGTCGAGCAGCGGATCGTCGAGCGGGTTCCACTGCCAAGCCCCCCCGAGCCCGATTTCGAGGTAGTCGTCCTCCCGCCCGGCCTCGCCCAGAATGCGCCGGACCTGGTGACAGAAGTCCCCTTTCACTTCCAGCACGAGCGCACCCGCGCGGCGGTCCCCATCGTGGGCCTGCCAAGAGAGCAGCTGCCGGGCGAACGGGTACATGCAGGCCGTCGTCTTGCCGGTGCCGACCGCACCGACGACGAGCACGCCGGTGTAGAGCCCCTTCTCCGGGACGACGAGCCAGGAGGGACTGTCGCTCTCCCGGGCAACGGTCGGGTGGTGCAGTTCCCCGACCACGAGCGACGGCGCGTCGTCCTTGGGCGAGTTGGGCCATGCGGGCAGCCTGCCCCGGTTCCGCCGCATCGCGAGCGGCTCCAGCCAGACCCGCGAGACCGAGCGCATGACGCTGCCGGCGAGTAGCACGGCCGCGCCGGGCGCGAGGTAATACCACGCGCGGATCGCCGCATGGATTCCCGGATCGTTGTGGGCGATCAGGTCGAGAAACGGGTTGCCGCCGATGGGCGGAAACGGCGCGAGGAGCGCGCGCACGGCCGCCGCGGTCAGGGCGGCCCCGATGAGGACGAGCGTCCACGGCCTCATCGGCTCGACACCCTTCCTGGAAGGACTGCTGGCACGCTAGCGACCCCGGGAGGGCGGGGGCGGGCGGTGCGCATGCACACCCGCCCTCGAACCCGTACCGAGCCCTCGGCGAGGGGGGTCGCTAGCGTGCCAGCAGTCCTTCCAGGAAGGGTGTCGAGCCGATGAGGCC
>VXMQ01000010.1 GCA_009841015.1 Candidatus Palauibacter denitrificans | reverse complement strand
ACCCGGCCCTCCGCCCCCCGGTCATCGCGGCCGACGGTGCGCCCCCCCGGCCCCTCGAGGTCGAGCGGCACCGTCAGCCGTTCCAGCGGAGGGTCCCGATCCGGAGGCGCCGTCCGCCGTTCCGGCAGCAGCTCCCGATCCGGGGGCGCGGTCCGCCGCTCCGGCGGCAGTTCGCGGTCGACCGGCGTCGCTCGCGCGCGAGGTCGATCCGGAGGCTAGCAGGAGCCTGGCAGCCCTGGATCAGGGGTCCGGCCACACAACCGGGTCCCGCTCCATCTCCGGCTCCGGTTCGACGCCGAGCGCCTCGACCATGCGCACGTAGTAGTTGAAGAAGCCGACGACCTCGGTCGCGGTCAGGATCTGCGCGTCGGTCCAGCCGACCTCCCGCAACCCGTCGATGTCCCGGCCACCGGTGGAAGTCGGATCGCGCGTGATCGCCACCGCATAATCCATCAGCCGACGCGTCTTCTCGTCGAGTCCCGCCGTCCGGTAATCGATGCGGATCGCGCGGGCCAGTTCATCGGCTCCGGTGGCCTGACGGAGATCCTCTCCGTGCGCCTCCGTTCAGTAGAAGCAGTCGAGCTCCCGCGAGGTCACGGTCGCGAGCATCTCCCGCACGTCCCGCCCGAGGGGTCCCGGCACCAGCATCAACGCCTCGTAGAGCCGGATCGAGGCGCGCATGACGGGCGGATTCAGGCTCTGGATGCCGATCACGTTGAACACGCGCCCCGCGCGGCGGACCGCCTTCTCGTATTCGCGGGCGAGGAGCCCGTCCGCTTCGTCGGGAGCTACCGTCTCGATATGCGGCATTCCGCCTCCTGTGGGCGATGGATCCGAGGTGCGAATCGGCTCATCGGCGGCTCGGGCTCACTCAGCGGACGAGGAAACCGTCCCGCCACGGATCCTCCGGATCGACGAGGAACTCGTGGCGGCCCGTGACCCAGGCCCGGCCGCCGACCTCCGGCACGACGGCCGCGTGTCCGCCGACCGACGTCGTGCCGACGACGCGGCCGCTGAACCGGCCGCCGATGATGCTCTCGATGATGATCTCCGAATCGCCGGAGTGCTCACCGCGTGCGCAAAGGATGGCGAGGCGGCCGCTCACGGCGGTCCCGGTGGGGCTTCGGTCGAGCTCCCCGTCCGCGAAGACGCAGACGTGCCGCGAGTGGTGCGCGGCGTCGGCTGCCGCGCCCGTGAACACGGTACCGTAGAGAAAGCCTAGATCGGGATCGTCGGGATGCGAGATATCGCCCGCGGTGGACGAGGACACCGCGCCCGTGATCCGGCGTCCGGCGTCGATGAGGCCGGCCGCGCCGCCGGGGGTGAGGGAGAGCCCGAGCACATCCGCATCGACGTAGGCGTAGAAGGCGCCTCCGAAGGCGAGGTCGTACGACACGCTACCCAGCCCCTCGACCTCCACGGTCTGCCCCAGCGCGGGCGCGAAGGAAGGCACGTTGACGAACCGGACCTCCCGGACCTCCCGTTCCCGCTCGCCGTCCACGATTGCGGTGGCCCGCACGAGCCCGGCGGGCGTGTCGATCGTCACCGGCCGCTCCCTGCCCGACCCGTCGATCCAGCCGGCTTCGACGGCGATCTTGGCCACGCCGATGATCCCGTGACCGCACATCGTCGAGTAACCCTCGTTGTGCATGAACAGGACCGAGAAGTCCGATCCGGGCCGCACGGGAGGCATCACGAGGCAGCCGTACATGTCCGCGTGCCCCCGCGGTTCCCACATCAGCGCGCGTCGGAGTTCGTCGTGGTCCGTTCGCGCCACGCGCCGCCGCGCGAGGACCGTGTCTCCCTCCAACTCCGGGAAACCCGCCACGATGACGCGGAGGGGCTCTCCCTCGGTGTGGGCGTCGATCGTCTCGATGCGAAGCCAGTGTTCGGGCGCGGTCCAGGTCATGTGACCTCCTCGGTGAGACGGTGGCCCCGGGCGGCGGGATCATCGTATGCTGGCGTCGCTGATCTTACGCCCCCTTGCCGAAGTCCGCTCCGGCGGCGGCCTCCCGCGCCGCGCGCCGGTCCTTTGCTCCAGGAGAAGGCATGAGACCGAGAGCTGTGGCCGCCGAAGTCGTGGGCACGTTTGCGCTCGCGCTGTCCGCCGTGATCTCCGTCAACAACCCCGGTTTTCCCATCCCGGCACCGGCGATGGCGGGACTTACGCTGGGGGTCCTGGTTCACCTGCTCGGGCCTGTCTCGGGCTGCCTGCTCAACCCGGCTGTGACGGTCGCGATCTGGTCCATCGGCAAGCTCGAGGCGAAGGATGCCGGCTCGTTCACCGCGGCGCAGTTTGCGGGGGCCGGACTGGCCCTCGCCCTCGGAAGCGTCCTGTTCCCAGACCCGGTCCCGCTCCCCGTGGACGTGTCCGCCAGCACCGGCGTAGCCGAGATGCTGGGAGCTGCGTTGCTCGCCTTCACGATCGGGGCCGTCTTCATGGGCCGCATCCCCGACCGGCTGACCGGCGCCGTCATCGGCGCGGCACTCGTCGTGGCGATCTCGTGGGCCGCGCACGGATCGAACGGAGTGCTCAACCCCGCGGTCGCCCTCGGGGTCGGATCCCTCTCCCTCCCCTACGTCTGGGGACCGGTCGTCGGCGCCCTGATCGGCGCACATCTGTCCCGGTACCTGTGTGACCCGGGCGGCCGGACGACCCGGGTCGATTAACCGTCCGTGGTCTGGCGGTCGGAGAGATCCTCGCCCTCAGGCGGGTCCGGTGCCTCGCCCCCGGAGAGGGCGCGGTAGAAGGTGAGGCCGTTCATGTCGAGGTCGTAGAAGGCGAACTCGCGGGTGCCCCAGGGGGTCCGGCGCAGCGCCGTCCGCTCGTGGAAGACGCCCTGATCCCGGTATTCCTCGAACAATGCCTCGACGTCGGGCACGACGAAGCGCAGCATGGGGCGCTCGACGCGGGACCAATCCTCCGCATCGTGCCACTGCAGGTGTAACTCGATCCCGTCGCGCCTCAGTCCGGCGTATCCCGGATCGCGGGTGGAATCGGCGAAGGCGAGTTCGAAACCCAGCCGCCCGACGTAGAAGCCGATCGCCGCGGCGACGTCCCGCGACGGGAGCACGGGCTGTACCGCCTCGAGGCGGGCCGCCCTACCCTCCCCCGCTATCGGTAGTTCTCCATCAGGGCGTCCAGCGCCTCGGATCCCGGGCACAACTCCTCGAAGGGGAGGTTCCACAGCGGCCGATCGACCGTTCCCAGCACGTCGTGCAGGTCCCGCGACTCCGGATCCACATAGAGGAGCCCGGTCGGGACCTCGCCCGCGTTCTGCCGCTCGCGAAGGTAGCCGTACACGGCGTCCCTGTCGGTCGCGTCGTAGTCGCCCTCAACCTGCCGGAAGCGGATCACGCTTCCGTCGTGCATGCGGACATCGTGTACGTCGTCGGAGCCGATGTCGGCCGTGATCTCGTCCGCCGGGCGCACGAAGTCCTTCGGGGCCACGAACGCGGCCTCGACCGCCTCGCGGAAGTGCTCGCGCGTGTAGGCGTAGCTCTTCGTCGACCCCACATGGTCGTTGAAGGTCACGCACGGAGAGATGACATCGACAAGGGCCAGACCCGGGTGCCGGATCCCGGCCTTGATGATGGGGACGAGCTGGTTCTTGTCGCCGGAGAAGCCGCGGGCAACGAAGGTCGCGCCAATCGAGAGTCCGAGCAGGGCCGGGTCGATGGGGGGCTGTTCGTTCGGCACGCCCCGCTTCGACTTCGAGCCCATGTCGGCCGACGCCGAGAACTGGCCCTTCGTCAGGCCGTAGACCCCGTTGTTCTCGATGATGTAGAGGAGATTGAGGTTGCGCCGCACGGCGTGGCAGAGCTGGCCGAGGCCGATCGAGAGCGAGTCCCCATCCCCTGAGACGCCGATATAGACGAGGTCGCGGTTCGCGGCGTTCGCCCCGCTCGCGACCGATGGCATCCGCCCGTGCACGCTGTTGAAGCCGTGCGATTCGGACATGAAGTAGGCGGTCGTCTTCGACGAACAGCCGATCCCGCTCATCTTGGCGGCCCGATGGGTCGGGATCGCGAGTTCCCACGCCGCCTCGATCAGTGCGGCCGTGACGGAATCGTGGCCGCACCCCGCGCACAGCGTGGACATCACGCCCTCGTAGTCGCGGCGCGTGAGCCCCAGTTCGTTCTTCTCCAGACTCGGGTGAAAGACCCGCGGCTTCGCGATGTACGTCATGCCCCCACTCCTTCAGCGGTCTCCGCCGCGAGACCGAGGCGGTCCTTCACGCCCGCGATGACGTGGCGCGCGCTCAACGGGAGCCCCCCGTAGCGGAGGACCGAGGTGAGCTTTTCCTTCGATGCCGGCGTCTCCAGCGTGAGCAGCGACTTCAACTGCGCGTCCCGGTTCTGTTCGATGACGATGTTCAGGTCGTGCGCCTCGATGAAGCGTCCGACCTCGGCCGCGAAGGGGAAGCCGCGGATCCGCATGTAGTCGAGCCGAAGCCCGTCCTCCGCCTCCATGCGCTCGATCGCCTCGCGCACCGCGCCGTCGCAGGCGCCCAGCGTGATGAGTCCGCATCGCGCGTCCGGCCGTGAGCGGATCTCGGGGGCAGGAACCGCCTCCGCCGCACTCTCGATCTTCACCGCGATGCGGTCGATGACCTCCTGGTATTCGTCCGGATCTTCCGTGTACTTGCCGTACTTCGTGTGGCCGGAGCCGCGCGTGAAGTAGGCGCCCTTCGGGTCCTCGCCCGGAATCGTGCGATATGGAATCCCGTCCCCGTCCACGTCGAGGTAGCGATAGAAGGTCTCGATCTCAGCGAGCGCCTCGGCGTCGAGCACCTTCCCGCGATCCGGCCTGTAGTCGTCGTTCCACCGGAAGCGGGGCACGACCCAGTCGTTCATCCCGATATCGAGGTCGGAGAGCACGAAGACGGGCGTCTGGAAGCGTTCCGCAAGATCGAACGCCTGCACGCTGAACTCGAAACACTCCGCCGGATCCTTCGGATACAGGCAGAGGTGCTTCGTGTCCCCGTGCGACGCGTAGGCACAGAGGAGGATGTCGCCCTGCTGGGTGCGCGTCGGCATCCCGGTCGATGGGCCGACGCGCTCGATGTCGAAGAAGACGCAGGGGACCTCGGCGTAGTACGCGAGTCCGATGAACTCCGTCATGAGCGAGATACCGGCCCCGCTCGTCGCCGTGAAGGCGCGGGCTCCGGCCCACCCCGCGCCGATCGTGATGCCGGCCGCCGCGAGTTCGTCCTCCGCCTGAAGGATCGCCGCCAGGCTCTGTCCGGTCTCCTCCTCGACGCGCAGGCGCCGGCAATAGGCCGTGAAGGCGTCGACCAGCGAGGTCGAAGGCGTGATCGGATACCAGGCCGCGACCGTGGCGCCCGCGTAGACGCAACCCAGCGCCGCCGCCGTGTTACCGTCGATCAGAATCGAGTGGCGCGTGGCATCCATCCCCTCGAGCCGGATCGGCAGGGGGCACTCGAAGTGCTCGGCCGCGTAGTCGTAACCGAGCCGGATCGCTTTGAAGTTCGCCTCGAGCAGGTGACGCTTCCTCTCGCCGAAGGTCTCCTCGAGCAGTCCACGGATCACGTCCATGTCGATGTCGAGGAGGGCGGCGAGGGCGCCGGTGTAGGCGATGTTCTTCATCAGGATGCGCGTGCGGCCGCCGTCGAAGCTCTTCACGCACATCTCGGCCAGCGGGACGCCGAGGAAGGTCACTTCCTCGCGCCGCAGCGTGTCCGCCATGGGCCAGCTCGAGTCGTACAGGAGCCAGCCGCCGGGCACGAGCTCCTCGATGTCCTGCGCGTAGGTCTCCGGGTTCATCGCCACGATGAGGTCGAAGTCCGGCGTGCGCGCGACGTGGCCCGACCCGTTCACCCGGATTTCGTACCAGGTGGGAAGGCCCTGGATGTTCGAGGGGAAGACGTTCTTTCCCGACACCGGGACCCCCATGCGGAAGATCGACTGCATGATGAGGCCGTTGGCGCTCGCGGAGCCCGTACCGTTCACGGTGCCGATCTTGAGCGCGAAGTCGTTCACGCGGTCCGTCTTCATGTCGGCCATTCCGTCAGGGAGCCACCGACACGAAGCCGCCCGGCGCCATCTCCTCGATCCCCATCCCCGAGTAGGGATGGTCCGCATCCTGTCCCGCGTACGGCTTGAGCAGATCGAAGGTCCGCATGTCCCAGGCCGCCGTGGGACAGCGCTCCGCGCACAGCCCGCAGTGGATGCAGAGGTCCTCGTCCTTCACCATGACGCGTGCCGTCTGCGGCAACGCCTCGGAGACGTAGATCTCCTGTTCCGTGTTATCGGCCGGCGCGAGCAATCGCGTGCGGAGGTCCGCTTCCTCCCCGTTGTGCGTGATCGTGAGGCAGTTGAGGGGACAGATGTCGATGCAGGCGTCGCACTCGATGCACAGGCTCCCCGTGAAGTGCGTCTGGATGTCGCAGTTCAGGCAGCGCTCGACCTCGGTCAGCGTCTGCTCGAGGTCGAATCCCTCCTCGACTTCCGTCTCGATGCTCCTGAGGCGCTCCTCCAGGCGGACGTGCCGCATCTTCCGCCGGCCCGCGTACTCGTAGTCGTTCGAGTAGCTCCACTCGTGGAGCCCCATCTTGGCGCTCACGAGGTTCATGTGCTCGGGCGGACGCTTCCGGATATCCTCCCCGCTGCAGTAGGCGTGGAGGGAGATCGCCGCCTGGTGTCCGTGCTCGGCCGCCCAGATGATGTTCTCGGGGCCCCAAGCCGCGTCGCCGCCGAAGAAAACGCCCTCGCGCGTCGACATGAACGTCGTGCGGTCGACGACGGCTTCCCGCCACTTGTTGAACTCGATCCCCGCATCGTCCTCGATCCAGGGGAAGGCGGTTTCCTGTCCGATGGCGAGGATGACGGCCTCCGCCGGGAAGAACGCTTCGTCGAGCTTGGTCGCGACGAGCCGTCCCTGGTCGTTCTCGTGCCAGTCCACGATGTCGAAGTTCATCCCCCTGAGGACGCCGTCTTCGACGACGAACTCCGTGGGCGAGTGGTTCTCGACGATGTCGACGAGTTCTTCTTCCGCGTCTTCCAGTTCCCAGGGGGAGGCCTTGAAGTACGGCTTCGACTTGCGGGCCATGACCTTGACGTTCGTTCCGCCGATCCGCTTCGAGGTGCGGCAGCAGTCCATCGCGGTGTTCCCGACCCCGATGACGAGCACGTTCTCCTCGATCGAGTTCGTGTGCCCGAAGGCGACGGATTCGAGCCAGTCGATGCCGATGTAGATGCGGTCCGTGTCGTACCGGCCCGGGAGGCGCAGCTCCTTGCCTCGCGGCGCGCCGGAGCCGACGAAGACGGCGTCGAACCCCTGCTCCAGCAACCACTTCATGCTCTCGACGGGCGCGTTGTAGCGAATGTCCACGCCCATGTCGAGGATGTAGTCGATCTCCTCCCACAGCACTTCGGGGGGCAGGCGGAACTGTGGGATGTTCGTCCACATGAGGCCGCCGGGCCGGTCGTTCTTCTCGAAGATCGTGACCTCGTAGCCGAGGGGCATGAGGTCGCGGGCGACGGTCAGCGATGCGGGGCCCGCGCCCACGCACGCGATCCTCTTCCCGTTCTTCTTCGTCGGGATCTCCGGGAAGCGGGGCGTGATGTCGCCCCTGAGGTCGGCGGCGACGCGCTTGAGGCGGCAGATCGCGACCGGCTTGTCCTCCACCCTTCCGCGCCGGCAGGCGGGCTCGCAGGGGCGGTCGCACGTCCGGCCGAGGATGCCGGGAAAGACGTTCGACTCCCAGTTGAGCATGTAGGCGTCGTCGTACCGTTCCTGGGCGATGAGGCGAATGTAACCCGGTACGTTGGTGTGAGCCGGGCAGGCCCACTGGCAATCCACGACCTTGTGGTAGTAGTCGGGATTCTCGACGTTCGTTGGCTCCACCGTCTCTCCTCGGGCCGACCCCGCCCGACAGGCCCCACGGCTCCCCGAACCGTGAGTCGCTTGGTGAGATAACCGCTCGCAATCCTAGGGGACGAGGGGTGTTGTCGCCAGTTTTTCGGGTGGCGGCGACCGGCTCGTTGCTGCGGCGGCCGGAGCCGCGGAAGTTGAGCCCATGCAAAAAAAGCCCGTGCATACGGTTGTCGGCGGGGCTCACCTCTTCCGACGAGACACGGCGGCGAAGCTCGGACGGATCGCCGGACGCTATCTCGACCGGTACGCGTCGGACCCTGCCGCTCTGCGGGAGGCCCTCGGAACTCGCCTTCCCTCCGGGACCGCGGAAGCGGTACACCGGCGCGTGCGCGCCAAGCTCGAACGGGAGCCGGTCGAGCGCTTTCTGATCGACTTCGAGGATGGGTTCGGCGCCCGGTCCGAGGCGGACGAAGATGAGGCGGCGGCCGCTGCGGCAAAGGAGGTCGCGGAGGGGGCCGCGGCCGGCAGCCTCCCGCCCTCGCTCGGAATCCGCATCAAGTCGCTGGACGAAGTCACCGGCGGACGGGCGTTGCGCACGCTCGAACTCTTCCTTGCGGCGCTGGCCCGGACCGGGCGCGACCTGCCGGACGGGTTCACGGTGCTCCTTCCCAAGATCATCACGTCCGGGCAGGTGGAACGGCTCTCGGAGGCCCTGAGTCGGCTCGAGACGACGCTCGGCCTGCCGGAGGAGGGGGTGGCGATCGACCTCATGATCGAGACGCCGCAGTCGCTCGTGGCGCCGGATGGACGGATCGCCGTGCCGGAGCTTGTCGCGGCGGCGGGGGGGCGGTGCCACACCGTCCATCTCGGAGCGTACGACCTCACGGGTGCCGTGGCGGTCGCGGCGGAGGATCAGACGCTGGGGCACCCGTTGTGCGAGGTGGCGAGGCAGCTCCTGCAGCTCTCGCTCGCCGGGACCGGCCTCCAGCTGTCGGACGGGGCGACGAACGTGCTGCCGGTCGAACCGCATCGCGGAGAGACGGCGCTCTCGGCGGCCGAGCAGGCGAAGAACATGGCGGTCGTGCACGGCGCATGGCGCCTGCACTACTCCGATGTTCGGCGGTCTCTGAGCCAGGGGTTCTACCAGGGCTGGGACCTCCACCCGGCGCAGCTCGTCTCCCGCTTCGCGGCCGTGTTCTCGTTCTTCCTCGAGGGTCTGGACGCGGCGGCGAGCCGGCTCGACCGCTTCGTGACCGCCGCGGGACAGGCCATCCTCACGGGATCCGTGTTCGACGATGAAGCTTCGGGCCAGGGCCTTCTGAACTTCTTCCTCCGAGGACTCGCGAGCGGCGCCCTGACGGCGGAGGAGGCGGCCCGCTCCGGTCTCACCGCCGCGGAACTCGAAACCCGGTCGTTCCGCACGATCCTCGAGCGGCGCCGCGGGTGATCGCGGCCTGGATCGACGGCCGCAAGGTCCACGTACGCGACGATCTTCCGCAGCCCTCTCCTGAGCCCGGAGAGGCCGTCATCCGGGTCTCGATGGCGGGAATCTGCGGGACGGACCTGGAGTTGCTGCGCGGATACCGCGATTTCTCGGGCATTCCGGGGCACGAGTTCGTCGGACGCGTCGAGGAGGGGCCTCCCGAATGGGTCGGGGCGCGAGTCGTGGCGGAGATCAACGTCACCTGCCGCTCGCGACATGCCGAGCGGCTCTGCCTCAGTTGCGCGAACGGCCGGCCGACGCACTGCCTTCGGCGCGAGGCGATCGGCATCCACGGGCGGGACGGCGCGTTCGCCGAGTGGCTGCGGGCGCCGGTCTCGAACCTGCATCGCGTTCCGGAGCCGCTACCCGACGAGGTGGCCGTGTTCGCGGAACCGGTGGCGGCCGCCTGCCGCGTGCTGCGGCAGATCGAGGGCGAGATCGCGCGTGGCCGCGTGAACCGGGCGCTCGTGGTGGGGGCGGGACGACTGGGACAACTCGTGGCGCGCGTGCTGGCGATTCGGTTGCCGGGGCTGGAGCTCGCGGGGCGTTCGGAGCGGAACCTGGCCCGGGCTCGCGCGGCAGGGCTCGCCGCCGGGCCGGCCACCGCCGTCAAGGAGGCTGCCTACGACCTCGT
This sequence comes from Candidatus Palauibacter denitrificans, assembly GCA_009841015.1. GTDB lineage: Bacteria > Gemmatimonadota > Gemmatimonadetes > Palauibacterales > Palauibacteraceae > Palauibacter > Palauibacter denitrificans. The sequence goes on along the minus strand of VXMQ01000010.1, from coordinate 29,482 downwards.
CGTCGAATGCAGCGGCGCCTCGGCCGGCTTCGCCGCCGCCCGCCGGGCCGTTCGGCCGCGCGGAATGATTGTTCTCAAGAGCACGCACACAAACGAGTTATCCATCGACATCTCATCCGTTGTGGTAGATGAAATCCGACTTCTCGGCTCCCGGTGCGGGCCCTTCGAGGACGCGCTGGCGTCGCTGGAGCGCGGAGACTTCGAGGTGCGCGATCTCATCGACGATCGGCTGCCGCTATCCGCCGCTCCGGAGGCCTTCGACCGGGCGGCGGAAGCGGGCGTCGCGAAGGTGCTCCTCGTCCCCTGACGCGGCACCGCACCGGCCCTGCACAACCTGGAGGGAGAGACTCAGTCGGAGAGCCGTACCGCTCGGACGCGGACGCCGCCGCCTTCGCCGGGAATCGTCCACGCGAATAGGAACTCGTCCCCCGTCCGCACCATGCGCGGGAACCCGCTCGAGCGTTCGCCGGCGGTCTCGGAGATCAGAAGCGGCGTCCCGAGCGATCCGTCCGGATCGACCCGCCGGGCGAGGACACGCGGTGTGTCGTTGGAAGCCTCCAGCCATACCACCACGGCCGAGCCGTCGTCGAGTCGTTCGACGTCCACGCGCCCCAGCGGAAGGCCCTCATCGACCCGGATCCGCGGGCCGAAGATTGTGCCACCGTCAGCCGAGAACGCGGCGTACACCTGCGGGGCGCCATCGACGCCGGTGTACCACGCCGCAGCGAGGGTCCGGTCGTCCCCGCTCAACTGCGGTCCGTTCACGGGACAGCCCGGGATGACCCAGCCGTCGGTGGACAGCGGAGCGGGCTCGGTCCAGCGCTCCCCCGCCCCGCGAACCACGGCGATGTCGCGGACCTCGGTTTCGCTCCGGTCGCGGTAGGCGGTCACGAGTCCTTCGCCTACGCGAACCAGTGCGGTCTGGCAGCACTCGCACGTCCGGTCGTCGAGCAGCACCTCCGGGCCGAGATGGCCATCCGGGGCGAGCGTGCGGAAGCGGACGGACATCGCCCCGCGCTCTCCCCCGCCGCCTCCGACCAGGGCCTCGTCACCTCCGGCCAGGTGCTCGCCGCCGGCATCGCCCGCCATGGCGCGGGCGTCGAGCCAGGTCAGCCCCGCGCCGTCACCCCACGGCACCATCGACACGAAGCCGTGCTCGGTCGGCGACGCGTCGTCGTGCGCCCGGAACGGTTCCGACCAGGTCGCTCCATCATCGGACGAAAGCGCCAGCATCACGTGGTAGGCGTACGGCGCGTCGGCGACCTTCTCCAGCCAGTGAACGGCGAGCGTCCCATCCCGCATCTCCACCGAGGACGGAAAGTCGGCCCAGTTCACGAACATCTCTTCCGACGCCCACACGGTCCGCGGCTCGGACCAGCCGTCCTCCCCGCGAATCGCCAGCCGCAAGGCCGGTACGCCCCCTTCGGGTTCGATCCACGTCAGGATGGCGCGGCCACCGGCCCCGACCGACAGGTACGGCTCCCCGCTGGGCGTCGGCCGATCGAACTCGACGTCCCCCGCTTCCAGCGACACCCTCGTTCCCCCGCCGCCGGCGCACCCGCTGAGGAGGGCTGCCACGGCAAGGCCGGCCACGGCAGGGGCCCGGATTCGCCCGGGACCGAACCGGCCACGGACGCGCGTATCGGCTTCGGACATTCTCATCTCCCCTGGTTGAAGCCGTATGATACATGTCCAGCGCGGAACGGAGAACCACGAACGGGAGGCCAGGTGTCACAACGTGCGTCGGTCATGCCGGGACCGGGGCGACCGCTCGAGGTTCGAACCTTCGACGATCCCGACCTCGGACCGGGCGAGACGTGGCTGGAGATAGAGGCGAGCGAGGTGTGCGGGACGGATGTCCATCTCCATCACGGACGCCTCGCGGGCGTGCCCTGGCCCATCATTCCGGGGCATGTGAGCGTGGGACGCATCCGGGAGATGAGAGGTCCGGGGGTCGATGCCGCGGGACGACCGCTGGCGGAGGGGGACGCCGTCACCTTCTTCGACGTGGTGGGCACGTGCCACCGCTGCTTCTACTGCTCCCATGCCTTGCAGCCGAACCTGTGCCCGCACCGCCGCGTCTACGGCATCACATTCAGCGCCCGCGAAGGACTGCTCGGAGGGTGGGCGACGTCCATGCGGCTCACCGCCGACACGTCGATCTTCAAGCTGCCCGAGGGGCTCGAGACAGCGGATGTCATTGGAGGCGGCTGCGGACTCTTCACCGGCTTCGGAGCCGTCGAACGCTCGAACCTCCGGCCGGGTGACACGGTCGTCGTCCAGGGCTCCGGCCCCGTCGGCCTCGCGGCCGCCGCCTTCGCCCGAGTCCGGGGCTGCGGCCCCCTCGTGGTCATCGGCGACCCCGACGAGCGCCTCGAGCTCGCCACCGCGATGGGGGCCGACGTCACGCTCTCGCTGAACCGAACGTCGGGCCGTGACCGGTCGGCAAGCGTGGCCGACCTCACCGAGGGCCGCGGCGCGGACCTCGTCATCGAGGCGAGCGGCAACCCGGCGGCGATCCCGGAGGGGTTTGCCCTCCTCCGCGACGGAGGCACGTACGTCGTGGCGGGACACTACACGGATGTCGGTCCCGTCTCCATCAACCCGCACGTCGACATCAACCGGAAGCACGCGACCCTGAAGGGGCGCTGGGGGACCGAACTGCGGCACGTCTCGGGCGCGCTCGATCTGCTCGCGCGGCACCGCCTCCCCTTCGCCCGGGTGATCGGGGGCGAATACGGTCTCGGGGAAGCGGGTCAGGCACTCGCCGATGTCGAGCGGCTCGCGGTCACCAAGGCGATCATCGTTCCGTCCCGGGATCGGGCGATCCCCGGCTAGGGGCTAGAAGTCGCCGGCGACCTGGGGGGCAGACTCCACGCGGATCGTGAGGATGTCGATGTCGTGGTACTGCTGGTGGCGGATGGATGAGGCGTAGTGCCGCAGCAGCCGAAGCGGGGTCTCCGCCTCGAGGGGGACGCCCGCGGCCACCTCGCTGAGCATTGCCAGCTGATCCTCGACGTTCTTCTCGTCCGTCGTCGCGATGAACTCGAGGTCCGCGGCGGGGCCATCGCTGCTCGCGATAAGCAACAGGCTTCGCGCGTCGCTGGTCTCGGCTTCGGCCTCCTGGCGGCCGAGGATCTGCATTGTTTCCTCGCCCACCGCGCGCAGACGCGTCTCCATCTCCTCGCCCCAGCCCCGGCGCGCCGCGAACTTCACGAGGAAGGCATCGACCTCCGACCACGTGTCGTCCGATAACCGCGTCTTCAATCGCGCACGACGGCCGCCCGTGACCTCCGAGAAGATGGTGAGCAGGATCACCGTGAGACCGCCGACCGTCATGCCGTTGCCGAGGAACTCCTCCCACGCCCCTGTGATATGCTCCGGGTAGATCCAGTCGAACTGGAAGACGATGCCCAGCCAGAACGCGACGCCGACCACGAGGCCGTTGCGGTAGTCCAGCCCCTCCTGGAGCAGGATCTTCATGCCGAAGACGAAGATCAGCGCCACCACGACGATGAAATAGGCCGCCACGACGGGGCCGGGGATCGCGATGATGAGGGCGAGCAGTTTCGGCAGGAAGGCGAACGCCGCGAAGACGACGCCAACGCAGATCCCGATGGCGCGAGAGGTGACGCCGGTGAGTTCGGCGACGGCGATGCCCACGCCGTAGGTCGTGTTGGGCACCGTCCCCGCCAGGCCGGAAAGGAGGTTGCCCGCGCCGTCGGCGGCGATCGCGCCCTGGATGGAGCGGAAGTCGATCGCGCGCGGCCTGCGCCAGGAAACTCGCTGAATCGCGATCGCATCGCCGAGCGTGTCCATGGCGCTCACGAGCGTCACCATCAGGAACGACGGCAGCAGAGCCCAGAACTCGGGGCGGAAGCTCAGATCGAGACCTGGGTACGCCAGGTCCGGCAACCCGATCCAGCGAGCTTCGTAGACGGAGGACAGGTCGTAGATCCCGAACCCCATACCGGCGACGAGCGACCCGGCGACGATCCCGAGGGCCGGGGCCCAGAGCCGGAGGGAGCCGGAGAACCGAAGCGGGACAAGCACTGTGACAGCCAGCGTCACGCCAGCCACGACAGGACCCGCGGCGAATGGGGCTCCGGCGGGCACCTCGGCGAGCTTCCGCAGGATCATTGGGGTGAGCGTCACGGGGATCAGGATCAGCACGGTGCCCGCCACGGTGGGCGTGAACACCCGGCGCAGGAGCGCCATCCGGGACGCCAGCAGGAATTGGACCATCGAGGACGCGATGATCAGGACGGCGAGCATGCCCGGCCCGCCCTGCTCGATGGCCGTGACGCTCACCGCGATGAAGGCGCTCGTGCTGCCCATGACGAGCACGTAGCCGGCACCGATCCGTCCCACGCTACGCGCCTGGATCGCCGTCGTGATTCCGCTGATGATGAGCGCCGCGAACACGGCCCACGACAGGTACTCGGCGCTGCCGCCCGCCACCGTGATCATGACCGTCGGCGTGAGCACGATGCTGGCGAGGCAGATGAGCGCGTACTGGACGCCGAGTCCGGCGGCCATGGGAAGCGGGGGACGCTCGTTCGGCTCGAAGCGCACATCCTGGCGGGCGAGCCCGGGGCCGGAACCCGCCATCAGCCGCCCCCTCCCCCGGCGAGTGCTTCGGCGGGCGCCGTGGAGCGCCAGCGCTCGGGTTGGGTCTCGAGCCGCTCCACGGCCTCCGCGAGGACCTCGAGCGCCAGATCGATCGTGTCGAGGTGCGTGCGGAAGGCGAGCGCCGCCATCCGCAGCCAGAACGTCCCATCGATCGTCGTCGAGGAGAAGAAGATCCTCCCATCGCGATGCGTCTCTTCCACGAGCGCTTGATTGAAGGCGTTTGCGTTCCCCGACTTCGGCACCCAGCGGTAGGTCACCACCGAGAGTTGAGGCTCCGGACCCGCTTCGAATCCGAGCGCCCCGATCTCGCCATGGAAATACCGGGCGAGTTCCAGCTTCTCCGCGAGGCAGGCCCGAAAAGGGGCCTCTCCGTACAGGAGGAGCGGCAGCCAGACCCGAAGCCCGCGAAAGTGCTTCGTGAGTTCAGGGGAAACGGCGGCAGGCGAACGACCTCCCCACTCGGACTCCACGGTGTCCTGCAGGTAGCTGGCGTAGTAGGCGTGGGCGTCCTGGAGCGCCTCGCCGTCGCGGATGAGCACTGCGCCGGTGCCGTAGGGCAGGAACATTCCCTTGTGCGGATCGAGCACCAGCGAATCCGCGCGCTCCATTCCGGCGAGCACGCGCCGGCCACCCTCCACGAGAGCGAAGAAGCCCCCGTATGCCGCGTCGACGTGGAACCAGAGACCCTCGCGTTCGCACACTTCCGCGATGCGGTCCAGGGGATCCACCTGGCCGGTATCGGCGGTGCCGGCCGAGCCGAGGACGAGCCACGGCCGGAGCCCCCGTTCCCGGTCCTCCGCGACAAGTTCGGCGAGTGAGTCGGGACACAGGCGGAGGTCCCGGTCGCGGGAGACCTCGCGCCGGACGGCCTCCGCGAGGCCGGCCACGCGAACCGCCTTGTGCAGGCAGTGGTGCGTGTGGGCGGAAGAGTAGACGACGGCCCGCTCGTAGTCGCGCGCCCGGAGCCCGGCCGCTTCCCGGGCCGTAACCACCGCGATCAGGCTGGCGATGGAGCCGCCCGAAGCGAGGTTCCCGTCGGCCCCGGCGGGAAATCCGACGAGCGACGCCATCCAGTCGAGGATCAGATCCTCCAACTCGACCGCGCCCGGCCCGGTGAATCGTACGCCCGCGTATTCGTTCGTCACCGCGGCGAGATAGTCCCCCAGCGACGAGGCGTAGATGCCTCCGCCCGGGATGTAGCCGAGATGTCCGCCGTGCGAGGGCACGAGGCCGACGCCCGCCACGGATTCGTCGATCCGGTCGATGAGTCCGGCCAGGGGCTGCGGTCCGCGGCCGAATCCGAGCTTTCGGATCTCCCGGACGGCGGACTTGTCGTGCCGGTAGGCGGGCCGCTCGGGGAGTCCGTCGAGGAACCTCTGCGCGTAGGCGTGTACCTCGGCCATGAGGCGGTCGCGCTCGCCCGCGTCGGGGTCGAGCGGCCGCGCAGCCTCCTCCAGTTCCAGGATCCGTGACCGCTGTCGACTTGAGATCGAGCGCATGATGCGATCCTATCCCTTTCGTTCGGGGGACGCGAGCGTTCCGGCCCCGGCAGCCAGGGGCCGCCAACCTCTGCGGGAGGATCCCGCTTGTATCCGCGTCGAAAGTCATCCTGGAGGTACGGTCTCGCCGTCGCGCTCGTCGCCGGGCTCGCGTCCGCCGCCGAGGCGCAGCCGCGCCAGGCGCGGGTGGAGAGCTATCTCCGATCCTTCCATGACCTGAGGCTCTTCAACGGCGCGGCCCTCATCGTGGACGAGGGCGAGATTCTGTTCGAGGGCGCGTTCGGACGGTCGGACTTCGCGGGCGGCGGCGCCAACACTCCCAGCACACGGTTCCGCATCGCGTCGCTGACGAAGCAGTTCACGGCCGCGCTCATCCTCAGACTCGAGGAGGAGGGATTGTTGCGGGTCGAAGACCCGGTGGGCCGCTACGTCGAGGAATACCCGCCCGAAAACGCGGAGCGGATCACGCTGCACCACCTGCTCACACACACCTCCGGACTGCCCAGCTACACGAACATGCCGGGGTTCCTCGAATGGGAGGCGGCGACCCCGTTCTCGCCGGGCGCGATCGTCGCCCTGACGTGGGAGGCGCCCCTTTCCTTCGAGCCGGGCTCCGACTTCGAGTACTCAAACTCGGGTTACGTACTCCTGGGCTGGATCGCGGAACGGGTCACGGGGCGGAGCTACGACGAGGCGCTGCGCACGTACGTCCTCGACCCGCTGGAGCTGCGCGATACCGGTTACGATCACGCACTCCGGCCCCCGGACGGGCACGCCCGCGGCCACACGCGCGACCTCGTCGGCTACCGGCCGGCGCGCCTCATCGACCCGTCCGTGCCCTATGCCTCGGGCATGCTCTACTCCACCGTCGGTGATCTCGCCCGCTGGGCCCCAAGCCTCCTCTCCGACGGAGGCCTGTTCCGGGACCCGGAGACAGTGACGCGGATGACGACCCCCGGTCTCGAGGCCGGGTCGTACGGGTACGGCGTGGGCGTGCGGACCCGGGACATCGAGCGCGACTCCGAAGTGCGCGTGATTGAACACACGGGGGGGATCTTCGGCTTCTCCGCCTGGCTGCGCGTCTTCCCGGACCACGGACGCCTGATTGTGTTGCTGGACAACACATCCTCCGACCTGGGACCGCTCGTGGAGGGGTTGACGAATCTGCTGTGGGGCGCCGAGGCCGTGCGCCCGAGACCGTCGATCGCAGAACGGCTGCTGCCGATCGTCGAGGCGGGCGGGGTCGAAGCGGCGATGTCGAGGTACGACAACTGGCGGCGCACCCGACCGGAGGAATATGACTACTCTCCCGGCCAGGTCCTGAGGCTCGCGGGCCATTTCCGGGCGGACGAGCCGGCCACGGCCATTGGGATCCTCGAGGCCTACGCGGCCGGAACGCCGGAGCTCCCGGCCATCCGGTTCGCGCTGTCCGAGCTCCACGAAGCGGCCGGGGCGCCGGACGCGGCATCCGCCCACATCCGGGCGGCGCTCACGTACAATCCCGGGATGCCCCGTCTTCTGGAACGCCTGTCGGAGCTGGGCGTCGAGCCCGATCCGGCGCTTCGACTCCCCATCGTGCGCCTGGATCCGGAGAACCTGTCTCTGTTCGCGGGCGAGTACCGGATCGACCCGGGCACGACCCTGACCGTCACACTCGAAGAGGATGTTCTCATGGCCGCCCGCACCGGCGAGGCCGCGTTCCGACTCCTCCCCCAGTCCCCGACCGCGTTTCTGATGCACGGTTCCGCCGTGCAGTTCGTGTTCGAAGTCGCGGACGGCATCGCGCGCGCAGTCTCCGTCGTCGAGGCCGACCAGCGCCTCGTTTTTCCCAGAATCGGAAACTGAGCGGCACTCCCCCTGCTCATGCACGACTTCGCCGTCATCGGGCTCGGCGCCATCGGAAGCGCAACTGCGGCCGAACTCGTCCGACGAGGACACTCGGTGGTGGGATTCGACCGCTACACGCCCCCGCACACGTTGGGGTCGGCGCACAGCGAGACGCGGATGATCCGCGAGGCGTGGTATCACGGATCGCCGTACATGCCGCTCGTCCGCGACGCCTTCCGGCGCTGGCAGAAGCTCGAGCGCTCGTCCGGCCGAGCGCTGCTGCGGACGGCGGGCGCCCTCATGATGGGGCCGGACGACGGCCGCGCGTTCGCGGGGAGTCCGCTTCGCGGCATTGGCGGACCGGACACCGACTACGTCATCCTCTCCGAGGAAGAGGTCGTCGAACGCGTCCCCTGGCTCCGCCCGGATCCCGGGACCGTCACTCTGTACGAACCGGGGGCCGCGATCCTCTCACTCGAGGCCTGCATCGAGGCGATGCTGGAGGAGGCCGCGAACGCGGACCTGCGCTTCGGCGAGCCCGCGGTCGAGTGGTCCGCATCGGCCTTGGGCGTTCGCGTCCGGACCGAGAGGGGAGAATACCCGGCGCGGCGGCTCGCCATCGTCGCGGGCGCGTGGACCCCACAACTGCTTCCCGAACTGTCCCTCCCGCTCGAAGTGGAGCGCACGGTTCAGTACTGGTTCGAACCTTCCGGGCCCCATGCGGACAGGCTCGCGGCAGGTCCCGCCTGGGTGTGGGAGCTCGAACGGCGGGGGACGTGGTACGGCTTCCCGCCGACGGCCCGAGGCCTGAAAGCGGGGATGCACTTCCAGGCCGGACGCCGGACCGATGTGAAGCGGGTCGACCGCGAGGTCGGGACCGCCGAGACGGAGGATCTGCGAAGGCTGTTCGCACGGTATGCGCCGGGCGTGGCCGGCCCCCTGGCCCACGCGTCCATCTGCCTCTACTCGAACACACCCGACGAAGATTTCATCCTCGACCGCCACCCCGACCATCCCGGCGTCATGCTGTTCGCCGGCGGCTCCGGGCACGCGTTCAAGTTCGCCCCCCGTTCTCGGGTCGCTCATGGCCGACCTCCTCACGGATAAGCGTCCCGGTCACGCGCTGCCGGACTTCTCGATCGGCCGTTTCGGCTGAGACCGGAGACCGTCGCCGACGGCGCCCGCGCGAGGCGGCCGACTTCATCCCCCGGCGTCGGGCGTCAGCGGGATCTCACGACTCAGATCTATGTCGACCGCGTTGCCGCACAACGTGCCCGAGGCACTCCCCGTCATCATCAGATCGCCGAAGTCCAGCCGGGATTCCACCATGACGGAAACCTCGCAGGTCCCGTCTCTTCCCTCGAGTTCGTATGCGACAGCACCGACCATCGACACGTTCAGATCGAACACGAACGCGAGCTCTTGCGGCGTAAACGTGTACGAGCCCGTCTGTCGGAGACTGGGAGCCCCATCGAGCGTGAACGTCCTGCCGCGGGCAGTTTCCACGCAGCCCTCCGGCACGATCGTCAGGTTCGCCAGGAACCCGATCCCGGTCCCGGTTTCCGATGGGATCAGCGAACCGCCCGCATTGACTACCCCGCCCCCCGAGCAGTTGGCCGTCAGGCTCACGGCGCCGGAGAAGGCGCCCGGGTCCGCCTCCAACGCTCGCGTCCCGACGAGGTTGATGGCGAAGAGCAGCGCCTCACTCTCCTCCAGCGTCAGCGTGGGCTCCGCCGGTCCTGTCGCGTCGTCGCTGCAGGCCGCCATCCCAAGAACCATGGCCAGCAGGACTCCCGTTCGTCGCGCTGTTGCTTCGATCGCCATCTCCTCACTCTCCCCCCACTGTTCAGACAATCCGGCCATTCCGCATCGCCGGGCTTCGTTACTCTACTGACCGCCCCGGGCTTCCAATGGTCACCCGGCCCGGTCGCCGGCGAAGCGCAGGAAGAGGGCCGGGACGACAACCATGTTGAGCGTGGTGGACGTGAACAGTCCCCCGAGTACGACGACGGCGAGCGGGGCCTGGATCTCCTTGCCGGGTTCGCCGATGCCCAGCGCGAGCGGAACGAGCGCGAGACCGGCCGTGAGCGCCGTCATCAGGATGGGACTGAGACGTTCCATGGAGCCGCGCCGGATGCTCGGGGCGAGGCCGGCACCCGCCGCGCGCAGATCCTGATAGCGGCTCACGAGAAGGATGCCGTTTCGTACCGCGATGCCGAACAACGTGATGAACCCGACCAGCGTCGCGATGTTGACGGTGCCGCCGATGAGCAGAACCGCAAGCACGCCCCCCGCCAGCGCCAGAGGCAGGTTCACCATGAGAAGAGCGGCGATGCGGGCGCTCCCGAAGGCCCGGAGCATGATGAGGAAGATGGCGGCGATCGAGAACAGCGAGAGCAGAGTAATCCGCCGCGTCGCCTCCCGCCCGCTCTCGAACTGCCCTCCGTACTGGACGTAGTAGCCCGGCGGCAGTTCGACCTCCGCCGCGACCCGCGCCTGAAGCTCCTCCGCGGCTCCGCCCACGTCGCGCCGCGCGACGTTCGCGCTCACGACGATCTTCCGCTGCACATTCTCCCGGCTGATCGTGTTGGGCCCTATCGACGGCACGATCGAAGCCAGTTGCGACAGCGGTACCGTGGTGCCCGCCGGGGTTGTCATCAGCGTCCTGCCGATCGCCTCGGGGTCGGTGCGATGTTCGTCCGCGTAGCGCACGACGAGATCGAACGCGCGATCCCCTTCCCTGATGAGCGACACCTCCTCTCCCTGGAACGCGACGTCGACGGCGGCAGCCATCTCCGCCGGCGTGACACCGTGGCGGGCCATGGCGCGGCGGTCGGCGCGGATCTGAAGCTGGGGTATGTCCGCCTGCCTCTCCACGGAGACGTCCACGAGGCCCTCCACCGTCCCCGCGACGGTCTCGATCTCGCCGGCGATGTCGCGCAGTTGCTGGAGGTCGGGTCCGAACAGATTGGCCGCGATGGCGGCCCGCGTGCCGGAAAGCATGTGGTCGATCCGGTGCCCGATCGGCTGTCCGACCGTGACGCTGGTGCCGGGGAGTCCCGCCAGGTCGTCCCGGAGCGCGGCCATGACCTCCTCCAGGTCGTGCTCCGAAAGGTCCAGCCGCGCGTCGACCTCGGAGGCGTTGGCGCCCTGTGCGTGCTCGTCGAGTTCCGCCCGGCCCGTCCGCCGCGAGGTGGAGACGACGGCCGGGTGCGCCAGCAGCTGGCGCTCCACGCGGGCCCCGGTCGCGTCGGACTCCACGAGTGACGTCCCGGGCAGGCTCACCACGGAGATGGTCAGCGTTCCCTCCTGGAACTCGGGCAGGAAGCCGCGCCCCAGCAGCGGAACGAGAGCCAGAGTGCCGACCAGCAGCAGCGCCGCACCGCCAAGCACGGCCCCGGAACGGCGAAGCGCGCCGTCGAGGACGCGCCCGTACGCGCGTTCGATCCCGCGCATCAGCCAGGGCTCGCGCGGACGGTCCATCGCCCGATCCCCCGGCAGAAGCATGTGGCAGAGCGCCGGCGTCACCGTGACCGCGACGAGCAGCGACGAGAGAATGCTCACGATGTACGCCAGCCCCAGCGGCCGGAGCATGCGTCCCTCGACGCCCGAGAGGAAGAAGAGCGGGACGAAGACGATGGAGATGATGAGCGTGGCGCTCAGGATCGGATTCCGGATCTCCCGCGCCGCGTCCCGGACGAGGGCCAGCGGCCGGCGGCGGCGCTCCGGCGGGCGGCGGCGCTCTTCGCGCAGCCGGCGGTACACGTTCTCGACGACGATGATCGCGTCATCGACCAGCGCGCCGATGGCGATGGCCATGCCGCCCAGCGTCATCGTGTTGATGGTCCCCCCGAGGAGCCGCAGCACGATGACCGCGAGCGCCAGCGAGAGCGGGATCGCGAGGGCGGAAATCGCCGTCGTCCTCAGGTTCCACAGGAAGAGCAGGAGCACCGCGACGACGAGCAGGGCACCATCGCGCAGGGCTTCGATCACGTTGTCCACGGCAAGCGAGATGAAATCGGCCTGTCGGAACACGGACCTCTCGAAGGCTACGCCCGCCGGGAGTTCCGCTTCGATCTCGTTCAGTTCGGCGTCGATCCGCTCCGTCAGCTCCAGCGTGTTGGCGCCGGGCTGCTTCTGGATCGAGAGCACGACGGCGGGCTCCGCGTTCACGGAAGCGGTGCCGAGCCGGACGCGCGGACCGATTCGAACCTCCGCCAGGTCCTCGATGAGGATGGGTACGCCCTCCCGCACGGCGACGACGGTCAGTCCGATCTCCTCCAGGTCTCGCGCGCGACCGATGCCGCGGATCAGGATCTCGCGCCCACCGGACCGATAGACGCCTCCGGACGCGTTCCGGTTCGAGCCCGACGCCGCCTCGAGTACCTCGTCGAGCCCGACGCCGTACGCGAGCAGGCGCTCGGGCCGGATCAGGACCTGGTACTGGCGGACCTGTCCGCCGATCGACACCACCTGCGAGACGCCGGGTACGGCGAGAAGTCTTCGCCTCACGGTCCAGTCCGCGGCCGTCCGTGCCTCCATGAGTTGCGGGGCGGGCGCGCTCATGCCGACGAGCAGGATCTCGCCCATGATCGAACTCACGGGCGCGAGCACCGGGGCGGTCACGTCCTCCGGCAGTTGGGCCGTGGCGAGTTGAAGCCGCTCGTTCACGATCTGCCGGGCGCGGAGGATGTCCGTCCCCCAGTCGAAATCCACCCAGACGATGCTGATCCCCTGCGCCGAACTCGACCGGACCCGGCGCACGCCGGCCGCGCCGTTCACCGCCGTTTCAATCGGGAAGGTGACGAGACTCTCGACCTCTTCCGGGGCCAGCCCGTGGGCGTCGCTGAGCACCGTGACCGTAGGAGCGGTGAGGTCGGGAAAGACGTCGACGGGCAGGGTGGCACCCACCCATCCCCCGCCCGCCAGGAGCAGCGCCCCGGCTGCCACCGCGAGGAAACGGTTCTCCAGCGACGCGTGGACGAGCCGGTCCAGCAGTCCGTGCAGGAGGCCTGACCGGTCTTCCGCCGGTCCGGGAGCCCTCATCCCGCCGTCAGTGCGGATGTCCGTGGTCCGAGATCTCCACGTCGCCGAGCGAGGCCAGTCTCACCTGATATGCGCCGACGGCGACGACCTGTTCCCCGCGCGCAACCCCGGAGTGAACGAGGGTCCACGAGCCGTCCGAGGGGCCGGTATCCACCACCCGCCGCTGGAACGCTTCGCCGCCGACCTTCACGTAGACGACGGAGAGCCCGTCCTCGTCCAGGATCGCTGGCGTCGGGACGGCCACGCCTTCCATGGGCTCGCCGAGGAGCAGATGTCCTTCGGCCAGCATCCCCACCTTGAGCACGCCATCCGGGTTCGCCACCGCGAACCGGACCGGCAGCGCACGGCTCCCGGGATCGATAATGCTGCCCACCGACACCACGCGGTCGGCGGCGTGCGCCCGGGTCGCGCCTTCGACGGTGAACCATGCGCCGCGGACTTCGCCGGCCGCTTCGGCGTGGCGGGCCGGAACCCGCGCCACGAACCAGAGGGTCTCGGGACGCACGACGGTGAACGCGTGTGTCCCGACGGCGACGTGCTCGCCGGGCGCCACGTGGCGGTCCGCGATCACGCCCGCGATCGGACTCCGAAGCCGGTAGAGGTGCGGGTCGGCAGCGCCGTCCGCCTCGGCCGAGCGAATGCCTCCCACGGCCTCGAACGCCGCCCGCGCCACCTCGAGGTTGTGGCGGGCCTCCTCCAGGCGGCGCTCGGCGATGGCGCCGGCGGCGAAGAGACGCTCCGTCCGGTCCGCCTCGCGCTCGGCCTCTACGACGTCGGCCCGCATACGGGCGTACGAATCGTCGAGGCTCGTGGGGGCGATCAACGCCAGCGTCTCCCCCTCCCGCACCTCCTCGCCGGGCGCGGGCGACGGCCCCTGGACGAGCACGAGGCCTTCCACCGGCGTCGACACGTGTGCGAGGCCGCGCGCGGGGGCCGTGACCTCACCGGTCACCGGGATCGAAGGCGGAATCCGGCGCGTCTCGGCGACCGCCACCTCGAACGGCATCGCCCACTGTTCTTCCTTCAGGAGCGCGATCAGTCCCGGAAGCGGCTGCTCCTCGTCGTGCGGGAGCGCTTCCTCGCTCGGCCACACCTGCAGCTGGCCTACCGGGATCGCGTGGTCCGCGCCGCGGGCCGTGAGGGTCAGATCCGCTCGCCATGTCCCCGTCTCCGTGAGGGTTGGGCGCGCATTGTAGATTCCCGGGCTCGCCGGGGCCGGGAGCACGATCTCTTCGCGGGCACCGCCCGGTCCCCGGAGCAGGAGCACGAGGCGCCCTTCCCGCACCGGCTTCCAGTCCGCCAGCCAGGTCAGGTGGATGGCCCACGGCTCGCTCGCGACGCCCCGAACGTGCGGCGGGTACTGGACAAAGAGTTCGAGCGACTCCGTCCAGTGCGTCACCACGCCGCCGCCGGCATGGGAATGAGTCGCTGCTGCCGCCGGATCGGCGGGCGGCGCATCGCACCCCGCACTGGAGAGAGCCGCCACCATGGCGACCGCCCGGGTCACGCGCATGACACCTCCTGGACTGCGAGCCTGTCCCGTCCGTTCAACGTTGCCCGACCCCCGGCCGTGGGCCAGAGCGCCCGAAACCGACCGGGCAGCGGCCCGTACTGTTCGGCAGAGCCTGGCCTCGCCACCTTGAAGCGTACGCCATGCGCGGAAAAGGAAGACCTGATGAGAAAGATCGCCATCGCCGTTGCCGTGATCGTCATTCGGAAGCTGCTCAAGAAGCTCTGACGGCGGCACGGAATACGCTCGGTTCCCGCGAGTCGCTCGGTTCCCGCTAGTCCGGGGAGGGTCCGATCCGTCCCGGCCTCATCGCCGTGAGGGCCTTCAGCGGCCTCAGTGCCTCCCGGTCGTACGAGAAGTAGATAAAGAAGGGCCTGCCCCGCATCTTCCCGCGTTCGACGAACCCCCAGTAGCGCGAATCGAGGCTCTCCTCCCGGTTGTCCCCCAACATGAAGTAGCGCTCCGGCGGCACCACGAGCGGTCCCCAGTGGTCCCGCGTGGGTTCATACTCGCCCCGCTCCGGATCCGGAATCAGGTGCGCCAGTTGCCACAGCATCCGCGGATCCTCTTCATCCAGCTGTCGCGGATTCCGGCGGACGTACGGTTCGTCGACGGCGACGCCGTTCCTGTAGAAGATGCCTCCCTCCATGCGTAGCGTGTCTCCGGGCAAACCCACGGTCCGCTTGACGATGTCCAGCCCGGGGGAATGGTCCGCCCTGAACACGATGATGTCCCCGTACTCCGGCTCGGCGTATCCCGGCACGCGGGCATTCGTAAACGGGATCGGCGCACCGAGCGATGTCTTGTTCACGAGCAGGAAATCGCCGACCAGAAGCGTCCCCTCCATCGACCCCGACGTGATCACGAACGTCGCCAGCAGGAACGTCCGGAAGAAGATGAAGATGAGGAAGGCGACGAGCAGGGTGCGCGCCCAGTCGCGGAACCACTCCGCGCTGAACGCCGCCGGAGACGGGGAACGTTCCCGCGCTTCCGCGGCTTCGTCCGCCTCTGCGGTACGGCCCTTCGCTCTGCGACTTCGTGCCATGTTTCGGCGTGCTCTCCTGTGGGGATCGCCGCCACGCCCGGCGCCGGGCATCATCGTCGGTTGCGGCGGACGCTACTCTGCGGCCATCTCACCCGCCACGCAAACGCGCAACGCTTCGGGCAGCTCCGGCCGGCGCGGCCAGCCGTACGGACCGTCAGTCGGGTCGGGACCCTATCCTGCCGGGTCTCATCGCCGTCAGAACCCGAAACGGCTCTAGCGCGTCCCGATCGTACGAGAAGTAGATGAAGAACGGCTTTCCCCTCATCTTCGCCCGCTCCACGAGACCCCAGTATCGCGAATCGAGGCTGTCGTCGCGGTTGTCGCCAAGCATGAAGTAGCGCTCCCGGGGGACGACGAGCGGTCCCCAATTGTCCCGCGTCGGCCCGTACTCGTTTCGGTCCGGGTCCCGAACCAGGTACTCCCTCTGCCACTGCATTCGGATGTCTCCGGCATCGGGCCGGCGTGGATCGCGGCGGACGTAGGGTTCCTCGACCTCGACTCCATTCCGGTACAGGACGCCGCCCTCCATTCGGAGCGTGTCGCCGGGCAGGCCGACCGTGCGCTTCACGAGATCCATTCCCGGCGAATGGTCGGAGCGGAATACGATGATGTCGCCGTGGACCGGCTCCGCGTAGCCCGGAATGCGAACCTCGGTGAACGGGATCGTCGTGCCCAGGGCAAGCTTGTTCACGAGCAGAAAATCGCCGACCAGGAGGGTGTTCTCCATCGACCCGGAGGAGATCACGGACGTCGCCAGGAGAAATGTTCGAAAGAAGAGGAGGCCGGCGGCTGCGACGATCACTGATCGAGCCCACTCCCTCGCCGACTTTCCTGCGTCGGCCGCCTTGCTGCTCCTGGTCTGCTTCCCGGCCATGTCGTCCGACTTCCCGTTACAGGAACCGCCGATATCCCGCATCGTTACATGAGGCCGTCGGAGTATACGTGGAGCCGCCAGAGGCTGCCGCCTCGGACGGCGCGGGCGATGTCGATGCGGAACAGGCCGTCCATGAGCGACAGGCCCAGCCCCACGCTCGACCGCCAGCCCTCGGTGCCGAAGGCATCCACAGGTCCCGTCCAGCCCGCGTCCCAGAACCCCGTGATCCGTACCGGGCTTCCGCCGATGTCGTACGTGGGATCGCCGATCCGGAAGCCCCGTCCCAGTTCGAACCGGCCGAACCAGAAACTCGCGCCCCCGGTCGACACGGGGTCGAAGGCCCGCAGCGTGTACGACCCGCCGAGGTGAAAGTGTCGCTGTGGGGGCGGCTCTCCGAACACCCTTCCCGCCCCGCCCTCCAACGCCACGGACCACTGGTTCACGGGGAGTTGCAGCGCCGCGGAGACGGCGGCTCGCCCGTAGAGATCGAAATCGCCCGTCGCGGCTTCGCCCCAGATGGAGCCGCTGAGGACCGGCGCGCCCGGGTCCACCGAGGAGAACGCGCGCAGGCGGCCCGAGATGCCGGCAATGTCGCCGCGCGCGGCGACGATGTTGTCCGGGAAGACCGCGTCGCCGAAGAGGTTCGGGAGCGAGGCATCGCTCTGCTTGAGTGCGTTCTGGTGGCGCTCCGCGAAGAGCGCGCCCTCCACGCGCGTCCGCTTCCCCTGCCGGCTCGCCGAGATCTCGAGACCGGTCTCCCGGAAGTAGAGACCTTCGTCGTACCCCATGACGAGGCTGTTGAAGGAGTTGCCGAAGGAGAGCGGGCGGCCCCAGTCGCCGAGGTCGGTGAGGCGCCGGTACGCCATGATCCCGAAGCCGCCCGTCGCCGTCTGGCGCCGCCACCCGACCTCCAGGCCGGGCTCCCACTCCGGGATGCCGATTCGCGGCGTGACCGCGAACTCCGACGTGACTCCGGTCGGTACCGCGAAGCGGGCGCTGAGCGACAGCCCCTCGACCCGGTTGTAGCGCAGGCGGCGCAGGCCCGGAGCGAGATCCAGGCGGGGACCCAGGGCCATGGCGGCGGGGATCTGCAGCGAGGACAGGCGGTCCTTCAGGTCGTCGAGTTCCGCCGCCGCGAAGGCGTCGACGGTGGCGGAGAAGAGCGGCTCCGGAAGCTCCCGGGACAAGGGGAGTTCCCTGACGGGAGGAACGATGATCACGACCGGCCGCACGGCTTCGGGTAGCGAGTCCGGTTCCGCGGTTAGAGGGTCGTCGCGCGTCCGCTCGGCCTCGCGCTCCTCCCGACGCCGGGTTCGACCTTCAGTCACAGTCACGTCAAGCACCTGCCCTTCGGGCGCAACGAACTCTTCGTCGCCGTCGACCCACCGCGTCCAACCCTCCGGCAGATCCTCTCCCGGATCGAGCGACGGTTCCACATCCACGGCGTAGTCCTCGAAGGTCCATTCATAGCGGACCGGCATGCTCGCGAGGTCCGCCATCGTGGCGACCGCGTCGAAGGCCATGCGATTCGGGAGCCACCAACGGAGCTCCTGGAGTCCGTAGTCGATCGTGATGAATTCGACCCGGGCGCGGATCGGCTTCACGAACCCGGGAACGTCTTCCGCGTCCTCCGGTTCTTCGCGGTCGAAATCGAACTCGATCGCCGGGCGGTAGGCGGCGCGCGTGAGGACCCCTTCGTCGGCGTCGAACCACAGCGAGCCGACAATGCGGTCGAAGCGGGCCTCCCGGGGCTCGACGATGGCCTCGATCAGCGTCACCGTGCGGTCGTCCCCGGGGAAGCGGATGCGCAGCGTATCGCCGGAGCGGTAGCGGTAGTGGTAGGCCGCGGTATCTGCGAGGGGATGCAGGGCCCACTCCGAACCGACCGTCACGTGCTCGCTCGCCGGATCGATCATGTCGAAGTCGAGCTCGAATGCGTCGTCGTCGCGCAGGTCGTCCTCGAACTCGACGCCGAGGCCGACGATCGGCACCCCGCGGCGCACCCCCAGCCAGCGGACGATGTGTTCGCCCTCCGCCGCCCAGCGCAGACGCGCGACGCGCTCCTGGTGAAACATCGCGCGTTCGCGGCGCAGGAACGCGCCGCCCAGCCCGGCGTAGATGCGCTCGCGGAAGGTCGCCTCGAAGCTCGTCAGCCCCTCGGCCCGGGCCTTGCGCTGCTCCAGGGCGCGCTCGATCAGTCCCGCGATCCCTTCGTCGGCGTAGGCGTCGGACGGAATCGGCCGCGAAACCGGAACGGGCGGCTCCTGGAGGGCGCGCACGTCGAACGCGACGCCCGTGACGGCCCCCATGCACATCGCCAGCGCCAGCAGCCCGCGGCAAAGGCCCCGCTGCGTTCGATTCAAGAGCGATCTCCAATCCAGAGCCAGCTCCGCGTCAAGGCGCGGGGCTCGCGGCCCATGGCGGGACTTGACGCCTGGACGGCGACCCATCCCGACGGGAGCCGGTACGTCTATGTTTCGGTAGACGTTTCAACCTTCGCCCTCGTCACCGGGGAGGAGGGCGCCCGCGTCACCGGGGAGAATAGCGAGTGGGTCTGTACTCCGAACACATCTTTCCGCGTCTCATGGAGAGCGGACTCAAAGGCGACCTGCACCGCCGGTATCGGCGTCGGGTCCTCTCCCGCGCGCGGGGAGAGGTGCTCGAAGTCGGCTTCGGCACGGGCCTCAACCTCGACTGTTACCCGACATCGGTTCGGCGCGTCACCGGCATCGACCCCGCGGCCGTGCTGGAGCGCCGCGTACGCGCCCGCATCGCCCGTGCCCCCTTCCCCGTCGAGCGCCTGATCCATGACGCCGCCGACCAACTCCCCTTTCCGGACGAGCACTTCGATACGGTGACGAGCACCTGGACGCTGTGTTCCATCGGGCGGCTCAGGGACGCCCTGCTTGAACTGAGACGTGCGTTGAAACCCTCCGGGGAGTTGCTCTTCCTCGAGCACGGGCGGAACGAGAGCGGCTGGGTTTCGCGCCTCCAGGATACGCTCAACCCCGTCCAGAATGTCGTCGCCTGTGGCTGCAACATAAACCGGAGGATCGATGCCGAGATCGAGCGCGGCGGATTCCGGATCGTCGACCTCGACCGCTTCACGATGCCCGGGGTGCCCCGGGCGCTGGGTTCCGTCTACCTTGGCGTGGCCAGACCGGGCACCACGGACTGCTAGCGTTTCCCCGTCCGCGTGGCGAGGACGGCGCCGGTCGAGCTCGCGACGGCCGGGCCGAACAGGAAGAGAAGTGCCAGACCCCAGTGGCCGGACGGCGGGTCCGTCACCGTCACCCAGACGCCGATCGCGCCCAGCAGGACCAGGCTCCAGCCAGGCGCCAGCCCCCAGAGGAGGGGACGCGCGCCGCGGTGCCACCGCGCGAGGCCGAAGCCTGCGGAGAAGTACAGGAGACCCCCGAGTCCGATGAGCCCCGGACCGGGTCCGACGGGCAGGTCTCTGAACACGAGCGCCAGCCCCGCGAGGCCGGCGAGGAGGCAGACGATGACCGAGACGATGACTTTCAGAACGGCTCTCATGTCGTGCGAAGATGCGGCGGGATCCGCGGTTTCTCAAACGTCTCCGGCGCGGGTCTTTCGCTGCCGGGCGGCCGCGGCCGCCGTCGCGCTCGCGGCTGTCGTCCACCTCGTGGGCGCCGCAGGAGCGATGGGCCAGGATGCGGATCCCGAGGGCCGCGCGGCGCCGGCCGCGCCTTCCGGCGGCGTCAGTCTCGACGAGCTGGCGTGGATCGCCGGTCACTGGGGCGGGGACGCCTTCGGAGGACAGATCGAGGAGGCGTGGTTCAGCCCCGCGGGGCGCTCGATGTCCGGCTCCTTCCGCCTCGTCCGCGACGGTCTGGCGGTCATGTACGAACTTCTGCTGCTGGAACAGGATGACGATGGCGAGATCTACTATCGGTTCAAGCACGTCGGGCGGGGCTGGGAGCCGTGGGAGGAGACGCGGCTCGAATACCGTCTCACGACTCTGGAAGGCCGCGAGGCCATCTTCCGGAGCACGGCGGAGGCGCCGCCGCCGAACGCTCCGTGGTGGTTCACGTACGAGAGCCCGACGGGCGCCGAACTGATCGTCACCATTCATGGCAGCGGAGGGGGAGATCCGACGGTGCTGTCGATGACGAGGCGATAAGGCCGTATCTTTCGGGCGAAGGAAAGCGTTTATCCGGGAGAGAGCCGGACCCGACCGGGGGAGTCGTATGAGTGTATTGGAGTCGAGAAACAGAGGCGCCCGCTGGGCGACGCTGACCCTCGTCGCGGCAGGCGTGCTGGCGGGCTCGCCGGGTTCGGCTGCGGCGCAGGAGGAGACGGAACGGGAGATGGCGGAGCTGATCGGGCAGGTGGTCAGCGCCTCGACGGGACTTCCGATCGAAGGGGCCCGCGTGATCCTCCTGGGCTCCGGGTACGGCGCGATCACCGATGCCGAAGGCAACTTCCGGGTCCCCCGGACCTGGGCCGGCAGGGACTCGGTCGAGGTACGATACATCGGCTATGAGGCCGGCTATACGGTCATCGATCTCGAGCCCGACCATACGACGAGCGTCACGTTGACCCTTTCAAGTACCGTCATTCGCATCGCGGATCTCACGGTGGAGGTACGGCAGACCCGCCGTGCGCGGCACCTGGAGGGCTTCCTGGAACGCATGGAAAAAGGGTTCGGGACCTTCTTCACGCCGCGGGACATCATCAATCGCAACCCGCGTCTGCCCAGCGACCTCCTGCGCGGCCTGCCGAACGTCGCCGTGGGCCGGGTCGAATACGGGAGAGCCGAGATCTTCCTCGGAGAAGGCGCCCGGCTCGGATGTCCGCCGGCGCTCTACCTGGACGGGATGTACCAGGCGGGGATGCAGTTCGACGATCTCGAGAGGGAAGTTCTCGGCGCCGTCGAGGTCTACAGGCGGGACGTCGAGACGCCGATGGAGTTCATGCGCACGGGTTCGACCTGCGGCGCGATCGTGGTCTGGACGCCGGCCGGCGCGGGCTTCCTGGACTGGGCCGGGGAACTTCCCGATCCCTTCGAATAGCAGCGCGTGGCACAGCCCCGCGTCAGTCCCGCCCGCCGGCGGGCTCGCCGTTGAGGGTCAGCGTCCATTCGAGTTCGATGTCCTTCCGGAGAGAATGGTAGACGGAGCAGTAGCGTTCGAACGAGAGCATCACGGCCCGCCGGGCCTTGGCTTCGTCCACCTTGCCGGAGACGTGGAAGTCGAACTGGAGACCCTTCACGTAGCGCGGCGCCGTTTCCGCTCTGCGCGCCCGCGCCCGGACCGAGAGCCCGGTGAGTTCCTGGCGCCCCTTCTCCAGGATCACGACCACGTCGATCGCGGCACAGGCGGCGACGGATTCCACCATCAGGGCGACCGGGCTGGGGGCGATGCCCTCGTCCCCGTCGATTCGCGTCTCGTGGTCGGCTCGGTCGGCGCTGAACTTGAGGCCGCCGTCCCAGCGGACCTGGACTCCGTCCCTGTTCATCTCGGTCTCCGTGGCTGGCATGGTGTCATTACACTGGGTCCGGACTTCGGCAACATAGTACAACGCGGCCGGCAGCCGGTGGCAAACGGGCTGCGTCGGCGCCGAGAGTGGCCTGCAGAAGCGCTGAAACCGCCCCGGGATGGAGGGCGTACGGGCTTTTCGGGAGGTGCGACATGTTCGAGTTCATCGGGAATTTTCTCTGGCTCGCCATCGCCGGCGCGGCTTCGGTCGGCGGCTTCGTGACGATGAAGAGGTTCGTGCACAGACGATTGCGCTTCGTGGACGGCGTTCATCGGCGCGGTGTCCCGCTCCTGGCCGGGATCGCGGGCGGCTTCGTCGGATTGCTCGCCGCGGCCCTGCCGCTCGTCACTCCCCTCACGGCCGTACTGTTCGGGATCGGGGTCGGTACCGGCGTGGCCGCGGGCCGAAGGGAGATCAAGCGCCTCCCGAGCCCTTGACCTTCTCCGCAGACCCGCTGCGCCTCACAACCATCCTCACGGACTTCGTCTCCACGAACTCCGTGAATCCGACCCTCGTGGAGGGGGCGCCGGGCGAGGCGGAAATCGCGGACCTCACGACCCGGCACATGCGCGGGGCGGGCCTCGAAATGACGCGGTACGAGCCCGAGGCGGGTCGGCCGAGCGTCGTCGGGCGTCTCGCGGGCGCGGGGGGCGGGCCGGCGCTGATGCTGAACGCCCACTACGACACGGTCGGCGTGGAGGGCATGGAGGCGCCGTTCTCGCCGCGCATGCGGGACGGACGGCTCTACGGGCGGGGCGCCTACGACATGAAGGGGGCGCTGGCCGCCTGTATCGAGGCCGCCCGGCTCCTCCGCGAATCGGAAACGCAGCTTGCCGGCGACGTCCTCGTGGCCGCCGTGGCCGACGAGGAATACGCGAGCCTGGGCACCGCGGACCTGCTCGAACGGCGCGCGCGCGGGGAACTGGCCTTCGACGCCGCGATCGTCACCGAGCCCACGTCGCTCGACCTGTGCGTGGCCCATCGGGGATTCACGTGGGTCGAGATCACGACGCGCGGGCGCGCCGCGCACGGAAGCCGCTACGAGCGGGGCGTCGATGCGAACCTGCGCATGGGGCGCGTCCTGCACCGGCTGGAGGCGTTCATTGAGGAACTCCAGTCCCGGCCGGGGCACCCTCTCCTCGGCCCCCCCTCGATGCATGCGGGGCTGCTGGAGGGCGGGAGCGGGATCAGCACCTACTCCTCGCGCTGCACGCTCAAGGTCGAGCGGCGCACCGTGCCGCCCGAGACGCGGGAGTCCGTGGAAGAAGAGATCGCGGCCATGATCGAGGAACTGCGGGCGGAGGACCCGGATCTCGCGGTCGACTGGTCGACCTTCTTCCACCGCGAACCCTTCGAGACGACGCCGGAGGCGCCGATCGCGGCCTGTGTATCGCGCGCCACCCGTCGTGTGCTGGGGCGGTCGCCGGGCGTCATCGGGGACTCTCCGTGGATGGACTCCGCCCTGACGCAGGCGGCCGGCGTTGACAGCGTCGTGATCGGCCCGCACGGCGAAGGCGCGCACGCCGATGTCGAATGGGTGGACCTGGAATCGTGCGCGAGGCTGGCCGAGATCCTCGCCGGGGCCGCGGCCGACTACTGCGGCTGACCGGAGCCGCCCCCTTCTGCTCGAACGTTGGCGAAGAGGCCGTTCGGTGCGCCGGAATTCGCCGTGACGATCTCCGGGAAACCGTCCCCGTTCAGGTCGCCGACCGCGATCCCGTAGGTGGCGCAGTCGTCGCAGCCGAAGCGGAACTCCTCGAGTGCCCCGCCCAGGTTGAAATAGACGGCGTTCCGGGCGCCGGCATTCGCGACGACGATGTCGAGGTCTCCATCGAGGTCCAGATCGGCGAGCCGCACCGCGAAACTCCGGTCGTCTTCGCGTCCGAAGGGGCGGCCTCGGACGAAGGATCCGTTCCCATCCCCGAAGTACACGGCATTCGCCTCGCCGATGTTGGCGACGACGATGTCGGGGAGACGGTCGCCGTCCACGTCTCCGATGGCGACGCCGCGCGTCTCGTCACTCCCCGTCCCGTACGGCGTCCGCCGGTCGAACCCGCCCCCATCGTTCCAGTGGATCGCATTCGCCCCGCCGTCGCGGTTCGCGAGAACGAGATCGAGGTCGCCGTCTCCGTCCAGATCCGCCGCGGCGACATCGATCGTGGAGTCGTCCCCCGCCCCGAACGGCGTCCCCTCATCGAAGGCGCCCGTCCCGTCTCCCCGGAAGATGAAGTTCTGGCGACCTCGGTTGACGACGAGGATGTCCGTGTACCCGTCTCCGTCCAGGTCCGCCAGGGTGAGACTGCGCGTCGAACTCGGGGCGCCAAAGGTCGGGCCGGCCTCGAAACGCCCGGCGCCGTCGTTGAAGAAGACGAGATTGCGGGTACGGTCGTTACCCGTGGCGATATCGAGGTCGCTATCCCCGTCTAAATCCGCCAGCGGGGCCGCGTAGGTGCCATCCTCTTCGTCCCCCAGCGGCCGGGCCAGCGTGAAGCCGCCACGCCCGTCGTTGAGGAAGACCCGGTTCTGCTCGGGCCAGTGCCGGCCGTTGGCCACCACGACGTCGAGCGCGCCGTCCCCGTTCACGTCGCCCAGGTGGACTGACGCCGTGAGACGGCTCGCCGCGCCGAGGGGTCGAAGCGGCCGGAACGTCCGCTCCTGCGCTCCGCTCAGGTCGACGGCGAACATGAGGGTCGAGGCCAGCGGGGCGGCGGCGATAGCAATAGCCGCGGCGAGGGCGGCGTTCCCCCGGCCAATCACGCGACACCCGTCCATTCGAGGCTCCGGTCCCAGAGTTCCCGGGCGAGATCCTCGTCGTAGGCCTGGGCCGTCGCTGCGACCTCGGATTCCACCTTGAAGTACCGCCCGGTCACCTCGTCGCGGGCGGGGTCCGCGACGAGCCGCATCACGGCGCGCCCACCGACCTCGGGTTTCGCCATCAGGCCCTTGGCCGCGTGCAGGAGCAGCCCCAGCGCGCTCCGGTTCTTCCGCCAGATCTGCGTACGGAGGACGCCGGGGTGGACGGCGTTCGCGGTGATCCCGCGGGCACCCCAGCAGCGCTCGGATTCGAAGGTGAAGAGGGCGTTGGACAGCTTCGTATCGCCGTAGGCCTGGAAGCCGCCCTTCCAGGCGTCGCCGCGGACGATGGCTTCGAGGGGGGCGCGGCGCAGGTCCCCGTTCCGGTGTGCTTCGGAACTCACGTTGACGATCCGGCCGCGCCCGGCCACGAGGGGTGCGAGGAGCCGATGCGTGAGGAGGAAATGGCCGAGGTGGTTCGTCGCGAACGTCGTCTCGAAGCCCTCCGGCGTGACCTCGCGCCGGTGCAGCCAGACGCCGGCGTTGTTCACGAGGATGTCGATCGCCGGGAAGCGGGTGACCAGGCGGTCGGCGAGAGCGCGGACATCGGCCTGGAGCGCGAGGTCGGCGAGTTCGAGGCGGACCTCCGCGCCCCCCGCCTGCCGCACGTCCGCAAGCGCCGGCTCCCCCCGCGCGCGGCTGCGGCACACCATCGTCACGTCGGCGCCCGCGCGCGCGAGGAGTTGAGCGGCGGACTTCCCGACGCCCGAGTTGGCGCCCGTGACGACCGCGACCTGCCCTTTCAGATCGCGATCCGTTCCGCCTGGGGCCTCCGTCATCGCCTCCGTCATCGCCTTCATCAACGGGCCGGCAAGGCGAACGCCTGCAGCTTCGAATCGACCTGTCCGTCGGCGGAGGTGGGGACGACGACGAACTGGCGCCCGGACCGGGTGCGGTACGTCATCGGGTTGCCGCGCCCCAGCCCTTCCCCCAGGTCCCCGCGCCACAGGGTGGTTCCATCGCGGACATCCATGGCCTCGATCCACGGGGTGCCACCCGCCAGGAACACGATTCCGCCCGCCGTCGCCAGTGGCCCCGACGTCGTGCCGTGGCTCTGCGGCGTGCCTCCCAAGGGCGGGAGGTCGAGCCCCGCCAGCGCCGGGTGCTCGCGGATCGCGGAGTCGTCCCCGAACGGGCGCTGCCACAGGTGGTCTCCCGTGTTGAGGTCGATCGCCGTGATCGTGCCGTAGGGCGGCTTGAGGATCGGAAGCCCGCCGGCCACCGAGAGGGTGCTCGCGAAGTTCGGGAGGTAGTCCGCATCCCCGGCCCCCGGCTCCGCCTCTGCGACGCGCGCGAGGAAGGGATCGTCGTACGCCTTCACGAACATGTGGCCGCTCTCCGGGTCGATCGCCGCGCCGCCCCACCCCGCGCCGCCGATGAGGCCCGGCATCATGATCGTCCCCTCGACGGAGGGCGGCGTGAAGATCGGCCCCGTCCGGTGGCGGCGGAACACGTCCAGCGCCTCCGCGCGCAGCTCCGGCGTGAAGTCGATGAGGTCGTCCTCGGTGATCCCCTGGCGGGAGAACGGTGCGGGCCGCGTCGGGAACGGCTGGGTCGGCCACGGCACCTCGCCGGGAACCGTGCTCTCCGGCACGGCGCGTTCCTCGACCGGCCACACGGGCTCGCCGGTCTCGCGGTCCAGCACGTACGTGAACGCCGTCTTCCCCACCGCCACGACCGCGTCGATCTCGCGCCCGCCGACCTCGATCGTCACGAGGCCGGGCGGTGCGGGCAGGTCGTAGTCCCACAGCCCGTGGTGGACGGTCTGGAAGTGCCACACGCGCTCGCCCGTCCGCGCGTCCAGGCACACGAGCGATTCGGCGAACAGGTTCTGTCCCCGCCGGTGTCCGCCGTAGAAGTCGTTGTTCGGGGTGGAGACGGGCAGGTAGAGGAGTCCCCGCTCGGGGTCCAGCGAGAACGGCGCCCACACGTTCGCCGATCCGGTGTAGGACCAGGATTCGTCCTCCCACGTCTCGACCCCGTACTCCCCTTCCTTGGGGATGGTGTGGAACGTCCAGCGCAGTGCGCCGGTGCGCACGTCGAACGCCTGCACGTCGCCGGGCGGGTTGTGGCGGTAGATCCGGTTGTCCGGGACGCCGCTGCCCACGATGACGATGTCGTCGTACACGACGGCGGGAGAGGTGTTGGAGATGTGAAGCCGGTTCGCGTCCCAGGCGAGTCCCTCCGTCAGGTCGACCTCGCCTCCGTCCCCGAAGCCGGGAATCGGCTCGCCGGTGGCGGCGTCGAGCGCGATCAGCCGCCAGCGCGAGTTGAGGAAGATCCGGCGCTCGCTCCCATCGCTCCACTGCGCGATGCCGCGGTGACAGAAGCGGCAGCCGCGGTGGAGGTTCCCCCACTCCCACGCCTTGGGATCGTAGCTCCAGTACTCCTCCCCCGTCTCCGCGTCCAGGGCGACGACCCGGCTGTAGGGGGTCGAGAGCCACATCGTGTCGTTGATGACGATCGGCGTCGCCTCGAAGGCGCCCGGCGCCACGCGTTCGCCCTGGATGGGACTCGCCGCGTCGGGAATCGGCTCTTCCCCCGTCTCCCAGACCCACGCCGCCTCGAGATCGGCGACGTTCGAGCGGTCGATGTCCGTGAGGGCGGAATACTTGAGGCCGCCCGGGTCGCCGCCGTACACCGGCCAGTCGTCCCCCGCATACGCCGTCGTCATCCGGGCGGGTTCGTCGGTACCGCCGGCGGCTCGATCGCCACCGCAGCCCGAGAGCGCCGCCCCGAATCCGAACGCCAGGCCGAGCGCGAGGGGGCGCGCGCGAGCGGTGGTCACGGGCCCGCCGTCAGCCCTCGTCATTGACTGCCGCGATCACCTTGACCTCGATCAGCACACCGGAACTGTAGAGTTCGGTCACCCCCACCGCGGTCCAGGATGGAAGCTCGGGAAGGAACTCGTCCTTGACCTCGATGAACGCGTCGATGTGGGCGTGCATGTCGAGGTGATAGGTCGTGATGTCGATCACTCGCTCGAGGCTCGACCCGGCGTCCTCGAGGATCTGGCCGATCCGGCGGAACGTGTTGCGGAACTGGGTGGCGGGATCGGGATCGCGGTTCACGACGCCTGCGAGAAAGACCATGTCCCCCACCCGGACCGCATCCGAGTACAGGCCGTGTTCCGGAGGAGGGTCGGGAAAGCGCTCCTGCGCAGCGGCGGGTGCCGGGCCGAGCGCCAACCACCCGAGAACCAGCATAGCCGGGGCAGCGCAAAAAATGACGAACCGTGGTCGGGGCATGCGTCCTCCGAAATGTCGTCGGCAACGAGCTACAGGGGCGGGAATCTGCGGGGCGCCATCGGCTGTGGCGAGCCCGCCGCGGCCTTCGGCGTCGGTCAGTCTCCAGCGATGAGTCCGGGGTTGTGTCGGCGGGCATAGTCCACGCAGGCCTCCCAGTCCGCTTCGTAGAAGGCGCGGGCGCGCGCGAGTTCCTCATCGGTGAGAAGCGGGTCGGAACTCAGGATCCGCTCCGGCGCGACACGTCCGAGCGCCACGCCCGCGTGCCAGGCGAGACGGCGAGACCGCACCCGAAGCCACCGGAGGGCGGCGGGCGCGGGCTCTGCACGCCGCTTCACGGGCCAGCGTCGGCCAACCTCCCGCAGGAATCGGTACTGCCGGTCGCGATAGGAACGGTTCGACGGGCGGAACGAGATCCGCGTCTCGTCATACGACGCGCCCACGTAGTCGGCGATCGCCCGAACGAACGACCGGGGATCATCAACGAGCCGGTCGAAGAAGAGGACGAGGGGCCCATGCTCGAAGTGGTCCTCGAGCACCCGGATGCGCTCGCGGAAGAGGGCCGAGGATTGAGGCCGGACGCCTTCGTCGCGCTCGAAGTCGATGAAGGCCTCGAACGGGACGTAGCGCAGTTCCTTGATCTCCCGGAGATACACCGACCGGAGCCACTCGTCGTGGCGGCGCAGGACCAGGATCGGCCGGGCCGCCGGCGCCGCGCGCGCGAACCACTCCACGGCGGACACGAACTCGCCGTATCCGAGCTGCCGGGATACGAGAACGGGAAGGGCTCCGCCGCGGCGTTCCACGATGGCGCTTTGCCGAAACCGGGTGCGCGGTACGTAGCGCACGCCCCGGAAATGCGGAAACACCCGCTCCTGCAGCCATCGCGAGGCCGCCCGGCCCGCTCCCACGTGGAAGAAGACATCCCGCATCAGCCCTCGCGCAGGGCGTCGAGGAACACGTCGCCGTACTGCTCGAGCTTGGCGGGGCCGATGCCGGGGACTCGCAGCATCTCCTCGGGCGAGCCGGGACGCAGGTCGATCAGGTCCCACAGCACCTGGTCGCTGAACACGATGTAGGCGGGGACGCCGCGGGCGTCCGCCAGTTGCTTCCGCAGGGTGCGGAGGCGCTGGAAGGTGGGGTCCGACGGCGACCGGTCGGCGTCGGCCGCGGTGGCCCGCCCCCCGGCAACGTGGCCGCCCGCGCGTCCAGCCCGAGGCTTACGCTTGAGCACGGGGAGCACGTCCACGAGATCCGTCACGCCGAGCCCCGTGCACACGTCGCACGACTCGCCGCACGCCTCAAAGTCCTCCCCGAAGTAGGCGAGCAGCCCGCGGTGGCGGCACGCGTCGCGGTCCGCGATCCGGAAGAGGTCGACGGCCGCCCGACGCTTGGCCTCGCGCACCGTCGGATCGTCGATCTCGGCGAGGAACCGCTCGCGCACCTTCA
>VXMQ01000200.1 GCA_009841015.1 Candidatus Palauibacter denitrificans | reverse complement strand
TGGCGGGGCCGATGCCGACCAGGCTCCTCTGCCACGCGACCGTGAGGACGTCCGCCGCCCGAAACGGAGCGGACGCAGCGTCTTCCGAGTCTTCCGAGCCGCCCGAAGTCGTGACGGGGGACGTGCGGTTCTACTCCACCGAAGGGACGCCTCTCGGCGGCCTGTTCGGCTTCACCGTCAAGCGAGCCACCCGCGGCGCCCTCCTCTCGGCCAGGGCCGGGCTGAAGGACCTGCTGTACGGGGTCGCCTGGCGGGATAAGCCGCTGGATGGAAGCGTGCCCGCCGCGGACTTCCTGGCCAGCCCGGCGACGGTCGCCGGCCGGTCGCGCACCCTCGCCGACCACCTGGCGGACCGCGACGTCGAAGCGGCGGCCCGGGTCACCCTGCTCCGGGACCTCGAGCGCCTGTCACAGGCGTACGTGCTCTCGGCGCTCGAGGGAATGGGGTGGCAGCGCCGGGCGGAGGCGAAGGTCTCGACCGCGGATCTTCGCCGCGAACTGAACGTCGTTGACGAGCACCGGCGCCTGTTCCGGCGACTCCTGGCAATCCTGTCGGAGGCGGGCATCCTGAGGTTCTCCGACGGGGGCTATGTCGTGGCGGCCGGAGCCGGCGACCCGCTCCCGGACGAAGCCCTCGCAGAGCCCGAACGTCTTGCCGACAGGCTTCGGGAAAGGCACCCCCACGGTGCCAACGAACTCGGCCTGCTCTGCCGCTGCGGCCCGGCTCTCGCCGAGGTGCTCCAGGGAAGTACGGATCCGATGACGCTGCTGTTCAGCGACGAAGGCCCCGGCGCGGCGGGCGTGTACCTTCAGGCGCCGGCCAACCGCGCCGCGAACCGCATGCTCGGAGATGCGGTTGAGGCAGCCATCTCCGGTCTGCCGGAGGATCGCCAGCTTCGGATAGTGGAGGTCGGAGCGGGGACCGGATCCGCCACCGAGGCAGTCTTTCCGCGGCTGCCTTCCGACCGGGTCGACTACACCTTCACCGACATCTCGGCAGGCTTCTTTTCGCAGGCCGAAGGGCGCCTGGCCCGGACCGGCGTGCCGATCGAGTACAGGCGCCTGGACATCGAAGCGGATCCGGCGGCACAGGGGTTCGACGCTCACAGCTACGACCTGGTGATCGCCGCGAACGTACTGCACGCCACCCGGGACCTGGGCGAGACGCTGTCGCATTGCCGCGACCTGCTCGCCCCATCGGGCCAACTGATTGCCCTCGAAGGCCTGCGGCACCGGACCTGGCAGGACCTGACGTTCGGGCTCCTGGACGGCTGGTGGCGCTTCGCCGATGTCTACCGAACCGATCATGCCTTCGCCGAACCGGCAGAGTGGCGGCGGGTACTGGACGACGCCGGCTTCTCGGATGTGGAGTTCCTGGGAACCCGCGATCCGGACAGGGACGAACACCTCGGTTCGAGCGTCATCCTCGCGCGCGGGCCGGTCGATGTCACGCCGGCGCCGGGTACCTGGGTCGTCGCGGCGGACGGCGGCGGCGAGGCGGAGCAGCTCGCCGCCGAGCTGATCTCCCGCAACCAGACGGTCTTTCTCGCCCGCGCGGAAGGCGATGCCGGTCCTCTGCCCGAAGGTCCCGGCGTGACGACGGCCGCTCTGGAAGCCACGGAGCGCAAGGCCTGGCGATCGCTGCTGGAGGAGTTGAGGGTATCTGGTTCGTTACGCGCGGGGCGCAGCCGAACGATTCGACCGCGAGGGCGATGAGGTGGCGGGCGGCGGTCCAGTCGGAGACGTCGTGACGGCTGGCCACGGCCCGGCCGCCGCCGGCCCGGATCTCGGCGCAGACGGATTCGGCCGGCCCGCCATCGGCGCCGTCGCCGCCAACGCCCGTGCCGAGGTCGTTGACGACGACGCTGGCCCCGCCGGCCGCCATGGCGAGCGCGTGGGCCCGGCCGATGCCGCGGCCGGCGCCCGTCACAATCGCCACGCGCCCGGCCAGCCGGCTCACTCCCGGACGTCCTGGCGTGCGGGCCGTCGGGTCAGCCGTCGATCCGCCGGCAGGCGGCCGCGAGGCGACGGATGCCCTCCGCCATCTCGTCCTCGGAGATGAGGAGCGAGGGCCCGATCCGGATCACATGCCCGTTCAACCCGCCGCGGCCGATGAGCAGGTGCTCCTCGCGCGCCGCCTCGAGCAGCGCGCCGGCCCGCTCGCCGTCCGGCGCCCTCCCGTCGCGGTCCTCGACCATCTCGATGCCCTGCATCAGCCCCATGCCGCGCACCTCGCCGATCCAGCCGTGCGCGCGCTTCAGCGCTTCGAGTCCGGCACGAAGCTGCGCGCCGCGCTCGGCGGCTCGGGCCCGCACGTTCTCGCGCTTCATCACGCCCAGCGTGGCGCGCATCGCCGCCATGGAGATCGAGTTGCCCCCGTACGTGGAGATCGACGGCCCCTGCCAGGCCTCGGCGATCTCCGGCCGCGTGACGGTTGCCCCGACGGGGAATCCGTTCGCGATCCCCTTGGCCATCACCATGATGTCCGGCTCGACACCCCAGTGTTCGATCCCGAACCAGCGGTCCCCGGTCCGGCCGAACCCGGCCTGCACCTCGTCGATGATGAACAGGCCGCCGTAGCTCCGGATCACCTCGGCCGCCCTTCGAAAATACTTGGGAGGCGGCACGATGACGCCGGCCACGCCCTGGATCGTCTCGGCGAAGAAGGCGGCCGGCTTCCCGCCCGTCGTCGTCTCGATGACTTCCACGAGGTCGTCGATGAAGAAGTCCGTCGCCTCGGGGCCGGCGCCGACCGGAGAGCGGTAGAGGTACGGCGAGCGGGCGTGGACGATCCCGTCGACGCCCCCGCCGGGCAGACGCCAGGCGCCCTGCGCGGTCATGTGGCTCGTGAGCGTGCTCCGCCCCGAATAGGAGAGCCGCAACGCGACGATCTCGTGCCGCCCCGTGTAGAGGCGCGCCGTCGCGACCGCGGATTCCACCGCCTCCGTGCCGCTGTTCGTGAAACACGCCGTGCGGAGAGCACCCGGCGTGATCTTGGCCAGCGAGCGCGCGGCCTCGATCTGGCCTTCCGTCACGTAGAGGGCCGAGGTGTGCCCCAGCCGCTCCATCTGCGCGCGCGCCGCCCCGACGACCGCCAGGTTACAGTGTCCGACCGATGTCGTGAGGATCCCCGCGAACAGGTCCAGGTACTCGTCGCCGTTCACGTCCGTGAGCCAGACGCCCTCGCCGCGGGAGAGCGCGAGCGGCTCGCCGTAGTAGGGACGGACCCAGGGGAAGAGGTACGAGGCCTGCGCCGCGGCCAGGGTCCGGGTTCGGGACTCCGTCTGGGTGATCGTCTGTACGCTGCTCAAGGGCACTTTCCCGCTTACCCGGCACTCGCCGGTGGTGACGGCGCGCCCCGCCGGTTGCGGGGGCGTCCGAAGCGGAAAGTGAGGTTGAGAAAGGCAACGGGCAATCGACGGTTCCGTCCTCGGACATTCGCTCGCGGACTGCGCGCGTCGGCCTCGCGCCGCGCCGCCCTCCGCGGATAGTCTGGTGGAAACGACCACATCTTCCGGGAGAACTCTCTCGTGTCAGGATCGCGCCCCGGCAGCGGGAAGATCCGTCTGCGCAGCGTTGGCGCAGGGCTTGGACTGGCCCTGCTCTCCGCCTGTGGCGGTGAAGAATCGGTCACCGGTACGCCGCCACCCGCGCCGAACCGGCCTCCGGCGGTGGCGACGGCGATCGGGGCGGTGACGGTGGAGGTGGATGCGGTCTCGGTGGTGGACGTGTCGGGGCACTTCAGCGATCCGGACGGGGACGCGCTGGAGTACGAGGCCGTCTCGTCGTTGCCGGGCGTGGCGGCGGCGTCGGTGGCGGGTTCGGAAGTGACGGTGACGGGGGTGTCGGCGGGGACGGCGGAGGTGACGGTGACGGCTCGTGATCCGGGGGGCCTGTCGGCGTCGCAGTCGTTCGCGGCGACGGTTCCGAACCGGCCTCCGGCGGTGGCGACGGCGATCGGGGCGGTGACGGTGGAGGTGG
>VXMQ01000117.1 GCA_009841015.1 Candidatus Palauibacter denitrificans | reverse complement strand
GGCGTCGGCGATGTGCCACACAGCCAGGCTGGAGGGGGGGAGGCCGGTCGTAGGCAAGCCCGGTAAAGGCTGCCGCCACGGCGATGGCGGAGAAGGCGGTCGTGGGGGCATTGTGCCACCTTCAGACGGTCGAATCGCATCGAACGGGGGTGACGGTGGGCGCGGGTTCCCGGGAGAGACGTTGATCGTCTCGCTTGGGGATCTTTCTGTTGGCGACCGGTTCGAGATCGGGATTGGAGGCGGTGGTGACGGCGGGCGAGGCGGAGCGGGGTTCGAGACAGGAAACGTCGGCAGCGCCGGCGGAGGTGGATGGGTGGTTTTTGTTCCGCTGCAGGCGCACGACAAGGAGGATGATTGATGGTACAGGATGCCTCGGCGGAAACGGGAAGTGCGGGTGATCTGGGTGGTCTTGAAGGCCTCCCAGAGGCTGTGGACATCACGCGCTTCGGCGTTAGAGGAGATGGGTACATGGTGATCGACCCAAGCAGTCATCCGCGGCGAATGACGTGGATTCCGAAGCGACGCGGCAATATCATGCGACAGTCGGCCCAGAGCGAACGCGGCAACGGTTCACTAGTGATCGTGCGACTGTTCGCGGAGGTAAGTGCACAGCGTGGTGCCATCGACTCGAAGTTGGATGCCTACAGCTCTCGGATCGCATACCTGCGGGATGAGGCGAAGCATGACGGCTACGGGCTTAACGAGGGTTCCGAGGGCGATTTCAAACGGTTTGTCAGGTTGCTACCTTACATGCGTAAGGGCGATTTGGTGCTGATGGACAACGGCAACCTGAGAGCGGTATGGAAAGACGAACACGGCGGGCGCTTGGGCTTGCAGTTCTTGGGAGGCAATATGGCGCAGTATGTGATCTTCAGGCGACGACAAACTGATCGCGGGATTTCCCGCGTCGCGGGATGCGATTCCTTGGAGGGAATCGGGCGGCAGATAGAAGCGTTCGAGTTGCATTCCTTGCTTTGCGAATGAAGGGGACCGACGTGCCCGCGGATGATCACGTCGTCCGTTACGTCAAGCCGAGTATGGTCTTGGAGGATGGCACTCCTGACGGCTCGTGCTTTCGCTTGCGCACGTCCCGACCGGATGAGAGCGGGTTGTCGGTCAACTGGATGGAGGCTTTTGAGCCACCGAAGACTCAACAGCTGAGCGGGGTGCGACGCCTTTTCCGCCTCAGCGTCCGTCCCAACGGACGATTCGCGGAACTTCATGTCGGAACGGTATTGCACAGAGTATCTGAAGAACTGAACACCTTACGAATCCTTCATGATCCGCTCGATGCGGCTGATGGATTCGATGCTGACCCGTCGCATGCGGAGATGGTCGGTCTACCGCCAGGCCACTCGGACGAGGCGGCAATGGTAGGGGACATGATCGCCGAATGCGTTGTAGACATGCATCCGTCGATTGCTGCGGGCGATGACTGAGTAGGCGAACTCGGCTACGACGAATGGATGCGCGCCAACCTAATCCAGCCACGCTCCAGCCGAGCATCTGCCCGCTCTTCCGGGCTTCCGCCGATCATGCACTACGCATCCACCCCGCCTCCGGGTTGTCCGTCGAGGATCAATACCCGGGTTCTTCCAGGGCCCCGACCCCGCATCGGCCGCGATGACAGCTCCTCCTGCCGCTCACTGGGCATCCTGCCCCTCGCCATCGCCGTCCTCTCTCGCTGAGGTCCTTGTTCCCCTTCAATTTAGGCCATTGGATCCATCTGACCCTTTCCATCGTTCTCGCGCTCGTTCGACTGCCGAAACAACGCATAAGCGGCCGCGAGCCCGCCGATGAGAACCACAACTTGCCCCATCTTGACAAAGGGTTCCAAGGCGATCGGAAGATCGGGAATTCGAAAGAAGACCCAAAAAACCCAGTGAACCCATGCACCGGCCAGTAGTCCCCAGAAACCGATTGCTAACGCAGTGCTGATCAGCCTTGATTTGGCCGACCGATGTTGTGCGCTTCGGGATCTTGTGAAAGCCCATACCAAAAGAGTAGTGCAGCTTATCAGTATGAATTGCACCGCCTTGCCCACGCCGGGAAAGTGTTGTAGCAGGTACGGCTGATCGAAGAGCACCCAAAGAATCCAGTGGCCTATCCCTGAGATCGCTGCAATCCACAGGATGCCCTTGGCCCCAAGGCGAAGCAAGCGGCTTCGTAGCTTCCAGAGGGCCACGCGAGGGCCTCTGACCTGAAACGCGTCAAGAACTAACCGCCCGCCCGGAATCTTGAGAGCGGGCTGTATCACGGTTCGTTCCATGGACCAGTTGATTCCCTCAGCGAGCTGTTGACGGATGTCATGAATCACTCGCGTCGCCACATCAGGTTCTAAGCCCTGAAGCAGTTCGGCTCCTTCCCTCAATACCTGTTCCTGACTCGATCCCCTGTAGTGTTCTGCTAGACACTTCCACCGCGATACCAGAGCGGTTTTGTCGACATCGGACTCCAGACCAGGAATCATGGGCAGCTTGGTTATCGTTTGGCGTGTCACTTCCTCCGTCACGACGGCCTGAACGAGTCCTGACACAACGGCGTCCTTGTCTTCATCGTCTGGCAACCGCTTCGCCAATTCGCCACTCAGGAACTCCAAGATCTCCGGTCCCTTCGGACCGAGCGCGTTACGGGCTGCGGCCTCCTTCTCAGTGGCCCCTCGTTCTTCAGGATTGCCCAAGTCTTATCTCCTCTCGATGGCAGGTTCTGGTAGCTCGTAGCCGCCGAAAAGTAACCTGCTGCGCCCCTTCACGAACTGTGTGTCGCCCTCTCTGGGGAACTGTACGCGTGCGGCTCCCAACATGAACGATTTGACCGAGCGGCTTCGGAGTCCCTAGATGGAGACGGCCCCACGGATATCGAGGAGGTGACGGGCGGGCGAGGGCGAGACCATCGGGAGCGACGAACCCGGGTCCGGCGAAACGCAGGAGGAGGCTGCCGAGCAGCCGCCAGCCCGGTTCTTCGCCAGCATTCCGGTCGAGCCGGACCCGGGCCGGATTCGTGGTGGCCCGGATCATGGACGCGCTCCTCGTCGAACTCACCCGCTCGCCGGGCTCCAACGTCCGCGTGACCCTCGATCTCGAAGGAAACGCCGGAGAGAAAGGCTATCCGAAGGATGTCGTTGACATCGT
Organism: Candidatus Palauibacter denitrificans; assembly: GCA_009841015.1. Taxonomy (GTDB): domain Bacteria; phylum Gemmatimonadota; class Gemmatimonadetes; order Palauibacterales; family Palauibacteraceae; genus Palauibacter; species Palauibacter denitrificans. The sequence continues at coordinate 934 of VXMQ01000117.1, read as the reverse complement.
CAAGGCCAATGCCCGCGACCTGAAGATCGACGGGGAATCATTCGGGTTCGAGCGGTGATATTGTTCTCCGTGCGGCCCAACGAGGCGACATCAAGGGGTGGTCGGTGACCCGCGAAAACACACTGCGATTTTCCCGCAATTCGACCCGGATTTCCGGCCTTTTCTATCAGGCGCGTCCCGAAGCCGCCTAACGGCAGGAGTGGCAGATCGTGCAGCCTTCATTAGACTTACGTGATTTCCTGCCTTGATTCGATCCTCGACCAACCCGCTGGGCGAACACCCACAGGACGGCGGCCGAGGCCGTCTCGGTGATCGCCCACATCGTGTCCTTCGAGCGCTCGCTGCTCCGTGTCGCCCGCATCGGCGGGGAGACCGACGATGCTCGTTAGGTTCCTGTCCCACGGGAAGGGCTCGGCCAAGGCGGCGGCCAAGTACCTCGTCGGGGAGCTGGACGCCGAGGGACGGGAGCGCGAGGGCGTCGAAGTGTGGCGCGGGAACCCGGACATGGTGGCCGCCGTGGCCGATTCGCTCGACTTCGAGCGCAAGTACACGTCGGCCGTGATCGCGTGGGCGCCGGACGACCGGCCCACCGACGAACAGGTCGAAGCCGTCCTCGACGAGTTCGAGAAGACCGCGTGGGCGGGACTGGAGCCGGATCGCTATTCGTGGACGGCGGTTCTGCACCGCGAACGCGGCGGCGGCGTCCACGTACACGTTCTGGCCGCGCAGTGCGACCTACAGACCGGCCGCAGCTTGAACATCGCGCCCCCCGGCTGGGAGAAGACCTTCGCCCCGCTGCGCGACGCCTTTAACCACGAACACGGCTGGAGCCGCCCGGACGACCCGGCGCGGGCCAGGGCGCAGCGTCCGGGCCACGTCGCCTACATCGAGGCGTCAAGGCTGCGGGCCGGGCTCGAACACGAGGCGGATCCGC
>VXMQ01000066.1 GCA_009841015.1 Candidatus Palauibacter denitrificans | reverse complement strand
GGGCGTTGACACCGACCGGTATGCACCATCATATTGCGCATGTGTAACAGCCATGCACATACAAGAGGGGTCATGTCGAGAATTCACTTCGTCGTCAAGGAAAGCGCCAAGATCCGCTACCAGGCGGAGGCGGAGCGCGAGGGGAAATCCCTCGGCCAATGGCTGCGCGAAGCCGCTGACGAGAGGCTGGCCGCCACCCGTCGGCGCAAGTTCACGGTCGAGGAACTCAAGGCGTTCGCTGCGAAATGCGACGCGCGCCATCCGCCCGGCGCCAAAGAGCCGGACTGGCCCGAGATCAAGAAGATGCTTGTGGAGACCCGGTTCCCGGATCCCGGCGTATGATCTTCGTTGACGCCAATGTCTTCATATATTTCGTCGGAGCCGACCACGCCCTGAAAACGGAAGCCCGGGCCTTCCTCTATAGATCGCAGCAACGAGATCGACGCCTCGTCACATCCGCGGAAGTGCTCCAGGAACTGCTCAACTTCTACTTGAAGGGTCACCGATTGTCCGCCCTCGACGACGCTTTCACGCTCGCGGAAGCCTCCATTGATGAGGTGTGGGCCGTGGAAGAGGCGGACGTTCTGACCGCTCGGAATCTCGCGAACAACCATCCAGGGTTGCAGGCGCGCGATCTTGTCCACCTCGCGTGCTGCATCCGGCGGGAGCCCGACGACCTCATGACCTTCGACCGTGCTCTCGCCGCGGCCTGGCGTTCCCGGTCGCCCCGCAGGACCTGACGCGCCGGTCGACCGAGCAGGCCGGACCGCTCTCTAGCCTCCGCCTCCGCCTCGTCGCCCGCCGTGCCCTGTCTGGCCCGTGTCTCCCGGGATAGCGTATCCGGCGGAATCTTCGCGGAAACCCGGCACGGGCTGCCTGCCCGCGGCAAGAAGGAGAGCAGCGAGATGAGAGACTCGACGAGACATGGTGCGTCGCCCGCGCGGCTGGCGCTCGTTTGGGGCGTCTTCATGGGAGTTCCCGGAATCTTTCCTCCGTTGACCCCGGAGGTTCGGGCGCAGGAGGTCGATCAGGAGCTGGTGGCGGAGGTGGTGGCCGGCCTGCCGTTGCGCGAGATCGGCCCCGCGTTGATGGGCGGCCGGATCGCGGACATCGCCGTGCACCCGCACCGGAGCAGCACCTGGTACATCGCGGTCGGCTCCGGCGGGGTGTGGAAGACGACGAACGCCGGCGTGACGTGGGACGCGATCTTCGAGGACGAGTCCGTGTACTCGATCGGCGACGTCGCGATCGACCCCGACAACCCGGACGTGATCTGGGTGGGGACGGGGGAGAACGTGAGCGGGCGCCACGTCGGCTGGGGGGACGGCGTCTACCGCAGCCGCAACGGCGGGGAGACGTGGGAGAACGTGGGCCTCCGGGATTCGGAGCACATCGGGAAGATCCTCATCGATCCGCGCGACAGCGACGTGATCCTCGTGGCGGCCGAAGGGTCGCTCTGGGCTCCGGGCGGCGACCGGGGCGTGTACAAGTCCACCGACGGCGGCGACTCCTGGCGGCTCGTGCTGGAGATCGACGAGAACACGGGCGTCACCGACATCGAGTTCGCGCCCGGCAACCCGGACATGGTCTACGCCGCGGCGTACGAGCGCCGCCGCAAGATCTGGGGGCACCTCGCCGGCGGTCCCAACTCCGGCATCTACAAGTCCACCGACGGCGGCGAGAGCTGGCGCCGGATCACGGCCGGACTCCCGAGCGGCGACGTGGGAAAGATCGGACTCGCCGTCACCCCGGCGAACCCCGAGGTCGTGTACGCGACCATGGAGGCGAACGACGAGGAGCGCGGCTTCTACCGGTCCCTCGACAAGGGGGAGAGCTGGGAGCGGCGGAACTCCTACATCTCCGGCGGCACCGGCCCGCACTACTACCAGGAGATCGAGGCCTCGCCGCACGACGCGGACGTCGTGTACCAGATGGACGTCTTCATCCAGGTCACGCGCGACGGGGGCGCGACCTTCGGCAACCTCGAGACGGCGCGCGACAAGCACAGCGACAACCACGCCCTGTGGATCGACCCGGAGGATCCGCTGCACCTGATCGTCGGCACGGACGCCGGCCTGTACGAGAGCTTCGACGACGGCCGCACCTTCCGGCACTTCCCGAACCTGCCGATCTCACAGTTCTACAAGCTTACGCTCGATAACTCGGAGCCGTTCTACAACGTGCTCGGTGGCGCGCAGGACCTCGGCACCCTGTGGGGCCCCGCCCGCACCACGAACATCGAGGGCGTGCGGAACCGGGACTGGTACGTGCCCATGGGGGCGGACGGGTACGCCGTCCAGATCGACCCGAGGGATCCGGACATCCTCTACCTGCAGACGCAGCAGGGGAACCTCTACCGCTACGACCGGGCGAGCGAGGAAGCGCTCGACATCCAGGCGCAGCCCGCGCCCGGCGACCCGCCCGAACGCTGGAACTGGGACGCGCCGGTCCTCATCAGCCCGCACAACGCCGACCGCATCTACCACGGCTCGCAGCGCGTGTGGGCAAGCGACGACCGGGGCAACTCGTGGACCGCGATCAGCGGCGACCTGACGACGAACGTGAACCGCTACGAGCTGGAGTTCATGGGGCGGGTGTGGAGCGTCGACGACCTCATCGACAACGGCGCCATGTCCAAGTACGCGACCCTCACCGGCATCTCCGAGTCGCCGGTGACGGCGGGCGTGATCTACACGGGGAGCGATGACGGCCTCATCCACGCGACGGAGGACGGCGGGGCGAACTGGCGGCTCGCGGGCGCTCTCCCCGGCGTGCCCGAGCGGGCGTTCATCAACGACGTGGAGGCGTCGCAGTTCGACGCGGCGACGGTCTTCGCCGTGGCAGACAACCACAAGGAGGGCGACTTCCGGCCGCTGGTGTTCGAGAGCAACGACGGGGGCGGGACGTGGCGCTCGATCGCGGGAGATCTGCCGAACGGGACGATCCTTTGGGCGATCGAGCAGGACCACCTGAACCCGAACCTCCTCTTCCTCGGAGCGGAGTTCGGCATGTATGCCAGCGTGAACGGCGGCGAGAACTGGCACATGCTCCCGGGGCCCACGATCCCGCACCGGGACCTCGAGGTCCAGCGCCGCGACAACGACGTGGTCGGGTCGACCTTCGGCCGCGGCTTCCAGGTGCTGGACGACTACACGCCGCTGCGCGAACTGGCGGGCGGGGAGAACGCCGCCGTGGCCGCCGCGGACGGCGGGGCGCTGTTCCCGGTTCGCGACGCCTGGTGGTACATCCCCTCGGTCCCCATGCAGGCGCGCGGCAAGCCGACGCTGGGGTCGGATGACTACACGGCGCCGAACCCGGACTTCGGCGCCGTGATCTCCTACTACCTGCCCGAGACATCGACGACGATGGCGGAGGCGCGCCGCGCCGCCGAAGCGGAGGTGCGAGCGGCCGGGGGAGACGTGGCGTTCCCCGGCTACGACGTGCTGAACGAGGAGGCGACGGAGAGCGGCCCCCGGGCGCTAATCGCGATCGCCGATGAGGACGGTCGAACCGTGCGCTGGGTGACCGGCCCCGCCAGCCAGGGGCTGCACCGCGTGAGCTGGGACCTGCGGGCTCCCGCGCCCGATCCCATCGACCTCACGGTCCCCGGCTTCACGCCGCCGTGGGTGGGACCGGCCCAGGGACCCCTCGTCGCCCCGGGCGAATACTCCGCGCAACTCGTCGTCGTCACGGCCGAGGGCGCGCGGGAAGTCGGTCAGGCGCAGACGTTTGAGGTGAAGCCGGTGCCCACGGTCGAGCCCGGCACGGACTTCGTCGCCGTCGTCGCCTTCCAGCACGAAACGTCGGAGTTGAGCCGCCGCATCGCCTCGGCGGGCGAAGAGGTCGGCCGCGCCCGCGACCGGCTCCGCCACATGCGGGCCGCGCTCCTCGAGGCGCCCGCCGCACCGCTGGAACTGTTCGGAGACCTCGATGCGCTGGGCGCCGGCCTGCAGGACTTCTCGATCCGTCTCTTCGGCGACCCCGCCCGGCAGCGCCTCAACGAGCCCACCGTGCCCTCGATCTCGAACCGCGTGGGACGGGTGATCGGCGGCCACTGGGACACGCGCC
>VXMQ01000022.1 GCA_009841015.1 Candidatus Palauibacter denitrificans | reverse complement strand
TCGAGGACGCGGAGGAGCCCCCGATCGAGATTCTGAGGATCGGGGAGGAGGCCGCCGCGAAGCAGGAGAAGCGGCTGGCGGGTCTCCGCGCGCGCCGCGATTCCGGCGCGGTCGAGCGGGCGCTCGAGACGCTGGGGCGGGCCGCGCGCGAGGACGAGAACCTGCTGCCGCCGCTGCTCGACGCCGTGCGGGCCTACGCGACGCTGGGCGAGATCCGGATCGTGCTGGAGAAGGTGTACGGCCGCTTCAAGGAGCCCGTGGCCTTCTGAAGCGACGAGACCGCGCCGCCGGAACCTCCGACGACGCCTCCGACGACACCCTGTTCGGGCTCTCCGCGCTGCACCAGGGCCCGCCGCAGGTGCCCGGAAGGGGCGACCTCGACTTCTCCCGGGCGGTGCTCGACCAGCTCTACAGCTACCGGCCCAAGCGCGAAGGCATCGCCTATCCGCTGTGGCTCGTGACGGGCGTCTTCGGCGGCCACCGCTTCTATCTCGACCGCCCCGGAACCGGCTTCCTCATGCTCCTCACCCTCGGCGGCGCAGGGCTGTGGTGGCTCCTGGATGTCCTTCTGATCCCGCGCATGGTGCGGAAGTTCAACGAAGACCAGGCGCGGCGGCGGTTCCTCGGCCTGCCGCCCCGCCAGCTCGCCTTCATGCCCGCCAAGGGGGAGACGCTCCCGCCGGAGCCGCACTGGGCGGCCAAGCGGGGGACGCGCGTCCGCCTCGTGGCCGACTCCGTCGTGATGATGCTGGCTGGCGGGTCGATGGGCGCCTTCGCGCGCGGATTCGGCATCTACGAGCCGATCATCGCGGTGCTCGCGCTCATCGCGATCACCCTGCTGGGAACCCGCTGGGCCGCCCTCTCCAACCTGCCCATCCTGCGCGGGTTCGACCGGTGGGCGCACCGGCTGCGGCTGTTCTACTACACGAACGATCCCGGCGGGGCCGTGTCGCTCGCCTTCCGCCAGGTGCTGGCCGCGTTCGCCATCCTCCGCAAGCGGCGGCGCGCCGAGGCCAAGCTCTACCTGCAGTTCGGCGTCTGGTTCACGATCCTCTTCACCGTTTTCGACATCATCGAGGCGAGCAGCGGCACGGGGGGCTTCACGTTTTCCCTGGTGCAGGACTTCTACATGACGCTGTTCGCGACCTACGCCTTCGCCGCCCCGATCGGGGCGATCCTCAACAAGCACGTCCTCCTCCAGCGCAGCGACCGCGTGATTTGGGTGCTGAGCGGCGTCGCCGTACTGTTCATCGTCACGAGTCTCTTCTGAGCCACGGTGTCTTCCGAAAGGTCGGTTTCCACATGCGCAGAATCATCGCGTCGCTCCTTCCCCTCCTGATCGCCGCCCCGCTGATGGGGCAAACGACGCTCGGATTTCGTGGCGGGCTGAGCCAGGCCACCATCTCCACGGATGTGGACGAGTTTGGGGACCAGGAGGCCCGGCGGGGCGTGGTTGCGGGCCTCGACATCGCGTTTCCGGTCGGCAGCTCCGTCGAGCTGCGGATCGGCGGAGCGTATGTCCAGAAGGGTACGGTCCAGTCCGTGGACCTCGCGTCGGAAGGCATCGAAGGCGTCGGGTCGGGCCGCATCGAGGCGGACTGGGTACAGGCGTCGGCGCTCGTGCGCATCGGAACACCTCGAGGCCGCGGAGCGTCCTTCGGTCTGCTGCTGGGCCCGTGGGCGGCCTCCCTGCTTTCCTGCGACACGAGCGTGGAGGTCGATCTTGGCGAATTGGGATCGTTGAGCGAGTCCGGGTCGTGCGACGCCGATACGAAACCGACCGACTTCGGCATCGCGGCGGGCGCCGGGGTGGAACTGGCGATCTCCGGCGATGTGCGGCTGGGGGTCGATCTGATTTACTCGCTGGGACTCGCGAACATCGATGACACGTCAACGGGAACCGTCAACACGCGGCACCTGGCGCTTCAGGCCGGGTTCGTGTTCCCGATCGGAGGCTGACGAGATTTTCCCGCCGTAACCCGCCGAAGCGTCCCCGCGCGGTCAGGGCACGAGCGCGCGGGGGGGCTGCAACAGGTCCTCGACGCGGAAGATCTCGCCGTCCTTGAGCACGATGCGGGCGCGGCGCAGGTCCTCGATGTCCTCCAGCGGGTTGCCCTCGACGATGAGGATGTCGGCGAGGGCTCCGGCGGACAGGGTTCCGATCTCTCCTTCCATCGCGAGCGCCTCGGCGGCCACCGACGTCGCCGTGCGCAGCGCCTCGACCTCCGTGAGGCCGCCCCACACGTAGTTCTCGACCTCCGCGATGAGGGCGGCGCCGTAGGGGATGATGGGGGAGTCCGTTCCCGCCACCACCTTGCCTCCGCCCCGCACGACGCGGGTTACAGTGCGGCCGGCGTCGGCGAGCAGCCCGTCGATGCCGCCGGCCCGGCCCCTCGTGAGGGCGCGCGCGGTCATGGCCTCGGCCATCCCCTCGGGGAACACGGCCTCGAAGCGGGCGTCGGTCGTCCACGACGGGTCGTCGCCGATGGACTTCCACCAGCCGCCCATGAGGGCCATCGTCGGCGTGATCGTCATGCCGGAGGCGGTAAGGAGCTGGATCACGTCGTCATACGTCCGGTACATCGCCGTCACCTTCGGCGAATAGCCGCGGCGGCTCGTGCCCGAGATGTGTTCGACGTGGTCCTGGCCGTGCGCGACGGCGGGATAGATCTCGTGACTCGCCACCGGAATCCCGATCCCGTGCGCGAACTCGATGATGCGGCGCTGGATGAGGTCCGGCATTCGGACGTAGGTCTTGATGAGGGAATAGCCCACGTGCTCGGCGCGATCCAGCTCCAGCTCGAGGTTCCCGTTGGGGCCGAGGGAGCCGGCGCCCGAGTAGTAGATCCGGTTGCCGTCCATCGTGCGGCCGGTGGCGAACTCCCGCGGTCCGATGCGGCGGCCCGAGTCGATGGACTCCCGGCGCTCGGCGATCTCGTAGGGGTCGGAGGTGGGATCGCGGATCGTCGTCACCCCGTAGGCGAGAAAGGCGCGGCCCAGCGCCTCGCCCATCCCGTAGCCCATGTGCGAGTGCATGTCGACGAGGCCGGGAAGGACGGTGTGGTCGCTCGCGTCCACGACCTCGCCCCCCGCGTCGGTGACCGCGGCGACGTGCGCGTCGTTGCGCGGGGCGACGGAGACGATCCGGTTGCCCTCGATGACAATGTCCATGTCGCGGGAGACCTCGTCCGAGACGCCGTCCCACACGCGCGCCGCGCGTACGAGCACGGCGCCCTCCCGCGCGGGGCGTCGCCACTCCAGCCGCAGCGGAATCTCCTCGGAGCGGCCGTCGTCGAGGTGGTAGCGGCGAAGGCCGCGCGTCGACTGATAGACGATGGACCGCGAGTCGCCCGTCCACGAGATCGCGTCCGCGTGGTGGTTGGAGAGACGTGCCGGCGGCGCGCTGGGCACACCCTCCGCGTCGACCTCGACCATCCACAGCACGCCCTCGCTGGCGTACGCCATGCGCCGCCCGTCCGGCGGACGGAAGTGAATTCGCATCTTCCCATGGCTGTTGAACTTACGAGATTGGACGGGCGGATTCCAGCCGTTTGACTCCCGCCGAATGCGGATCTAGCCGCGAGACCGTCTGCGGGCTTCCAGCGCCTTCCGAAGCTGTCCTTCGTCGGCCTTCTGATAACACTGAAGCACCGTCTTGGCCGTCTTCCAGCCTCCCAGCTCACACAGCACCTTGAGCGGCTGGTCCATCAGGTCGCTGGCGAACTTCCGCCGAAGCGAGTGCCAGCCCCTTCCCGGCTTGCGCTCCAGCCCGGCCAACCTCTCGGCCCTGACCCACCACCCTTGCGCCAGCGCGGATCCCATGCACTTCGACGGACTCTTGGGCGCGGGCATCACTGGAGCTTCCCCAGGTCCGGGGTTGCGCCTCCACGCCTCTTCGAGAACTTCGAGCGCCTCGGCGGTAACCGGCGTGACGTGCTCGTGCCCCGACTTGTCGTGCTCGGCACGCCAGAGGATGTTCCCTCCCTCGAAGGAGATGTCGGTCCACCGAAGTTGGCAGATGGCCCCGATCCGGTGGCCGGTTTCGTGCGCGAGCACGAGCGCAACGCGGAACCGCCAGT
>VXMQ01000083.1 GCA_009841015.1 Candidatus Palauibacter denitrificans | reverse complement strand
GGCAGGGTCCGATGTGTATACGCGCCAGATCCGGGGGAGGCTCCGGGGTGGGGCTTCATCGTGGCTCTGCCTGGTGGCTCTGCTTGCCGGTCGATGGAAAAAGGGATTCTCTTCAGAAGATCCCGGAACCTAACGGTGAGAGCGAACGTGGCCAGCTTCCTGCAATCTGTCGTCGGCGCCGCCCGGCGGATCCTCAACATGAGGCGGGGCGAATTCAGTCTCGCGGTACTGTCCGCGCTCTTTTTCTTCCTCGTCCTCTGCGGCTATTTCTTCCTCCGTCCCGTGCGCGAGGCGATGGGGGTCGCCCGCGGGATGGACGACCTGCGCTGGCTCTTCGCCGTGACCTCGGTGGGCTCCCTGTTCGTGGTCCTCGTCTTCGGGGGGGTCGTGGCGCGGACGAACCGGCGGCGCTTCATCCCGATCGCGTACCTGTTCGTCATCGCCTGCCTGATCGGATTCGCGACGCTGCTGATCCAGGACGTGCGGGCAGGCGGCGGCCTCATCGGCACCGACGCGGAGACCGGCCTCGCGCGCGGCGTCGGCTACACGTTCTACGTGTGGCTGAGCGTCATCAACCTGTTCTCGACCAGCGTGTTCTGGGCCTTCATGGTCGACGTGTTCGACGTCGACCAGGGGAAGAGGATGTTCCCCTTCATCGGGATCGGGGGCACGCTGGGGGCGCTCGCCGGGGGGCGCGGCGCGAGCTTCGTCAGCGGACTCACCGAGAGTCCCTACCTCCCCGCCGGTCTCATGCTCACCGGGGCCGGCTGCTTCGCGCTCGCGATCGCCGTCATGCTGATCCTCGACCGGAGGGCCGGGGCGTCGGACCTCTCCCGGCTCGGCGCGGGCTCGGCGGGCGGACCGGCGGCGGACGGCGGGGCGGCGGAAACCGGCCCCCGGCGAAGAGGCGATGGGGGCACGCGCATCGGAGGCGGGGCGCTGGAGGGGCTGCGCGCCGTGTTCACGTCGCCCTACCTGCTCGGCGTCGGCCTCTGGGTCGTGTTCATGGCGATCTCGAACACGCTCATCTACTTCACGCAGGCGAACGTCATCCTCGAGGCCACGGACACGTTCAGCCAGCGCGTCGGCAGCTTCGCCGACTTCGACTCGCTGGCGCAGTTCGGAACCCTGCTGACGCAGATCTTCATCACGACCCACCTGATCCGGAAGCTCGGGGTCGGGTGGACGCTGGCCATCCTGCCCGTCGTCACCGTGCTCGGGTTCGTCGTGCTCGCCGTGTGGCCGATCTACGGGGTGATGATGATCTTCCAGGCCGTCCACCGCGCGACGCGGTACGCGATTTCGCGGCCCTCGCGCGAGACGCTGTTCTCCGTCGTGCCGCCTGCGGAAAAGTACAAGGGGAAGCCGATCGTCGACGTCTTCCTGTACCGGGGCGGCGACCTCGCGGGCGCCGGCATCGACAGCCTGTTCGCGATGCTCGGCCTGACGCTGGCCTGGGTCGCGATGTCCACGGCGCCGCTGGCCGGGATGTGGATCGTCCTCTCCGTCGCGCTCGGGCGGGCCCAGGCACGGCGCGTGGCTTCCTGAGCCGCCGGTGCTGCCCGACGATCTCTTCGGTCCCGGTTCGCCGCTGCGGGTCATCGGCCACCGGGGGGCGGCGGCGTTCGCGCCGGAGAACACGCTCGCGTCCTTCGAGCACGCGGTACGCGTGGGGGCCGACGCGGTGGAGCTCGACCTCCACCGGAGCGCGGACGGTCGCCTCATGGTCATCCACGATCCGAGCCTCCCCCGCACCACCGACGGCACGGGCGACGTCGAGGCGCTGACGCGGGACGAACTGCGCGCCTTCGACGCCGGATACCACTTCACGACGGACCACGGGAAGACGTTCCCCTTTCGGGGGAAGGGTGTCGGCATCCCCACGCTCGAAGAGGTGCTCGAGGCGGTGGGAGACCTGCCGGTGATCGCCGAAATCAAGTCGGGCGGGGCCGGGCACGAACTGGGCGCCTGGCTGGAGCGAAGCGGGAATCGCGCGGACCGGGAGCGCATTCTCGTCGGCGGCTTCGAGCGCGAGGAAGTGGAGCCCGCGAGCCGTCACGCGCGCTGGCACTGCGCCTACCAGGACGAACTCCGGGCGTACGTCCTCTTCGGCAAGGTCGGCCTCGGCCGCAGGTTCGCTCCCGCCGGGTGCGCGGCCGCGATGCTGCCAGAACGGCAGGGCGCCCTGCGCATCGTCACGCCGCGCTTCGTCCGGCGCGCCCACGCCGACGGCATGGGCGTCTTCGTTTGGACCGTGAACCGCCCCGACGACATGCGGCGCCTCCTCGACTGGGGCGTGGATGGACTCGTGAGCGACGCTCCGGGGCGGGCCCGCCGGATCCTGGACGAGAGGGACCTGCAGGGAGGCGCGGGACAACATGCCGCAGCCTGAGACGCCACCCCGGACGATCCTCCACGTGGACATGGACGCCTTCTACGCCGCCGTCGAGGTGCGCGAGGACCCGTCGCTGCGCGGCAAGCCCGTCATCATCGGATCCGCGCCGCGCAAGGGCCGCGGCCGGGGCGTCGTCTCGACGGCCAACTACGAGGCCCGGCGCTACGGGATCCACTCCGCGATGCCGATCTCGCAGGCGTGGCGCCGCTGCCCCGACGGCGTCTACGTGCGCCCGCGCATCGCCTTCTACGCGGAGATCTCGGGGCGGATCTTCGACATCTTCCGCTCCTTCACGGACCAGGTGGAGACGCTCTCGCTCGACGAAGCCTTCCTCGACGTGACCGCGAGCCGTCGGCTGTTCGGCACGGGACCGGAGATCGCGGAGCGGATCCGGCAGCGGATCGCCGAGGAGGAGCGGCTCACGGCCTCCGTCGGCGTCGCCTCGAACAAGTACGTGGCGAAGGTCGCGAGCGACCTCAGGAAGCCGGACGCGCTCGTCGTCGTACCGCCGGGGACCGAACGCGAGTTCCTGGCGCCGCTCTCCGTCTCCCGGCTCTGGGGGGCGGGGCCGAAGGTCCAGGCCCGGCTCGCCCGACTGGGCTTCAGGACGATCGGGGACGTGGCGCGCAACAAGCCCGAGTTCCTCGAGGCGTCGCTGGGCCGCAAGCTGGGGCGGCGGCTGCACGAACTCGCGAACGGCCTCGACGTGCGGAGGGTCGACCCCAGGCCGGGGAGAAAGTCGCTCGGCAAGGAGGTGACGTTCCCGCGCGACGTGGAGGACCGGGCCCGCGTGGAGCGGACCCTGCTCGCCCTCTGCGAGGGGGTCGGGCGGTCGCTGCGCAGGAAGGGGATCGCGGGGCGCACGGTGCAGTTGAAGCTGCGCTGGGACGGCTTCGAGACGCACACGCGCCAGCGGACGCTCGAGCGGCCGGCGGACATGACGGAGACCATCTGGCCCGTCGCGCGGGAGCTGTTCCGGGAGGCCGACGATCCCCGCCGCCTCGTCCGGCTCATCGGGGTCAGCCTCTCCGGCTTCGACCATCCGGAGGTCGAGCAGCTGGGACTTCTGGACGACGCGGATCCCGCCGCGAGCGACGGCGCCGCCCGGCGCGAGCTGGCGAAGACGATGGACGCGGTGGCCGACCGCTTCGGCGGGGACGCCCTGAAGCGCGCCGCCCTTCTCGACTCGAACGTGCGAGGCACATAGCCATGCAGGTGTTTCCGATTCCGCCGGCCTCCGGGCGCGGCATCCTCTGGTTCTTCATCGTCATCATCGTCGTCCTCATCGGCGTGACGCTCATGCTGGGCTGGGCGGCCTGGTCCACGAGGAACAGCCGGGCCGAGGTGTCGCCGGCGGGCCTGAAGCTGGTGGGAGACCTGTGGGGCCGGACGATTCCCCTCGACCGTCTCGAACTCGACGAGGCCCGGATCGTGGATCTGCGCGGCGAACCCGACCTCGTCCCCCGCCGGCGCACGATGGGGACAGCGCTCGGAGACTACTCCGCGGGATGGTTCCGGCTCCGCGGCGGGGAGAAGGCGCTCCTCTACCTCACGGATCGCCGACGGGTCGTGTACATTCCCACGCTCGACGGGTACTCGCTCCTCGTCAGCCAGGGCGACCCCCGACGCTTTCTGGACGCGCTGCACGAAACGGCCGGCGGCCCGGACGGCACCACGGACGGCAACACGACGGCAGGAGAGTGACGACGGATGCTCCCGACACGGGATGAAGCGCTCGCGATCGTCCACGAATACACCGAGAGTCCCGGGCTCCGGCGCCACATGCTGGCGGTGGAGGCGGCCATGCGCGCCTACGCGAAGAAGTACGGCGAGGACGAGGAGCGCTGGGGCGTGGCGGGGCTGCTGCACGACTTCGACTACGAGCGCTGGCCCAACCACGACCACGCGCCCGATTCGGAGCACCCCTCGACCGGGGTCGCCATCCTCCGCGAGAAGGGGGTGGACGAGGACATCCTCGAGACGATCATGGCCCACGCGGACTACACGGATGTCGAGGCGACGACGCTGATGTCGAAGACGCTCCGGGCCGTGGACGAACTCACCGGCTTCATCACCGCCTGCGCCCTGGTGCGGCCGACGCGGCTCGCCGGCATGAAGACGCGGTCGGTGAGAAAGAAGATGAAGGACAAGGCGTTCGCCGCCGCGATCAGCCGCGACGAGATGCTGGAGAATTGCGCGGCACTGGGTGAAGACATGGGCGAGCACATCGCCTTCGTCATCACCGCGATGCAGCTTGCGGCGGAAGATCTCGGCCTGAACGGCCCAGGAGGTGCCCGAGCATGACCACGACGACGGTCGTCATGATGATCCTCATCCTCGGATTCGTCTGGGGAGGACTCGCCGTCCTCGCGTCGATCGCCTGGCGCAAGGAAGGCGCCAAAGCGGAGCGGAGAGAGCTAGTGTCGCGCCCCGGGACACGACGCTAGCCGCCCGAAATGAGGGAAGGGCGCCGCGGGGGACGGATCCTCCTGGTCACGCTGGCCGCCGTGGGGTTCGGGTCATGCTTCCTCCCCATTCCCCGCGCAATGCGCCCGCCCGAGCCGGTCGAGGACGATTCGGACGCCGTGGACGCCGCGCAACCGGATTCGATCGCGAGGGCCCAGCGGGAGGCCGCCCGCCAGGATTCGATCGCGAGGGCCCAGCGGGAGGCCGCCCGCCAGGATTCGATCGCGAGCGCCCGGCGAGAGGCCGCGCGGCGGGACTCGATCGCCCGGGCCGAGCGGGCCGCGGCCGCGCGCCGCGACTCCATCCTCGAAGCGCAGCGGGCCGCCGCGCTCCGGGACTCGCTGGAGGCGGCCAGGCGCGATTCGCTGATCGCCGCCGCCCGACGCGACTCGCTGGCCAGCATCGAGGTGGCCCGGGCCGCGGTCGCCGCCGAGTTGGCCGAACTCCGCGAATCGGGCCCCGCGTACGTCGCCGTCGAGGAGCCTCCCCGCCTCGTGTGGGACACCGATGCCGAGGCCGCGCTCGCGACAACCCTGCTCCCGGTGATCCGCGCCGAGGGACTCGACGCGGACATCGCGGCCTCCATCTGGATTCTCGTGCGGACCGACGGGAGGGTCGAGGCGACCGCAATCCAGGTCTCATCCGGCGACCAGGCCTTCGACGCGGCGGCCGTGCGGGCAGCCCGGGGACTGCTCTTCTCCCCCGCCCTCCGCGACGGGCGGGCCACCCCCGTCTGGGTCCTGCGGAAAATCTCGCTTCTCATGCGGTAGTTCGTGCGGTAGCCGCGATCTTCTCACCACCTCCGGGGGCCGTGCCGCCGGGGGCTGCGATCCGCCGTCCGACCGGATAGCTTGCGCGCCCGATGCCACGCCGCGACGACATCTCCTCGATTCTTCTCATAGGCTCCGGCCCGATCGTGATCGGCCAGGCCTGCGAGTTCGACTACTCCGGGACGCAGGCCTGCCGGGCGCTCCGCGAGGAGGGATATCGAGTCATCCTCGTGAACTCGAATCCCGCCACGATCATGACGGACCCGGACATCGCCGACGCGACCTACATCGAGCCGCTGACGGCCGACTGGGTCGCGCGGGTCATCGAGGCGGAGAAACCTGACGCGCTCATCCCGACGATGGGCGGCCAGACGGCGCTCAACGTCGCGCTCGAACTCGCGGAACGCGGCGTGCTCGACGAACACGGCGTGGAGCTGATCGGCGCCGATGTCCGGGCGATTCAGCTCGCCGAGGACCGGGAGCAGTTCGCCGAGGCCATGCAGCGCATCGGCCTCGAGCTGCCGGCGGGCGGGTTCGCCCGCTCGCTCGACGAGGCGCTCACGCTCGTCGAGGACACGGGATTCCCCGCCATCATCCGGCCGTCGTTCACCCTCGGCGGCACCGGCGGCAGCACCGCCTACAACCGCGAGGAGTTCGAGGACCTCGTCCGTTCCGGCATCCGCTCGTCGCCGATCGGAGAGGTGCTCATCGACCGCAGCATCATCGGCTGGAAGGAGTTCGAACTCGAGGTGATGCGGGACCGGGCGGACAACGTCGTCATCGTCTGCTCCATCGAGAACTTCGACGCCATGGGCGTGCACACCGGCGACTCGATCACCGTCGCTCCGGCGCTCACGCTCTCCGACCGCGAGTACCAGGCGATGCGGGACGCGGCCATCGCGTGCATCCGCGAGATCGGCGTGGACGCGGGCGGCTGCAACATCCAGTTCGCCGTGCACCCGACGACGGGCCAGATGCTCGTCATCGAGATGAACCCGCGGGTGTCCCGGAGTTCGGCCCTCGCGTCGAAGGCCACCGGGTTTCCCATCGCGCGCATCGGCGCCAAGCTCGCGGTCGGCTACCGCCTCGACGAGATCCCCAACGCGAT
The DNA here is from genome assembly GCA_009841015.1 of Candidatus Palauibacter denitrificans. Classification (GTDB taxonomy): domain Bacteria; phylum Gemmatimonadota; class Gemmatimonadetes; order Palauibacterales; family Palauibacteraceae; genus Palauibacter; species Palauibacter denitrificans. The sequence continues at coordinate 34,382 of VXMQ01000083.1, read as the reverse complement.
CACCGAGGTGACGCCCTCCTGCTTCGAGCCGGTGCTCGACTACATGGTCGTGAAGATCCCGCGCTTCGCGTTCGAGAAGTTCCCGAAGGCGGACGCGACGCTCGGCGTGCAGATGAAGGCCGTGGGCGAGGTGATGGCGATCGGCCGCACCTTCCAGCAGGCATGGCTGAAAGGCTTCCGCGCGCTCGAGAACGGGCGGGCGGGGTGGCTGCCCTCGCCGGACCCGGACGCGGACCGCCTCGAGGACGGCGCCGTCGACACGGTGCGGGCCGCGATCCGCACCGCGACGCCCGAACGCCCCTTCCAGCTCTACCGCGCCTTCCAGGCGGGCCTCTCCGTGGACGAGATCAACCGGATCACCGGAATCGACCCCTGGTTCCTCTCCCAGCTCGAGGAACTCGTGCGCGAGGGCCAGGCCTTCGCGGCGGCCGCCGAGGTCACGCCCGGGGACGTCGAACGGCTGAAGCAGATCGGCTTCGGCGACGCCGAGCTGGGACAGTTGCGCGGAATCCCGGAGGCCGAGGTGCGCGACGTGCGCCACGCCCAGGGGCTCCGGCCCGTCTACAAGACGGTTGACACCTGCGCGGGCGAATTCCCCGCCGCCACGCCGTACCTCTACTCGACCTACGAGGACGAGAACGAATCCGAGCGTTCGGACCGGCGGAAGATCATCATCCTCGGCAGCGGCCCGAACCGCATCGGACAGGGCATCGAGTTCGACTACTGCTGCGTCTCCGCCTCGCTCGCGCTGCGCGACGAGGGGTTCGAGACGATCATGATCAACTCGAATCCCGAGACCGTCTCCACCGACTTCGACATCTCGAACAAGCTCTACTTCGAGCCGCTCACGGTCGAAGACGTGCTCGCGATCGTGGAGCAGGAGGAGCCGGAGGGCGTCATCGTCCAGTTCGGGGGACAGACGCCGCTGACGATCGCGCGCAAGCTCGAGCAACTCGGCGTCCCCATCCTCGGGACGAGCGTCGAGTCGATCGACCGCACCGAGGACCGCCGCCGCTTCGACGAACTCTGCCGCGAACTCGGGGTTCCGATGCCGCCGGGCGGGACCGCGACGAGCATTGAGGAGGCGCTGGAGATCGCGGAGGACATCGGGTATCCCGTCCTTGTCCGCCCCAGCTACGTGCTTGGCGGCCGCGCCATGGAGATCGTCTACGACCCGGTCTCGCTGCGCGAGTACTTCGCGCGCGCGGTGCAGGCCTCTCCGGAACACCCCGTGCTCCTGGACCGGTTCCTCGAGGACGCCTTCGAGGCGGACGTCGACGCGGTGTGCGACGGGGAGACGGTCCTCATCGGCGGGATCATGCAGCACATCGAGGACGCCGGCGTGCACTCCGGCGACTCCGCCTGCGTCCTGCCGCCCTACCTCCTGCGCGACGTCGACATGGAGGCCATGCGCCGCTTCACGCGCGACTTCGCGCTCGCGCTTGACGTCCGGGGCCTCATCAACGTGCAGTTCGCCGTACACGAGAAGACCGTCTACGTGCTCGAGGTGAATCCGCGCGCGAGCCGCACGGTGCCGTTTGTCAGCAAGGCGACGGGCGTCCCGCTCGCGCGCGTGGCCGCGCGGGTGCTGGCGGGCGTGAAGCTCGTCGACCTCGGACTCGGGGACGAACTCGTCCCGCACCAGGTCTCCGTGAAGGAAGCGGTGCTCCCCTTCGACAAGATCCCGGATGCGGACACCGTGCTCGGCCCGGAGATGCGGTCCACGGGCGAGGTCATGGGATACGCGGACAGCTTCGGCCTCGCGTTCGCGAAATCCCAGATCTCCGTCTACCAGGGGCTGCCGACCGAGGGGGCGGTCGCGATCACGGTGCACGACCAGGACAAGCCGAACATGGTCCCGATCGCGCGCCGCTTCCACGAACTGGGCTTCACGATCTTCGCCACGGAGGGGACGGCCCGGTATCTGCGCGGCCGCGGCGTTCCGTGCGAGCGCATCCTCAAGGTGCACGAGGGACGTCCGAACCTCCTCGACCGGATCGTCTCGGGCGACGTCCAACTGCTCCTGAACACCCCGCTCGGCAAGCACGCCCAGTACGACGACTACATGATCCGCCGCGCCGCCGTCTCGCGCCGCGTGCCCTACACGACGACGCTCTCGGCGGCATCCGCGGCCGCGGACGCGATCATCGCCCTCCGCCACCGCCGGCACACGGTCCACAGCCTCCAGGCGCAGGACATCGTCGAGGTGGACGAGGACAGGGTCACGAGGACCGCCGGCTCCGTCTGACGTTCCCGCGGGAACGTCTCCGCGGGCGCCGCAACGTCACTTCCGGTGGGCGGCGTCCCACTTTCCGACGCGGGTCGCCCGCACGTATCCTGTGGGGTTCTTGCCTTTCGGTCCCTTCTTCCCGGGTGCCTCAATGGGTAATACGAGTCAACGAACGCTGGCGGCGACGCTGGTCGCCCTGCTCACCGCCCCCGCCGTCCCCGCCGCCACGGCGGCAGCGCAGGGCCTCCCCGACGATGAAATGGAGCCGCTCGTGGCCCGGGTGGAAGCGGGCGTGCTCGAGCGCGCCAAGCTGGCCCAGGTCATGGTCGACAAGATCTTCTCCTTCTCCGAACTCGGACAGCAGGAGATCGAGACCTCGGCCTACATCACCGGAATCCTGGAGGAGAACGGCTTCACGGTCGAGCACGGGCCCTCGGGCATCCCGACCGCCTGGTTCGCGCGCTGGGGCAGCGGGTCGCCGGTCATCTCCTTCGGGTCCGACATCGATGGCATCCCGAAGGCCAACCAGAAGCCCGGCGTCGCCTATCACGACCCCCTGGTGCCGGGCGCGCCCGGCCACGGCGAAGGCCACAACTCCGGGCAGGCCGTGAACGTGGTGGCCGCGCTCGCGCTCAAGGACGTCATGGAGGCCGAGGGCATCGAGGGCACGCTCGTGCTCTGGCCCGGGGTCGCCGAGGAGCAGTTGGGCTCCAAGGCCTGGTACGTGCGGGACGGCTACCTCGAGGACATCGACGTCACCCTCTTCACGCACGTGAGCAGCAACCTGTCGGTGAGCTGGGGCCAGGGGAGCGGCACCGGGCTCGTCTCCGTGGAGTTCACCTTCGAGGGCGAGGCGGCCCACGGCGCGGGCGCTCCGTGGCGGGGCCGGAGCGCGCTCGACGCGGTCGAGCTTATGAACGTGGCGTGGAACTTCCGGCGCGAGCACCTGCGGCCCGACCAGCGCTCCCACTACGTGATCAGCGACGGCGGCGATCAGCCCAACGTCGTGCCGCCGAGCGCTTCGGTCTGGTACTTCATCCGCGAGATGGATTACGAGGACATCAAGCGCAACTTCGACACGGCCATCCGCATCGCGGAAGGCGCGGCCCTGATGACCGATACCGAGATGTCGTACCGGATCATCGGCGCCGCCTGGCCCCGCCACTTCAACAAGGTCGTGGCCGAAACGATGTACGAACACATCGAGGACGTCGGGCTTCCGGAGTGGACCGAGGACGACCACGACTTCGCGAGCGCCGTGCAGGAATCGGTGGGGAGCGTCCCGTCGGGGATGCCGATCGCCCTCTCGCCGCTGGGCGAGCCGGGGCCGCGACGGAGCGGCGGATCCGACGACATCGGCGACATCTCGTGGAACGTGCCCACGGTGACCCTGCGCTTCCCGTCGAACGTGCCGGGGCTGCCGGGCCACCACTGGTCCAGCGCCATGGCGATGGCCACCCCGATCGCGCACAAGGGCGCGGTCGCCGGCGCGCGCGTCATGGCCCGCACCGCGCTACAGCTCTTCGCCCAGCCCGAGCTGGTCGACGGTGCCTGGACCTACTTCCGCGAGGAACAGACCTCGGGCGTCGAGTACATCCCCTTCATCGGCCCGGACGACCCGCCGCCGATCGACCTCAACCGGGAGATCATGGACACGTTCCGTCCGCTCCTGAAGCAGTTCTACTATGACGAGACCCGCTTCGACACTTATCTTGATCAACTGGGAATCAAGTATCCCACGCTGTCGCGGCCGGCTTCCGCGGATGACCGGCAGGACCGCCCGGGATCGAACTGAGCGAACAGAGCACTTTCAGAGCCGGAGTTTTCCGATGATCGACGCGAGCCGCAGACTTCTCTCGACAGCCGCCGCCATGCTGCTCGTGGTGACGCTTGCCGGCGCGGGCGGCCCCCCGGCGGACGTCACGGAGGTCCCCGCCAACGCCCGGACCGACGCCCCGGCCGCAGCGGACGATGAGCCCACCGAGGTCGGCTGGCGCCTCCTGGCCAGCCTCGACTACCGCACCGGCGAGCCGAGCGAGGAGTTGGCGGCGCTCGCGGGCAAGCTCGTCAAGATTCCCGGATTCACGGTACCGCTCGAAGACTGGGCGTCCTCGGCGACGGAATTCCTCCTCGTGCCCTATGTCGGTGCCTGCATCCACACGCCGCCGCCGCCGCCCAACCAGCTCGTCTACATCGAGATGGAAGACGGCAAGCGGGCGCAGCTGGATGGGTGGAATCCGGTGTGGGTCGAGGGCGTGCTCGAAATCGAGATGACGGAGAGCGTGTATGGCTACGTCGGCTTCACCGTCTCCGGCCAGCGGGTCTATCCGTACGGGCCCTGATCCGCGATGCGGCCGCCTGCCTGCGTTGAGCGCGTCGTCGCATAGATGAGCCTTGCAATCGATGTCCGGGGCCTGCGCTTCCGCTACGGCGGCGGCCCTTGGGTGCTGGACATCCCGGAACTGACTCTCGAGCGGGGGTCGCGCGCGTTCCTCTTCGGTCCGAGCGGGAGCGGCAAGACCACGCTGCTCGGCGTGCTGGCCGGGGTCCTGGAAGCGACGGAAGGCGAAGTCAGGGTGCTCGGCGAGGACCTCGCGGCGCTCTCGGGCGCCCGGCGGGACGCCTTCCGCGCCGAGCACATCGGCTATGTCTTCCAGATGTTCAACCTCATCCCCTATCTGTCGGTACTCGACAACATCGCGCTCCCGGCGCGCATGAACGCGGAACGCCGGGCCCGGCTGGACGGCGCGGGCGTGAAGGAGACCGCCGCGCTGCTCGCCGATCATCTCCACATCGGCGATCTGCTGAAGAAGCCGGTGACGGAACTCTCGGTGGGCCAGCAGCAGCGGGTCGCCGCCTGCCGGGCGCTCATCGGGGCGCCGGAACTCATCGTCGCCGATGAACCGACCTCCTCCCTGGACTTCGACCGCCGGGAGACCTTCCTCGAACTGCTCTTCAAGGAGTGCGAGCGCGCGGGCTCCACGCTGGTGTTCGTGAGCCACGACCGCACCCTGGAGGGCATGTTCTCCCGCAACATCTCGCTCCCCGACGTCAACAAGGCGGTGCTCTGATGCTGGTTCTCGACCTGGCCCTCAAGTCGCTCCGCAATCGCGCCTTCAGCACCTCGCTCACGGTGGGCTCCATCGCTCTCAGCTTCGCCCTCCTGATCGGCGTCGAGAACGTGCGCGTGGGCATGCGCCAGAGCTTCTCCAACACGATCAGCCAGACCGACCTGATCGTGGGCACCAAGGGCGGCACGATCCAGTTGCTGCTGTACTCGGTGTTCGGCATGGGAGCGCCGACGGAGAATGTTTCGTGGGAGGCCTACAGGCAGTGGGCGGAGCACCCCGCGGTCGAGTGGACCATCCCCTACAGCTTGGGGGACAGCCACCGCGGATTCCGGGTCGTCGGCACGAACGAGGACTTCTATCGCCACTACCGCTATCGCGGAGGTCAGGAAATCGCGCTGGCGGAGGGACGGGCGAACACGGACCTGTTCGACGTGACGCTGGGCGCGGACGTGGCGGCCGAACTGAACTACGCGATGGGCGACGAGATCTCGGTGACGCACGGGCTCGGCGAGATCGGCTTCGTGACCCACGACCACATGCCCTTCACGGTCGTGGGCATCCTCGACAAGACGTTCACGCCCGTCGACCGCGCCATCTACGTGACGCTCGAGGGCATGGAGGCGATCCACTGGGAGGACGGCGCGCCGCCGGCGTCGGACGACGGGCACGCCCACGACGAGGAAGCCGAGGCGGCCCACGACGAAGACGACCACGCCCACGACGAGGAGGACGAGCCGGCCCACGACGAAGACGACCACTCCCACGATGAGGAGGACGAGCCGGTCCACGACGAAGACGACCACGCCCACGACGACGAGGCCGAGGCGGCCCCCGCGGACGACGGCCACGCCCACGCGGGGGACATCGCGATCGAGGATGTCGAAGTCCGGCAGGTGACCTCGTTCTTCGTGGGCACGACCGACCGCCGCGACGTGCTCCAGTTGCAGCGCGACATCAACGACTTCGAGGACGAGCCGATGATGGCCGTGCTCCCCGGCGTCGCCCTGAACGAGATGTGGCAGGGCCTGGGCTACGCCGAGACGGGCCTCAGGCTCGTGGCCATCTTCGTCGTGCTGGTGGGGCTGCTGGGGATGCTGGTCTCACTCTACACGTCGCTCAACGAGCGGCGGCGGGAGATGGCGATCCTGCGCGCCGTCGGAGCCGGACCGAACCGGATCGTCGCCCTGCTGGTGCTCGAGTCCGTGTGCCTGGCCGCAGCGGGGGCGCTCGCGGGACTCGCGGTGGTGTACGGGCTGCTCGCGGCCGGCCAGTCCGTCGTCGAGGCGCAGGTGGGGCTCTTCATCCCGATCCGTCCGCCCGGGCCCATCGAACTGCTCCTCCTCGGCGCCGTGGTGACGGCCGGCTTCCTGATGGGCTTCGTGCCCGCGTTCAAGGCCTACCGCACCGCCCTCCACGACGGGCTCGCCGTGCGAGTCTAGCACGCGGCAGTCTGCCCCCGACTAGACCGGCGGCCGGGGGCGCTCAGCTCGCGGCGCGGGCGGGCTCCTCCACCTGCGCGTATGCGTCGTGCTCGTGGATCGACTCGAAGTTCACCACGTGGACGCTGAACCAGGTCACCTGGTGCAGGGCGCGGAGACGGAGCGTAACCTCCCGGACGAGATCCTCGACGAACCGGGGATTGTCGTATGCGTGCTCGGTGACCCACTTCTCGTCGGCGCGCTTCAGCACCGGATAGAGTTCGCAGGAAGCCGATGCGTCGACGAGCGCCACGATGTCCTCGATCCAGAGCCGCCCCGTGAAACGCGTCTTGACCGTGACGATGCTGCGCTGGTTGTGCGCCCCGCGCACGCTGATCTCCCGGGAACACGGACACAGCGTGGTCACGGGAATCTTGACCGTGAGGACGAAGTCGTCCTCCGCTCCGCTTGAGGCGTCGAAGGCGCAGTCGTACGACAGCAGGCCCGCCGCGCCCGTCACGGGAGCCTCCTTCTCCATGAAGTAGGGGAAGGAGATGCCGAGGTGCGCGGTCTCGGCGTTGAGACGCTCGCGCATCGTGCGCAGGATTGCGGGCAGCGCGTCCACGGAGATCTCGTCATCGTACGAATTGAGGATCTCCATGAAGCGGCTCATGTGGGTCCCCTTGAAGTCGTGGGGAAGGTCCACGGACATGTCGATGTTGGCGATCGTGTGCTGGGCCGCCTTCCGGCGGTCCCGCACGGAGATGGGGAAGCGGACGTTCTGTACGCCCACGCGACTGATCGGCACCCTGCGCGTGTCGGGATGAGCCTGCACGTCGGCGAGCGGGGCCGCGTCGAGCATCTTCGTCATATGTCGTCAACCTTGTCGGGTTCATGGCCGTCCAACCGGTTCCGCGATCCGGCCAACCTAGTGTATTTCGGGTACGACGGCCCATATTCGGGCCATGGACAATTCATCGGAAGGGCCGGGCGCCGCCGTCGCGCGCGTCGGCATCGTCTCGGTTTCGGACCGTGCCTCCCGGGGCGAATACGAAGACCGGGGCGGTCCGGCGGTCGAAGCGTATCTCACGGAAGTCCTCACCTCGCCCTGGGAGGTGACTACGCGCGTCATCCCGGACGAGACGGAGCTGATCCGGGCGACGCTCGTCGAGCTGGTCGACACCGCCCGGTGTTGCCTCGTCATCGCCACCGGGGGCACCGGGCCCGCCCCGCGCGACGTCACGCCGGAGGCGACCGCCGCGGTGCTGGAGAAGGAACTCGCCGGGTTCGGCGAAGCCATGCGCGCGGTTTCCCGGCCCCACGTGCCGACCGCGATCCTCTCGCGTCAGACAGCCGGGGTGCGGGGCTCGGCGTTGATCATCACCCTCCCCGGGTCGCCCAAGGCCGTGCGCGAATGCCTGGACGCGGTCTTCGCGGCCGTGCCCGACTGCGTCGACCTCATCGGCGGGCCCCGCCTGGAGACCGATCCGGACAGGGTGGAGGCGTACCGTCCCCACTGACGTGGCGCCGATACGCCGAGCGGCGTGAAGCGCGGTTCCGTCCTTCCACGTTGCATATTTATTCATCAAACTGTATAATTTTTCGCCTCCTGGACGATTTGCCTCCACCTGCCATTTCAGGATCAACGCATGAATAGGCGCACGAAGAAGAACGTGAAGCGGGTCGCCCTGGCGTACTCCGGTGGCCTCGACACATCGGTGATGGTCACCTGGTTGAAGGAGAACTACGACTGCGAAGTGGTCGCGGCCGTGGTGGACGTCGGCCAGCGGGAAGACTTTGACGAGATCCGCGAGAAGGCGCTCGCCACGGGGGCCGTCGCCTGCCGCGTGGTCGACCTCCGCGAGCGGTTCCTCACCGAGTGCGCGTTCCCGGCTCTCAAGGCGGGGGCGGTGTACGAGGGCCGCTACCTGCTCGGGACGTCCCTCGCCCGGCCCGTGATCGCGGCCGCCCAGGTCGAGGTCGCGCGGGAGTTCGACTGCGACGCCGTCGCGCACGGCTGCACCGGCAAGGGCAACGACCAGGTCCGCTTCGAACTCGCCTACCAGGCGCTCGCTCCGGACCTGGCCGTCATCGCCCCCTGGCGGGAGTGGGAGATCACGTCGAGGGAGGACGCCTTCGCCTATGCCGCCGAGCGCGGCATCTCGGTGCCGGGGAGCCCCCGGAAACTCTACAGCATCGACCGGAACCTGTGGCACACCTCGTTCGAGGGCGGCATCCTCGAGGACCCGACCGCCGCCACGCCGGACGAGTTGCGCGAACTGACCGTGGACCCGGCCGAGGCGCCGGACACGCCGGAGGACGTCACGATCTCGTTCGTGCGCGGCGTGCCGGTGGCGCTCAACGGCGAGGCGCTCGACCCGGTGGCGCTCGTCCGGAAGCTGAACGAGACGGCCGGGGCGCACGGCGTGGGGCGCGTCGACCTCGTGGAGAACCGGCTCGTCGGCATGAAGAGCCGCGGGGTGTACGAGACGCCGGCCGGGACCGTGCTGCTCGCCGCGCTCGCCGACCTGGAGGCGCTCACGCTCGACCGGGACACGGCCGGCTTCAAGCGCGGCATCGCGGACCGGTATGGCGAACTCGTCTACCAGGGTCTCTGGTTCTCGCCGCTGCGGGCCGCCTTCGACGCGTTCCTCGAAGAGGCGCACGCCATGTCGACCGGAGACGTCACCGTGCGGCTGTTCAAGGGTTCCGCGATGCCCGTGGCGCGGACGTCCCGCTTCTCGCTGTACCGGGAGGATCTCGCCACGTTCGAGGAGGACTCGGTCTACGATCAGGCCGACGCGGGCGGGTTCGTCCGCCTGTGGGGCCTCCCCTCGAGTCTCGCGGCGCGGGTGCGGGCCGCGGCGGACGACGGCCGGGACTGGGCCGCGACCGCCTCGGTCGAGAGCGTCCGAGGTCCGTCGAAGCCGATGCAGCGGCCCGGGCGGGCGGTGGCGTCCGGCTCAGGCTGAACCGTCCCATGCCGGACGATGTGCTCTGATGCCGGATGACGTGCTCTGGGGCGGGCGCTTCGCGGTGCCCGTGCATCCGGCGATCCAGGAGTTCACGAACTCGCTGCCGTTCGACCGCCGGCTGGCGCGGCACGACCTCCTCGCGAGCCTCGCGCACGCCCGCATGCTGCGCGAGGCGGACATCCTCTCGCGGAGCGACAGCGACCTGATCCTGTCCGGCCTCTCGGAGATCCTGCGGGAGGTGGAGGACGGGGAACTCGAGGTCGAGGGCCCGGACGAGGATGTGCACACCTGGATCGAACGCACGCTCGTCGAGCGCGTGGGGGACGCCGGCCAGCGGCTCCACACGGCGCGGAGCCGAAACGACCAGACAGCGGTCGCGCTGAGGCTGTACGTGCGCGAGCGGCTCGAGGACATCCTCTCCGGAGTCGCCGGGCTGCAGCGCGTGCTGACTGGCCAAGCGGCTTCCTTCCGCGAGACCTTCCTGCCCGGCTACACGCACCTGCAGCGGGGGCAGCCGGTGAGCCTCGCGCACCACCTGCTCGCCCATGTGGCGGCGCTCGGCGCGGATGCGGAACGGCTGCGGGCCGCACACCGGATGGCGGGCGTGTCGCCGCTCGGCGCCGGGGCGCTGGCCGGCACGTCGTTCCCGATCGATCCCGCCCGCAGCGCCGCCCTGCTCGGGCTCGACCGCACCTTCGCCAACAGCATGCACATCGTCGGCGACCGCGACTACGTGCTCGACGCGGCCTACGCGTGCGCCATGCTCGCGGTGCACCTGTCGCGCTGGGCGGACGAGGTCGTGCTCTGGTCCACGCGGGAGTTCGGGTTCATCGAACTCGACGACTCCGTGGCGCAGGGCAGCAGCATCATGCCGCAGAAGAAAAACCCCGAAGCGGCCGAGATCCTGCGCGGGAAGTCGGCCCGGGCGATCGGAAACGTGACGGCGCTGCTCGCGCTGGTGAAGGGTCTTCCGCTCACCTTCAACAGCGACTTTCAGGAAGACAAGGAACGCCTGTTCGACACGCTCGACACGGCGGACTGGTCCCTCGCCGCGGCGATTGCGGTCGCGCGGGGTGTCAACTACCGGACGGACGCGATGGAAGACGCCCTCGCGGGCGGGATGCTGACCGCCACCGAGTTCGCCGACCATCTCGTCCGCCGCGGCCTCCCGTTCCGGAGGGCACACCACCAAGTGGGAGAGGCGGTACGGATGGCTGAAGAACGCGGCGTGGAACTGTGGGATCTGGATCTCGAGACGCTGAGGACGTGCTGTCCGTCCGCCGGTGACGACGTACACGACGTGCTGCGCCCGGATGCCGCCGCCGCCGCGCACGATTCGCCCGGTGGGCCGGCGCCGGGACGCGTGCTGGAGCAGTTGCAGGAGGTCGACCGCGAGGTGGCGACGCTCGAAGCCTGGCTCGACGGGCGCGCCGATCCGCCGATCCGTCGGGCCCACCTCGAGGAACGGCTGCTGGACGCGGTGCTCGCATGACGCCCGACCGCCGCCGTACCCGCGAGCGGGCGATCCTTCACATCATCGGCAGCCGGCCGGTCCGGAGTCAGATCGAACTCGTCGCGGCGCTCGCGCGCGAGGGGATCTCGACCACCCAGACGACGCTGTCGCGGGACTTCCAGCGCCTCGGCATCGTGAAGCGGCCCGGCCCCGGCGGACCCAGGTATCAGCGCCCGGGGCGGGACACGACGCCGCCCTCTCCCCAGCGCATGCTGGCGGCGACGCTGAGCGAGCTGGCGCTGGACATCGGCCCCGGCAACGCGCTATTCGCCATCCGCACGCTGAGCGGCTGCGCCAACGCGGTCGCGATCGCCCTCGACGAGGCGGATCTCGACGGCGTGCTCGCAACCGTGGCGGGAGACGACACGATCCTCGTCCTGTGCCGCGACGCAAAGACCCGGTCCGCCCTCGTCAACGAACTCAGATCCCTCGCCCAACTCTAGCCGCGGCCTGCTAGGGGGTGCCGCTCATGATGGGGCGACCGGGGTAGACGCCAGGGACGAGTTCTCCGCCGCGGACCACGGCGGTCCCTTCGACCAGGAGGTACTCGACGCCCTCCGACGGCGCGGCCGGGTCGGCGTAGGTCGCGCGGTCGATGATCGTCTCCGGATCGAACACGACGATGTCCGCGTCCGCGCCGACCTGGACCCTGCCCTTCCGGGCCATCACCGGGGCGAAGCCCTCGACCCGCTGCGCCGGCAGGATCGTCATCTTCGCGAGGGCGTCCATGAGGCTCAGCGCCCCGCGCTCACGCACGTAGTAGCCGAGCACCCGTGAATACGTGCCGGCGCCGCGCGGGTGGATCGCCTCGTACAGGTACGGGATCCCGTCGCTCGCCACGATCACATCGGGCTGCGCGACGATCCATTCGTTCGTCTCCTCGCTCCTCCCGTGGATCACGACCCAGCCGCCCTCTTCCCGGTAGCGCCGGAAGCTCGCCGCGTTCAGCCGTTCCGGCGTCCCCGACCACTGCAGGCGGCCGTATTCCTCGTCGGTGCTGCCCTCCCACGGGTCGAACAGGGCCGATTCGATCCGCGTCGAGCCCGCGGTATAGGGATAGGACTCCGTCGTGATGTCGACGCCGCGCTCGCGCGCCCCGCGGATCATCTCCAGCGTCATGCGCGCCATCTCGTCCGCGCTCGAGTTCATGTGGACGATGTGGAGCGAGGCCCCGGTCGAGAGCGCGTTCGCGATTACCTCCTGGAAGGCCCCCAGCGTGCCGCCCGAGTTCTCCCCCCGGATGTGGACGTAGGCCGGCGCCCCCTGCGCGGCCGCGAGTTGGAAGACGCGGTAGATCTCCGTCCGCGAGGCGCCCGGCGTGTACGTGATGCCGAACCCGATCCCGAGCCCGCCCTCCTCCAGGCCCGACGCGATGAGCCCGTTCAGTTCGAGCATCTGGTCGTCGTCGATCGTTCCGTAGACCGCATCGAACTCGAAGGGGCTGGGTTCGCCCGGGGGCGTCATCACCGAGTGGCCGACATCGAAGCCCGCGAGCAGCTTCGTGCGCGCGCCCGGGTGGCTCACCGTCGCCCCGAAGTGGATGGGGGCCGTCCCCTCGCGGGAGGCGACCCATTCGGCCACCGGGTACACGCCAATCTCCATCTCGAGGGCCGTCGTCACGCCGTCCAGCGCCTGGAGCTTCGCGCTCACCGTGTCCTGGCCGTGCGCGTGCAGGTCGACGAAGCCGGGCGCGACCACGAGGCCGGTGGCGTCGATCGTGTCCCGTCCCGCGACGCCCCCCTCGGCGATGGCCGCGATGCGTCCGCCGGCGACCGCGACGTCGCGCACGGCGTCGAGTCGCGTCTCCGGATCCATCACCCGTCCGCCGAGGATGACGAGGTCCGCGACGCCTCCCGCTCCGGCGGCCGCGTCCCCGCTCCCGGGAGAACTCTCGGGCGACGCACACGCCGCGAGGGCGAGGACCGCCAGCGACGCCGCTCGGAACTTCCCGCGGTTGTCGATCTTCATGCGACCACCTTTCCGGGGTTCATGAGGCCCTTCGGGTCGAGCGCCTCCTTGATCGAGCGCATGGCGTCGACCGCGTCTCCGTGCTGCGCCCGCATGTAGGGGACCTTGCCGTAGCCGACTCCGTGCTCGCCGGTGCAGGTGCCGCCGACCGAGATCGCCTGCTCGATCATGCGCGCGTTCACCCGCTTCGCGCGCGCCATCTCCTCCTCATCGTCCGGGTCGATGATGAAGAGGACGTGGAAGTTGCCGTCTCCGGCGTGGGCGACGATCGGGGCGAGGAGACCCTCCGCGTCGATGTCCTCGCGCGTCTTCAGGAGACAGTCGGCGAGCGAGGAGATCGGGACGCAGACATCCGTCGCCCACCCCCGGGCCCCCGGGCGGAGGGCGAGCGACGCGTAGTAGGCTTCGTGCCGCGCCGCCCACAGCCGGGAGCGCTCCTCGGCCCGCGTGGCCCACTCGAAGTCCGTCCCACCGAGTTCCTTCGCGATGAGCCCCACCTCGGTCGACTGCTCCTCGACGCCGGCGGCCGTCCCGTGGAACTCGAAGAAGAGCGTGGGCAGCACCGGGTAGTCGAAGTCCGAAAACCGGTTCACCGCGTCCATCTGCACGTCGTCGAGGAGTTCGACGCGCGCCACCGGCACCCCGCACTGGATCGTGTAGATGACCGCGTCCACCGCGTCGGCCAGCGTCGGGAAGGAGCACACCGCCGAGGCGATCGCCTCCGGGATCCCGTGTAGCCGGAGCAGGACCTCCGTGATGATGCCGATCGTGCCCTCGGAGCCGAGGAAGAGCCGCGTGAGGTCGTAGCCCGCGGAGGATTTTCTCGCGCGCCCGCCCGTCCGGATCACCGTCCCGTCGGGGAGCACGACGGTGAGCCCGAGCACGTTCTCGCGCATCGTGCCGTAGCGGACCGTGGTCGTACCCGAAGCGCCGGTCGCGGCCATCCCTCCCAGGCTCGCGTCGGCCCCCGGGTCGATGGGGAAGAAGAGGCCCGTCCCCTTCAGGTGCTGCTCCAGCGCCTTGCGGGTCATCCCCGCCTCGACGCGGCAGTCCATGTCCTCCGGGTTGAGTTCGATGAGGCGCGCGAGGCCGCTCGTCGCGATCGTCACGCCCCCGCGCCGCGCGGCGACGTGCCCTTCCAGCGACGTCCCGGCCCCGAAGCCGATCATGGGGACGCCTTGCAGGTGGCAGGCGCGCACCGCGGCGGACACCTCGGCGGTCGACTCCGGGAAGACCACCGCGTCCGGCGGCTCGTTGGCGTGGAACGACTCGCCCTCGCCGTGCTGTCGGCGCATCGCCTCGGCGGTCGTGAACCGGTCGCCGAACGCCCGTTCGAGTTCGTCCTCTAGCGCCGCCGGGAGCGGGGTCCGCCTCGTCTGCGCGATCGTGCTCATGCCGGACGTTGCCGCCGGGCCCCGCCCCGCGTCAATCGGGGGCTCTTGACCCGCGCCTACACCGCCCGGACTTTGCGCGCATGGACATGCGTGGAGTGATGCTCTTTTTGCATCTGATCGGGCTGGCGCTCTGGTTCGGCGTCACCTTCTCGCTCGCGATCCTCGGCGTCCGGGCCAACAGGACGGGCGACCGGAACGTGATCGCGTTCATCTACCGCGCCGGCCACCGGCTGCTCAGGGGCCCCGGGCTCATCGGCATGCTGCTGACCACGATCGCCGGCTTCGGCCTCGCCGGCCTCGGCGGCTACGGCGTCTTCCGGCTCACGCCGCACTGGCAGTTTCAGATGCAGGTGCTGGGGCTCATCGCCTTCGTGCTCGCGGTCGCGGTCCAGATCCCCAACTCGGGACGGCTCGCGCGGGCGGCCGAAGCCTCGGCCAACGCCGGGGAGGCCAGCGCGTCGTTCGTGAAGTTCCGGAAGACGAACGCGATCGTGGCCTCGATCAACGGCGCCCTGATCCTGATCGTGACGCTGCTGGGCACCATCCGCCCGATGTAGACGCGGTTCAGTCGGAGTCGGCGAGCCGCGCGAAGCGGTTCGCGCGTCGGTAGGCCCACTCGGCGGCGTCCGGATCGCCGCTCAACTCCTCGGAAATTCCCTGGGAGGCGTGCGCCAGGTAGTACATGGTGGGGATGTTCGACCTCGTGGAGGGATCGGGCCACGCGTCCCACGCCAGGATGTCGTCGACGAGAAACACGTCTTCGAGCAGTTGCCCGGTGCGGACCCGGTCGTGCCACGCCGGGAACCCCGAGCCCCGGAGGTACTCGCTCAGATCGACGAGCGGCCCGGATGCCTCGAGCGGCCCCTCCGCGAGCTTGAAGGCGAGTCCCTGCCGGACGAGGTGCGGCTGAAGCTGCCACCGGTCCCACACGAGCCGGGCCGTCGCCGCAAAGTAGACCGGCCGGTCCCCGAGCGCCTGCCGCGCGATCTGGAACACGCGGAGATCGGCCGACGAAAGAACGTCGCCTTCCCGCAGCGAGCCGGTGATCCGGTCCGTGAGTTCGTAAGTCGAGTCCTCGGGGATGGACATCACCTGCGAGAGGTCGTCGATCCCCGTGTCGGGAGGCGGGATGGCCGAACGAGTCGGCGGCGTCGCGGGCATCTCCGCGTACAGGTCCGCCGCCGTCGCCGGATCGAACGGCCGCTGGCACACGACCGTCGTCGGAGAGTCCTCCGGCGACTCGCCCGGCTCGCACGGCTTCGTCAGCCGCCGCAACTGCTTGTGATACCAGTCCGTCCCCAGGTACGACTGGACGATGACCGTGACGTCGCGCCGGAGTCCCTCCACCTCCTGCATGTACCAGAGCGGGAAGGTGTCGTTGTCGCCGTAGGTGAAGAGCACGGCGTACGGTTCGACGGACTGCAGCATGTTGTACGCCCAGTTGCGGGCCGCGTGGTCCCCGGTCCGGTCGGCCTGGCCGAAGTTGAAGAGGAAGGGGATGAGGCCGAGGGCGAGGAGCGCGGCCGCCTTCCGGTGCCGGGGACCGAACCCGGCCGGCAGCGCGCTCGGCTCGCGGGATGCGGTCCACCGTCCCCACAGGGCTGCGAGTCCCAGCCCGGCGTAGATGCCCCACAACTGGAAGCCGATGATGAAGAAGTAGTCCCGTTCGCGGACCTCGTGGGCGTCGAGGAGCGGCGCCTCCTCCCAGTAGAGCGAGTAGCCGTAGCGGAAGTTGAGGTAGTAGACGAGCAACAGCGTGACGGTGAAGAGGAGCGTGCCCGCGTAGACGAACGTCTTCCGGCCCTTCCGCAGGTGGGTCCATAGGCCGACGAGGGCGAGGAAGAGAAAGAGCATGCTCACGGCGACCCGGCCGCCCGGCGGCAGCGACCGCGCCCACTGCCAGTCGAAGTACTGCCAGTAGTTCGCGTACTGGGCGGAGAGCGGGGCCTGGCGCTGCGTGGTCGGCGGCGGCTTGTACTGGTCGCGGATCAGCGACAGGGCGAGCGCCTCGCACGCCACGGCGAGCTTGCTCTGCCCGTAGTAGTCATCGATCCGCCGCGGCGTGACGGCCGAGGCGAGGGTCGGACACTCGGGGTCCGCCTCGTCGATGATCGGGTTCTGCACTGAGCGGATGGGGACGAAGAGGAACTGCAGCGAGTAGCCGACGGCGAGCAGTGCGACCGCGGGCCCCAGAACGCGAGGATTCAGCGCGGCGCGCCAGCGGTGCAGGAGGACGAACGCCGCCAGCGCCAGCCCCGGGAGCATCGACATGGTGTGGTTCGCCCACCCGAGGCCGAGGACGAGCGCGATGAGCAGGAGGAGCCGGTTCCCGCGCACCGTGTCCGCCCGCTCCATCCAGACCATGGCGAGGTAGCTAACGAGGGCCACGACGAACATCGAGAGGGGGTAGACCTTCTCGTTGAGGTTCGACTGGGTCCACACGGTGAAGGCCGTGGCCCCGATCCACACGGCGGCGACCGCGGCGACGAGCACCTCGTGCCGGTTCTCGCGGAAGCGTCCGACGATGCGGACGACGGCCAGGAACCAGAAGAGGCTCGCCCCGGCGGAGAACGTCGCCCCGAGCGCGTTGATCCTGAGCGCGACGGGGAGGCCGGTGAACCCCGTGAGCACGTCCCACGCGCGGCCCACGACGACGAAGAACGGGTTCCCCGGCGGGTGGGGGAGTCCGAGGATGTGCGCGGTCGTCACGTACTCCGACGCGTCCCAGAACCCGACGGTCGGCGCGAGGGTCAGCAGGTAGAGCGCCCACACGGCAAGCGCCGTCAGGAGCGCCCAGGCCCGCAGCGTCAGCGGCCCGACCTTCTCCCGTTCGATCCCGCCCATGGCTACGGCGCGCTCACGGCTGCTACGGCACGCCGAGTCCCGCGAGCCGCCCGAACTGGTCGGCGCGGACGTACGCCTGATCGGCGGCTTCCGGGTCGCCGAGGTGCTCCTCGGTCATGCCCTGCAGGTAGTACGCGAGGTAGTACTGGGCCGGGATGCTCGACTGGGTGGACGGCTCGGGCCACTCCTCCCACCCCAGCACGTCCTCGACCTCGAACACCTCCCACAGCAGTTCCGCCGTGCGGGCGCGGTCGTTCCAGGTCGGCGAGATCGTGTTCGGCATGTACTCGCGCAGGTTCACGAGGTCTTCCGTCTCCTCCAGCGGCGCGTTCACGAGCTTGAAGGCGAGCCCGTGCCGGACGAGGTGCGGCTGCAGCCCCCACTTCCCGTACACCGGGGGCGCCGTCGCCGCGAAGTAGACCGGCCGGTCCCCGAGCGACTGCTGCATGATGTGGAACACGAGGATGTCCGGGTACAGAATCGAGTCTCCGCCGCGCACGGCCGCCGTCACCGCGCTCGAGACGCTGAAGGCCGTGTCCCGGGCGACCGCGATTCCCGGCGCGAGGCCGTCGATCTGCGCGTCGCTGAGGGCGATGATCGAGCGCGTCGGAGCCGGCGCCGCCGCGTCCGCGTATGGCGTCGCCGCGTTCGCCTCGTCGAAGGGGCGCTGGCACACGACGGTGGTCGGCGAGTCCGCCGCGGACACCCCCGGCTCGCACGGCGTCGTCAGCGACCGCAACTGCTTCGGATACCAGTCCGTCCCCAGGTAGGAGTGGACGATGACCGTCACGTCCCGCCGAATCCCCTCCACCTCCTGCAGGTACCAGAGCGGGAAGGTGTCGTTGTCCCCGTTCGTGAACAGCACGGCGTACGGCTCGACCGACTGCAGGATGTTGTACGCCCAGTCGCGGGCCGCGCTGTCCTCCGACCGGTCCGCGCGCGCGAAGTTGAAGAAGAAGGGGACGAACGCGACGGCGAGGATCGGCGCCGCCTTCCGGTGCCGCGCGCCAAACCCGGCCGGGCGCTCCCGCGGCAGGCGCGTCCGGTCCGGGGGCACGGCGCTCCTCCGCGGTGCCTGGGCGTGCCAGTTGCCCCACAGGGAGACGAGCCCCAGCCCGGCGTAGATCCCCCATAACTGGAAGCCGATGATGTAGAAATAGTCGCGCTCCCGGACCTCGTGCAGGAGGATGTTCGGCACCTCCTCCAGGTACAGCGAGTAGCCGTACTTGAAGTTGAGATAGAAGACGAGCAGGAGCGTGACGGTGAAGAAGAGCGTGCCCGCGTAGACGAAGGTCTTCCGGTCGCTCCTGAAGTGGGTCCAGAGACCGACGAGGGCGAGGAAGAGGAAGAGCATGCTCGCGGCGACCCGGCCGGCCGGCGGCAGCGAGCGCGCCCACTGCCAGTCGAAGTACTGCCAGTAGTTCGCGTACTGGGCGGAGAGCGGGGCCTGGCGCTGCGTGATCGGCCCCGGGCCGTACTGGTCGCGGATCAGCGACAGGGCGAGCGGCTCGCACGCGACGGAGAACTTGGTGTTGCCGAAGCGGTCCTCGATCACCTTCGGGGTGACCGCCGAGACGAGCGAGGGACACTCGGGGTCGGCCTCGTCGATAATCGGGTTCTGCGCCGAGCGGATCGGGACGAAGAGGAGCTGCACGGAGTAGCCGACCGCGAACAGCGCCACGGCGAGTCCGAGGACGCGGGGGTTGAGCGCCGCGCGCCAGCGATGGAGGAGGACGAAGAGCGCCAGCGCCGGGCCGGGCAGCAACGACATGGTGTGGTTCGACCAGCCCAGCCCGAGCAGGAGCGCGATGAGCACGAGCAGCCGGTTCCCGCGCGCGGTGTCCGCCTCGTCCACCCACAGCATCGTCAGGTAGCTCACGAGCGACACGACGAAGAGCGACAGCGTGTAGACTTTCTCGTTCAGATTCGACTGGGTCCACACGGTGAAGGCCGTGGCCCCGATCCACACCGCGACCATCGAGGCCACGAGGATCTCGTGCCGGTTCTCGCGGAAGTGCGCGACCATGCGCGCCACGGCGAGGAAGGAGAAGAAGCTCGCGCCGGCGGAGAGGGTGGCGCTGAGGATGTTGATGCGGAGCGCGACGGGGAGTCCCGTGAACTCGAGGAGCATGGACCACACGCGCCCCACGAGGACGAAGCCCGGATTCCCCGGCGGGTGCGGCAGCCCGAGGATGTGCGCCGTCGTCACGTACTCCGACGTGTCCCAGAACCCGGTCGTCGGCGCGATCGTCAGCAGGTAGAGCGACCACACGGCGAGGGCCGTCAGGAGCCCCCACAGACGCAGCGTCAGCGGACCGATCTTCTCGCGCTCGATGCCGTTCATCACGCCGGTATTACGCCGCTCCGTTCCCGAGGTTCGCGTGGCGCGCCGAAACTAGCCCCCGGCCGCAACGGGAGCGAGCCGCCGGCGGTCGTCAGGGGTTGGAGCGGGTGAGGGGCCAGAGTTGGACGTATTCGATCTGGAATTCGTCGTAGGTGGCGCCGAGGAGGTAGTCGGGGCCGATTTCGAAGATGCGCAGGCCCGGCGGGGTCTCGAGGCGTCCGAGGACGCGGCCCGCGGGGTCGAATACGGTCCAGATGCGGCGCGTTTCGCCGGCCTGGCGGTATTCCTCGACCCAGAGGTGATCGAGTTCGTCCACGCGGATGCCGGTGAAGGCCGGGAAGGCGTCGGTCAGCGGCATGTCGGCCACGTCGGCCAGGGCGGCGGACCGTTCCGGGCCGGACAGGTTCTGGTATCGCCGAGCGAAATGGGCGTCGAGGTCCGCGCGGGTCGGGCGCCGGGCCTCGTGCTCGCGCCGCACGATCCTCGCCAACCGGCCATCGCTGGCGTGGGCTCGGAATTCGTAGCGGTCGTTTGTGCCCAGCACGACCAGGTCCCGCCACACGGCGTAGATGGGGTCGCGGCCGACGCCCGCACTGTCCCGCACGACCGCCTGAAGGCCTGCGCTCGCCCCCTGTGCGCCGCTGTACGCAGCGAAGGAGGCCGCCGTCGCGAATAGCGCGGTGCGAACGATGTTCCGCATGGCGTGCCGCATGGTGTGGCGCTCCGGATTCCGGGGTCTCACATACGTTCTCCAATATCCTGCAGTGCCGTGGGAAGGGGGTAGAGGGAGACGTATTCGATGTCGAGTTCGTCCTGCTCGATGACGATGAGGTGCCGCTCGCCGACGCGGGTCAGTCGGAGGCTCGCGGGGAGCGCGATGCGGCCGAGAAGGCGCCCTGCGCCGTCAAAGGCGAGCCAGCGCTCACCCTCCGGATCCCCGGGGCGGCGCCACTCCTGCACCCAGAAGCCGCCGGCCGGGGTGGCTCGGAGTCCGGACACGGTGCCGAACTCCTCGGCGGCCGGCGCGGCGTCGAAGAACCTCGCCGCCTGCTGCCGCTGCTCGGGGGGCGCGCTTCGGAGCGTCTCCTCCCGCGCCGCGTCCACATGCGCCCGCCTGACGGTCCGGTCGCGCCCCGTCCAGCGGACCCGTCGAGTCAGGCGCCCGCCGGGATCGAGGATCCTGACCTCGTACGCGTTGCCCGTCGTCAGCGCGATGGCGTCGTCGAGGGCCGCCGCACCGGCCAGACCCTCGAAGTGCCGGGGCATGAGCCGCGTTTCCCCCGCGATGTCGACGGGTCCGAGGTGCCATCCCGGGACGTTGAACACCGTGTCCCGGAGCGCTCCGGATCCGGCGTAGCGGAGGCCGATGAGCGGCGACCAGGCGAAGTCCCGCTCTCGCGTCATCAGCAGGCTGGTGACGAGCACGCTCCCATCCCGGAAGCGCCCGCCGGGCAGCGGGGCGGCCGGGAGCGGGCGCATCGGGTTCACCGAGAGAAAGCTCCCGCCCGCGGTCCAGTAGGCGAGCCGTCGATTGCGCCAGTCATAGATGACGAGGGAGTCCGCCCCCGCCTTCCACACCCTCTGCGGGAGACCGAATTCGCGCGGGCCTTCGCCGAGCGAGCCGAAGTGCGCCCGGAGCGTGCCGTCCGGGGCGAAGATGCGGATCAGGGGTTCGATCTGGCTCACCACGACGACGGAGCCGTCGTCCAGTTCAACGGCGTCGGGGACGCGGAACATCTGGTATTCGGGCGGACCGTCCTGTCTTCCCAGGCGCAACGTCGCCGGCCCCGGCAGGCCGAACTCCGGGATATCGCCGCGGTTCTCGACGATCTCGACGCCCGCGCTGTCGCGTACGTGGAAGTCTTGAAGCGAGTGGCCGGACGCGGGGTCGCACCAGATCCACAGGGCCGCAGCCGCCAGGATCGTTGTCTTCCGGACGTTGTTCATGCGTTCCTCCCGCTACGGGATTCGGGTGAAGCGGACGCGGGCGGCGCGCCAGATGTCGAGAGAGTCGCGCGTCGTGCCGTAGAGTTCCGTCTCGGTGGCCCAGGCGGGATACGCGAGGTGTTCGACGCGGCGCGGCCAGCGGTATCGGGCCTCCAGCGTGCCCTCGCGGTAGACGTCGGCCTCGCGCATCTCATCTCCGTCGACCCCGGTCTTCTCCACCCACAGCCGGCCGGCGCGGTCGAAGAAGAGTTCGGCCAGGACCGGCTTGCGGTCGGGGACACCGAACGGATGGTCGCGCAGGTCGAACCTCTCCTTCTCCTGGTCGATCCGGGCCTGCGCGCGGCGGCGCTCGTCCGGACTCAACTCCGGTCCCTGCAGCGGCGCCTCGAGGCGCGACGTGCTCCCGTCGGGATGGTGGAGCGCGATCGCGTACGCGGAGTTGACGGCCGTGGCCCACCAGCCGCCCGGCCCGTGCCCGTGAATCCACAGCGGACCGAAGGGCTGGTAGACGAAGAATGTGGCGGCCTGATCTCCTATCCTGATGTCGACGGGGCTGAAGCCGGTGGCCTGCTCGTCGGCCGTCGCCATCGGGACCGTGTCCACGGCCATGCCCGGACCCAGGTGGAAGCGCGTGAGCCGGGTTTCGCCGGCCGCCATGCCGAGGTCCACGAGCCGGCCCTCGGCGTCGAAGGTGACCGGAGCGACCAGGTTGAAGGAGGCGTTGACGCTCCTGAGGCTGCGCGCGTACTCCGCGCCGTCGTCGCCGAGCCTGAACGCGCTGTAGCGGGCGCTCTCCCGCACCCACAGGAGTCCATCGGGCCCGAACGTCATGCAGCAGGGGTTCGTCAGCTCGCCGGGACCGTCCCCCTGGCCTCCCAAACGGAAGGCGAAGCGCCCGTCCGCCTCGAACACCCGCACCTCGTGCGTCTGGTAGTCCGCGACGATCACCCGCCCGCGGTCGTCCGCCACCACCGAGCCGATTCTCGTGAACAGGTAGGGATCTTCCCCCTCGACCTCGCCGATCTCGAGGTCGATCGCCCCCTCGAAGACCGGGATCTCGGGAGGAGGAGCGGGGGCCTCATCCGCTTCATCCGCGCACGCGGCGACGCCCGCGAGCAGCGCGACCGTGAGCGGCGCGACCGCGACCGGAATTGCGGGCTTCATGAGCCGGAGCGGTCGAGGGGCCAGGACTCGACGTACTCGATGCCGAGGTCGTCGGTCCGGGTGCCGAGGATGTAGTCCTCGCCGATCTCCCGGACGCGGAAGCTCCCTGGCATCTCGAGGAGGCCGAGGGCGCGCCCTTCCGGATCGAACACGGTCCACAGCCGGTGCTCCTCCCCGGGAAGCCGGTATTCCTCGATCCACAGGTGGCCCAGCCGGTCCACGAGCGCCCGGCCGAAGGCGGGGAACGCATCGACGAGCGGCATGTCGCCGACCTCATCCAGCGCCTCGGGCCGGTCGGGGTTCTGCCGGGCCACGGCGTCCCGCAGGTCGCCCCTGGTGGGGGCGCGGGCCTCGTGGTCGCGGCGGACGATCCTCGCCAGCGACCCGTCGGGCCGGTACGCGCGGATCTCGTAGCGGTCGTTGGTAGTGATGACGACCAGATCCCCCCACGTGAACTGGAACGAGCTTCGGGGGAAGGGATAGGGGCGGGGAAAAGGCGACCCGTCGACCGTGTTGACCATGTACAGTTCCGATCCGCGGTACGCTCCCAGATCCCGCTGCACGCTCCCGTCCGCCTGGAGGATGCCATACTCCACATCCGGTCGGATGATCTCCGAGGTGCCCGGCTCACCGCGCTCGAACGTCGTGAGAGTGGCGGCGAAGACGCTCCCGTCGGTCAGCGGTCCGACGACCGACCGGTAGCCGCCTTCCGGCCTGAGAGCGCGGCCGAACGTTCCATCCGTGGAGAAGATCGAGATCCGGCCGCTGAACGGATCTCTGGCCATCAGCGAGTCGCCCGGCCACGGTTCCAGTCCACTTGGAGCCATGGCTCCGAATTCGCCGGGACCGTCGCCCTGGCCACCCCACGACGCGAGGTGGACGCCGTTCGCGTCGTACACGCGGAGTTCGCCGGCCCCCGCGTTGGCAACCACGATCCGTCCGTCCGAGAGGCGCATCGCGCCGCCGACGCGGAAGAGTTCGTAGGCAGGGTCACCCTCCGCCGTCCCGATCGACACGGTGGCCTCAAGACCAACCCGCCACCCCAGCCGCGAGTCGAGCGGAGGCCGCTGGTTTTCGACGATCGTGACCCCGGCACTGTCACGCACCGTGCTTTGCAGCCCACCACCGTCGTCGCCGCCGCCGCACGCCGCAGAGAGGGAGCCGAGGATGAGCGCGGGCGTGGCCAAGGCAGCCCGTGGCAAACCCCCTGCTGCGTTCGAGCGGCGATTGCATCTCGCCTGTAACGCTACGCTCGGCGTTGCTCCTCGCTCACATAGCGCTGCTATGCTCCCTCGTCGCGCCTTGTCAGGCGAGCGCCTCGCCGCTCTCGGCGCTGACGCAGGGTTTCGCCACGGGCTGCCAGGCGTCCGCATCGTTCGCGCCATTCGGATTGTCATGACGTGTCCAGGGAAGGAAGGCGGGGTCGGTTCAGCCGCACCGAACCGGAGACACGATCAACGACGCCTTGGTTGCGCGGATGGGTCGCGCCGACGCCGAGCGCCCCGCGAGCGCGAGGTGGAGGCTCCGGGACCGCTACACCCTTCCCTTAACCCAAGAGCCCCGAGGACGAAACGCCCCCGGGGCCCTTACCCCAGCGTCTTGCTGCACCCGAAGGCCTTAAGCAGTAGAGGACGACCTGAGGAATTACGCGTGAAGTATCGTCAAAGCTCACCCATAACGCAACTTGCGGAGTTGTTATGCTATCCATCGGAAGCCTTCGAAGCGCGCTTTCAGCGGAGCGGCTGAACGCCTACGCCCTACCCGGGGACGCCGACGACGTCGACAGCGTGGCCAGATACCTGTGGAACCTTGCGCTGTGCAGCGCCCTCCAACCGGCGCTTCACACCCTTGAGATTACCGTCCGAAACCGCCTCTTCTGGATTTTCAAGAGGATCGTCGATGAGACCAGGCTCAGTTTCGACAAGGTTCCATGCTGGCTCGATGCTCGACCTTCGCTGCTTGCCGATCACGAGCGGCTGGCCGTCGAGAAGGCAAGGAAAACGATCGCGAGGCGGAGCCGCCCGATGACCGAGGGCCGGCTTGTCTCGGCCTTGGGGTTCGGTTTCTGGGCGAGCCTGTGCAGGACGCCTTATGAGCAGGGGCGCGCGGGCGGGCCGCGCCTCTGGCCCGGACTGGCGACACGGGGATTCCCGCATCTACCCGAAGCCAGGCGCACGCGCAGCCGGATCTTCCACGCCCTGGATCCACTTTGCGACCTGCGTAACCGCGTCTCTCACCATGAGGCCGTCTGGGACCGGAACCTCAACCGAAGCCATCGGGGCATCCTCGAAACGATAGCCTGGATCAACCCCGACTTGGCGACGACCCTGCGGGAGCACTCGCCACTGCCGGCTGTGCTCGACAAGGGCGTGGCCGGTTTCCGTGCTCAGGCCGAGGCGATCATGGCATGACGCTGGTCAGCGTGCCTACCGCGGAGGGCTCGGGGTCAGTTCGTACACGGCGACGCTTTCGACGTCGAGGTGGTCGCGGAGGGCGGCGAGGACGAGGTCTTCGGTCACGTCGAGGATTCGGAAGCGGGGCGGGGTCTCGATCTGGCCCAGCCACTCGCCGTCGGGGGAGATGACGGTGTAGGGGGAGCCCTCTTCCGGGTAGGCCGGGCGGTAGGAGGGCAGCCAGACGTTGCCGTCGGCGTCGGCGAAGGGGGTGCCGAAGAACGGGACCGGCTGGCCGATCATCGCGCGGTACGCGGCCATTTCTTCCTGGATGATATCCTCGCGCCGAGCTTCGGACCCTACACGATTCCTGCGGTAGAGCATCCGGATGTAGGTCTCGCCGTGCTCCAGGAGTTCCGCGGCCAGCCGGTTGGGCTCGGGCCGCCAGCGCACGATCTGGGCGACCGTGCCGTCGGGCAGACGCCAGCTGATCTCGGGTCTGTCGGACCGGGTGTAGACGTACCGCCCGGCGGCCACCGTGACCTCGCCCATGGGCCGGATGATCGGGGCTTCCTCCCCCGACCGCTGCCTCGGGAAGTGGTCGTACGACGCGACCGTGTCGAGGGCGCCGGTCTCGGTATCGAAGAGGGTCATGTGGCCGGCGAGCCACTCGGTGTCGATGTCGATCCAGAGACTGGCGGGGTGTCGGTTCCAGAGCAGCAACTCGCCGGCTACACCGATCCCGGCCACGCCGAAGTGCCCCGCCCGAGGGAGGCTCGAGATGCGCGCGACCGAGTCGCCGACGAAGAGGGTGAGGCGGGACAGACGATCATCGGGCACGAGGACGCTGTCCCGGCCCAGGACGAACACCGCGTGGGGGGAGATGACTTCGCCCGGTCCCTCTCCGGCGGTGGCGAGCACCTCGTGCGTCGTGCCGTCCGGACTCAGGACGACCATGCCGCTGTACCAGGCGACGACGGCGCTTCCATCCGGCAGGAGCCGGCCGGCGTCGACGAACTGGAATTCGTAGTCGCCCGGGTTCGCGCCGTGCCGGTACCGCGGTTCCGTCGCGAGGGCGAAGGGCGCCTCGCCCTCCGGCTGGCCGGCATACTCGACGATCCGCACGCCGGCGCTGTCCCGGATCTGGACCCCGATGTCTTCGGTGAGCCCAGGGTCTCCCCCGCAGGCGGCAACGGCCGCCGCCAGGATTGGCATGCGGATCGGCGTCGGGATACGGCTCGGCACGAGTGCGCGGCGCCTCACCGAGCGAAGGGGAGGTCGGCGATGTCGTACCAGTCGAGGGCTCGATCGGGAATCCCGTCGCCGTCGTCCGGGCCGACCTGCCGGTCCACCAGCACGACCAGCGTCGAGCCCAGGAGGTCGAAGGCGCGGAGCCGGTCCCGGACCCGCACGGACCCGAGGTACGCGGCATCCTGGTACACGTCCAGCCAGGACCATTCGTGCTGGTCGCGCTGGGTGGCAATCCAGTAACGGTTGGCGTCGTCGAACAACTGCTCGCCCGCGCGCAGGTAGTAGTTCTTGGGAGTGGCGCGATAGCGCTCCAACCCCTCGTCCATGGCGGGCGTGCGCGGGAGCCCCTGCGACCGGTTCAAGGCCAGGAGTTCCTCTTCCGTCCGGGCCACGTCCCGCTCGTTCGGGAGTTCCGGGACGTACATCGGCGCGCGGAGCACGGTGGCGTCTTCGGCGCCGTCGACGAAGATCAGGTGCCCATCGCAGGCCACGAACGCCCAGCCCCCCGCCGGGTCCGGGATGCCGTAGACGACTTGCCCGCACTCGATGTCCCACGGACCGGGCGGCGACTCGGCCTGCCCCACGACCTCCCCGGAGGCGAGATTCACGTCGTACCGGGTCATCAGCGATCCGGACATCCGGCCGAGCATCACCATGTAGTCCAGCGACACGCCTGAAACGGCGGCCTCGAACGACGGGAAGGGCTGGAATACCTCCGGCAGCATCACATCCAACACCCAGGCGCCTGACGGCTCGAAGACCGTGAAGCGGCCCAAGTCGGAATCCACCACGCCGACGGTTCCCGCCTCGCCGCGGGTGAGATACGCGGGATCGATGAACTCGCCGGGGCCCTCGCCCTCGCGCCCGAACAATCCGACGACGACGCCTTCCCCGTCCACGCAGCGGACCTGCCCCTCGTACGAATCGATGACGCAGGCCGCGCGCTCGTTCGCGAGCAGCGCGACTTCCTCGCTCTCGCTCAGCGGCACGGCCGCCGTGCTGATGAGTTCGGGCGTGAACACACCGGGTCCCGCGGCGTCACCCCCACCGCAGGCGGCGACAAGGGCGGCGGCAAGGGCCGCGAGTGGAAGGCGCACACCTGCACGGGACCGCTGACGCATGACTCTCTCCCCGGATCGGTTCAGTCTTTGCCGAACCGGGGACACGGTCAGCGTCGGCTTTGGTTGCGCGTCAGTCCGTTCACGTCAGTTCGGCTGGCCGTGGATCCATGCGGTCCAGGCCTCGACGTCCGTGCCGAAGTCCTTGCCGCTAATGGCCTGGAGGAAGGCGATGGCCGAAGCGCGCGTCCCGCGGTGCTCGGCTCCCGCGAACGCGAGCAGGAGGTCGGGTCGTTCGCGGGCCAGCCGCCGGCCGAACTCGGGTTCGATGTCCGTCGCGACGAGGACTTGGAGGGTCGTGGCGAAGTGCCACGGGTTCGTCCCGTCGAAGAGCGCCTGCAGAGGCTCTTCCGCCGGAGTCCAGTCTACCGGGCTGGGCGAGTCGCCGGTGACCGTCAGCCCCCGAAGCACACCGGCGGCCATTGCGGCGACTCGACCCTGCGGATCCGTCAGGGAGAGAACGAGCGCGTGCCACGTCGCGTCGCGATCCGCGAAGTTGCTGAGCACAAACGCGGCGACCTCGCGGGTCTCCCAGGAGGAATCCCTCGCCAGGAGTTCGAGGGCGAGGCGGTCGTCGCGCCTCCGGTCCGCGCGGTCGAGCAGGCTCCAAACCTCGGCGAAAGCCTCGGCGTCCACTCCTGTCCGCTCAGCCACCTCGGCTGTGCGATCGGCATCGCCCCGCACGTAGAGCACCTGTGCCGCCAGACTCAGCAGCCCGGGGTTCTCTCCCGCGAACGCCTTCAGGCTCTCCAGTGCCTCCGGCAGGATGAGGGTGTCGCTGCCGATCGTGCGAGGGCGGACGCGTGTGGCGTCTTCCACGCCGACCACGACGGTGTAGACCTCGTCGGACCCCGTGGTGCGGTACGACATGGCCGCCGCGTCGGCGAATCCGAGGTCGCGCTCCATGACGGCCGCACAGGCGTGGAAGGGCAGTTCCGGAGCCAGTTCCTGGATCGCGTCGAAGAGTTCGCGCGCGGTCCACTCCTGCAACCCGACGAACTCGACCGGTCCGTCGGGCCCCTCGATCATCTGGCTGGCGCTCGGGGCCGCCGTCACGGCGAGGGCGAGGAGCAGGATCATGCCGGGCACCGCGCGCGCGAACTTCATGGGAACTCCCTTGGTGTGTCCTATCCAGGTCGTTCCGGCACGGTATCGGCGACCGGTGGGCGCAGCAACTCGTCTCAGGGGTCGTCGCGGTGCAGCGGGAACGTGACAACGGAGGCCACGCCGAGGTGTTCCACCCGCACTCCGAGCACGTAGTCGGCCCCGATCTCCAGTACGCGCACGCCCCTCGGCATATCGACCTCGCCGAGCCAGACGCCATCCTCGGCAAACACGTACCATGCCGAAGACTCCTCCCCCGGTGCGGTAAACCGCCGCGCCCAAAGGCCGCCCCCGGCGTCGACCACAAGCCGGCTGTAGGTCGGCATCGCCGCCGGAAACGGAACTTCGCGCAGGTAGCGCGACCAGGCGTCGGGATGGAAGGCCGGGGGTGGGGTCGCATTCGCCGTGCGATAACGTGATTTGTCGCCCTCGGTTACGCGCCGTTCGGGCGCGGGCCAGCGGATCAGGTCGGTTACGGTTCCGTCGTTCTCCAGGCGGCGGATGCTCGGCTCGACTCCGTCGCCCGCATAGACGGCGTTGCCGGCACTGGCGAACAGCCCCAGCCCGAGCGAGAGCGGCAGGTACATCGGAGGCAGGCCCGAAATGTCGTGACCCCAGCGGGTGGACTCCCGCAACGGGGCGATCTCGCCAAGGAAGGTCCCGTCCCGGGCGTATCGATCGAGTCTCCAGGCAGCGCCCTCTAGCAATCCCCGGCCCGTGGGCACCATTCCGGATGGCGCGCTCAGCACCAGCAGCGTTCCGTCCTCAAAACGCATCTGGGCGGCCGGGCGCCCCGCTCCCTCCGCCGGCCGGAAGGAATGGGTTCCCACAAGACCGCCATCGGGCGCGAAGACGGACAGTCTCAGGAGCGCGTTGTCGTAGGCCGCGATCGTGTCGCTCCACGTCCACGCCGCGGACAGGAACCGAAACTCGCCCGGTCCCTCGCCGGCGCCGCCGGCCGCGTGCAGGAAGACCCCGTCGCGGTCGAAGAAGCGAAGTTCCCCCGCACCGCTCTCGGCGACCACCACGGCGCCGCCGCCGAGCCGCCTGGCCGCAACGATGCGCTGGAAGAGGTACGGCTCGTCGCCGAGCGCCGTACCGATCGCGAGCGATGGCTCCGTTCCGATCCGCCAGCCGGCCCCGGGAGGCCACCGCGGGTCCCTGTTCTCGACAATCCGGATCCCGGCGCTGTCACGCACGACCGCACCCCGCTGAACCGCCAGGCAATCGCCGGCCCGGAAGGCGCCGACGGCGAGACCGATCACGCAGGCGAGAGAGACCGCGTCAGGCGCGGAGGGCCGGCGGCGGACCGTCATGACTTGTCGATGGAATAGAGGCGGACGTATTCGATGCCCTGGGCGTCGCTCCATACGCCGAGCAGGTAGTCGTCGCCGATCTCGAGGCCGGGGGCCATGTCCGCGGTGAACCCCCGCCGCAACCCGGACGGCACGGAGACGGCGCCCAGCCACGCGCCGTCGGCGGCGAATACCTCGAAGGGCCCGACGTCGATCCCTGCGCCGAAGAACGGTTCCACCCAGAGATTCCCCGCCTCATCCAGGCGGATGGAGCGCAGGACCGGGAGCGTCGGGGCCCTCGGATCCTCGCGGCGACGCCGCCCCATCTCCTCCGCCTGTTCGCGCGAGACACCGCCGTAGGTCACGTTCGTCTCGATGTACGCCTCGATCTCCGCGTCCACGTGGGCGCTCGTGACCGGAGTGGGCGCGATGTCACGGCGGAGGATCCGCTCAGTCCCGCCGTCCCCGAGGGAGATCGATCGTATGTTGAACGCGTCCGTATCGACGGCCGCGAGCCTCCCGGGAGTGACGGCGAACCGCGGCCCCTTCCCGAAGTCGTAGGCCATAAAGGCGACGCTCTCGCCGTAGTCCTCCACCACCTGCTCGGCGCCGGGGAAGTTCGAGACCGCCTCGACGGCTCCGTCGGCGAGATCGACTGTTGCGACTCGGATGTGGGGCCATCTCACGACCCCTCCCTCCGGCATCTCGGTCCGATCCGCGAAGGACACGACGAGATGGCGACCCGACACGCCGAGCGCCCGCCGCGGCATGGATCCGCGCCATGGCGACTCGATGGGGAGCGTACGGACGAGTTCGCCCTCCGCGTCGAAGATCTGCACGCGTTGCAGCGCGAGGTCGTACGAGACCAGGGAGTCGCCGGCGAGCGCGCCCAGGTAGGAGAGAAACTGGTGTTCGCCGGGGCCTTCGCCTTCTCCGGCCGCGCGCCACACGAACGTCCCGCCGGCATCGTAGCGGCGGAGTTCGCCGGAGCCCCCGTCGCCGAGGACGATGTCTCCGGAGCTGAGGCGCACCGCGCCTACGACCCCGTCGAGCTGGTAGTCGGGATCGCCGATCGCGGTCCCGATCTGGAGCAGCGGCTGCTCGCCCACGGTCCAGCCTTCGCCGGGTCCCCAGGCCGGCTCGACGGCCGTAGCGACCGCCACGCCGGCGGAATCCGAGTGCAGCGTGCCCGCCGGCGCCCCCGCCGAATGGCAAGCCTGCGCGGCGAGGGCGGCCAGCAGGGGAACGCTGGGTCTCAACCGGGTCGCCGGAAGACCGTATCGGTGGCCGGAGGACTCACTGTGTCGGCGGCCGGGGGGGTGAGCAATTCGAGGAGGAAGTCGACTGCTTCCTCCGATCCGGTGCGGCCGAGCCAGTAGATGCCGCGCTCGCGCACCTCCTGGTCCGGTTCGTTGCGGATCAGTTCCATCAGGACCCTGGGGGCGCCGGAGTCGGCATCGGCCCGCTCGAAGATGGCGTAGATGGCCTGCATCTTCAGGAAGGGCTCCGAAATCTCTTCGTAGAGGTCGGCGAGGTACGCCACCGTCACCGTCGGGTGACCCGCCCACGCGGTGAAGGCTTCCTCGCGCACGTCTTCGGACTCCTCCGCGTCGAAGGCCACCGAGCGCGCCCAGGCGGCCGTCTCCATGTCCTCTTCTTCGCGCACCTTTCGTTGCACGGCCCAGAATACCGAGCCCTTCAGAACATCCGAATCGAGCCGTTCGTAGAGCGGAATGAAGGCGGCGGCCTGCACGTCATCCCGACGGCCTACCGCTCTGATCGCCGCGCTGCGGATGCTCTCCGACTTGGAGTCATCGAGGGCCGCGTCGACGAGCGCATTCACGGCGCCGTTGCGGAGTCCGTACTGCATCCACGCGGCACCGGTCGTCGTCCCCTCGTACGCACTCCTGCGGAGGGCTTCGATCGCATCGCTCTGCAGGGCGTAGTCGTCCGAGTCCTCCAGCGTCTGCTTGAGCACCTGGTACGCGTCCCAGGACTTGAAACGCCACATTTCCTGCAGCGCGTGCCTGCGGACGGACCTCTCCGAATGGGTCTCGATGATGCCGAGGAGAACGTCTTCGGCGTCCCCGGTTCCCTCTCTCGCGATGAGTCCGACCGCCTCCTCGTGGAGCCGCACCGAGCACTCGTCGTCACGGGCCAGGACGCCGCGAAGCACTTGCATGCGGTTGATCTCGTAGCGCATGACCGCTTCGAGCGCCGCCAGCTGCACCGACACGTCGTCGCACGTCCCCCGCTCCTGCGACGCGGCGCGCAGGGCCTCCTGGTATTCCGCCCGCTGCCAATCGACCCGCAGCAGATCGACGTCCGAGGCCAGCCGCTGGTAGTCCGCAACCTGCCGCTCGAAATCGGTGAGCCTCTCCGAGGACTCCGCCAACCGCTGGAGGTAGTCATCCGCGTCCTGTGGGTCCTGTGGGTCCGGCTCGCCCTGTGCGTCGGCCAGCGAATCGGCGGCTACCGAGTCCGGAAGAGCCGTCAGGTCGGCCACTCGTACGGGAAGCGTGACGGTGCGGCCCGCCACCTCCATGGGCATCACGCGAAAGCCGGGCGTCGTGGCGGAGATATCGAGGGTCTCCTCCGCTTCGCGCAGCAGCCGCTCCGCGTCGTCGGCGTCGCCCTGGGACGCGAGTTGGCTCCGGATCTCGAATCCCAGGGCCCGCGCGTCGTGGTACAGCCGCCCGGCCTCCCTGGCTGGGCGACTGCCCTGACGAGCTTCAGGCGGCCGGGCCTCGGGAAATCCGACCATCAGTATTTCGAGCAGCAACCGCGCCTCGGCCAAGTCGCCGAGGCGATAGCGGGCGAACGCCTCCCAGTAGTAGGAATCGGGCTCGAACCGGGGCGTCACGATCGGGGATTCGGTCCGCACGGCCTGGAAGAGCGCCACCGCGCGTTCGAACTCCTCCGCGTTGATGGCGCGGCGCGCCTCGAGGAATCGCGCCACCTCTTCCTGCCGGACAGTCTGCCCAGCGAGAGCCCCCGCCCCGAGCACGGGCAGCGCGTCGCGCGCGGGGGCGGCGTCCACGATCGTGAGGCCGGCCAGCAGCAGCCCGGTCCACGTCAGGTGTCTTACGCGATTATTCATATCATGCCTCCATACGGTTCATTCACGTGCCGCTTCATGTGCCGCTCACGGACCGAAGCCGCATCAGCGTCCCCTGCCGTTCCACGCTCTCGCGCGCCAGTTCGCGCTCGAAGTCCGGGGCGTCCGGGCCGAGGCGCGCGATCTGCACGAGGACGAGTTCGAGATCCTGCAGCAGTGCCCGCTCCCGCTGGCCTTCCGCGGCGGGCGTGTTGAGCAGCGAACGGGTCTCGACCAGGAACTCGCGCGCCCACCTGGCGAGGTCGCGCTGCGATTCGTCGGTTCCGATATCCGTGCGGAACGCGACGAGCAGGGCCTGGGTCCGGTCCAGGTGACGGGAGATCCGGGACATGTCGTATTCCGCGGTGGCGTCGCGGACCGGCGGGTCCGCTTCGGGCCGGCCCGGCGTGGCGGCCGCAGCCGCGGCCGGGGCCGGGTCGGCGGCCGGCGGCGGATCGGCCGCGGCGAACTGCCGGTTCGTCTCCAGCGGCTCCTCGAGGACGGAAAGCGCCAGCGCCTCCTCGGCGGCCGTCGGCGCGAGGGGCCCGGAGTCGGTTGCGGCGACCGACAGCGGCGTCGCCGTCACCGGCGCCGTCGTGGTCCGCGCCGTCGTCGTCGCGGCGACGGTTTCCGGCTCGGCGGGCACCGGGGGCTGCGCGCCGCGGTCCAGCGCCACGGCCAGCGCGACCGAAGCCGCGGCGGCGCCCGTCAGCCACACGGTCGTCCGGCCGGGCCGCCGCCCGAGCGTCCGGGCCACGATCAGCCGCAGCGGGCCGCGAGCCGCCGTGCGCACCCCGGGGTCCTGCGGCTGCCGCGCGACCCACTCGGCCTCGATGCGTTCCCACATCGCCTCGCGCGGCGCGGACGGCGGGTCGTGGTAGCCCAGCACATCGAAGGGGTGATCGTCGCCGCGATCGACGGCACCGCCAACGCCGGGCGCCGCGCCCGTCATGTCCACCATCCCGGGCGAATCCGGCACCGGCGGTGCCTCGACCGGCGCTTCAAGCCGCGCCTCGATCCCGGCCCACATCGCCTCGGCGGGGGGCTCCGGCGGGTCGTGGTAATCGGCCGCCTCCCGGCGGACGAACCGGGCAAAGCGGCTCGCGTCGTCCGTGCGATCCTTCAGCATGCCCATTCTCCGGCGAAATCCGCGAGCTTCTCCCGCAGGCGGCTGCGCGCCCGGAAGAGCTGCGACTTGGAGGTCCCGGCCTTGATGCCGAGCATCGTCCCGATCTCCTCGTGCGTGTAGCCCTCGA